>VGRO01000136.1 GCA_016875335.1 Deltaproteobacteria bacterium | reverse complement strand
ATCAGTGTGCTACTGGCTCGGTCGGCGCACTGCGAGTGCGCCTCGGTCGGTCGCTGCGGGCGCGCTCGCGATCTGCCGGCATGCTCTTCGACCTCGCAACAGACGAGATTTGGCTACACCCTCTAAGGTCAACGGCCCGGCGGCAACGGGGCGGTTTGCACGGTCGCGCTCCCGCGGTATCGTTCCACCATGCACGCGACGACGGCCCAAATTGAACTGCGTGACCTGACCGAGCCGGTCGGCGGCGTCGGCACGGCCCGCCAAGTCCTTGGACTTTTCCTGGCCAGAACCGTGCGCGGCTTTCGCAGTGTACCCCTGGCCGCCATTGCGGCGCACAACCGGGCACTGTACCAGCAAACGCTGGCGGTCTTGGCGCGGGCCGACGCCGCCCATTCAGGGACGGCAATTGCGCTCTTTCGCATGCCGACGGCATCGGCGTTCGTACATTGCATCGCGGGGCAACTGCACAAGGGCGGCGACGGGGCGGCGCTCAATCGCTGGCTGCGCGCCTGCTGTGAACAAGTCCTGCTCGAATTGGCCATCGCCGGGCGCCTGGGTTCGCCTGTCGTTGTGGGGCCGCCAGCGGGCCAGTCTGACCGACTGCTGTGTGCGCCCGGGGCAAACCTGGCCGTGTGGCCGACCGCCGACGCCACCGTGCAGTTTGCCAACGGCCAACTGGTCGCACGCGCCGGTCAACACGAGACGACCGTTGATCTGGCCGCCCCCCGAGCGGGAGAGTACGCGGCGGCCCGTGTCACTCGCCCCTACCACGAAATCGTCCCAGGCCTCTGGGTCACCGACTGCGACAACAACCCGCTGGCAATGGTCGAGGCCCACCCGGACAAGCAGGGCAATCGGCCGGACTGGGGCGGCAGGGATCCGCGCCAATGGGTGGCGGCGCTGCGCGAGGCGTTGGACCTGGTGGACGCCCACCTGCCCCTGCTGGGCCGCGAACTGCGCCTGATTGCTCGGGTGGTGGTCGCCGTCGGCTGGGACGCTGAGCGCCACCTTTCGGCGAGCTACAAGGAGGCCGTGGGGACGCTGTACATGACGCTGCACCCCCAGGTCATGACCATGGCCGAGGCGCTGGTGCACGAGTACCAGCACAACAAGATCAACGCCGCGTTTCACCTCGATCCGCTTCTGCACAATGCCTGGTCACCGCTCTATGCGTCGCCGGTGCGGCCGGATCCGCGGCCCCTGCACGGCGTCGTCTTGGCCGTCCACGCCTTTCAGCCGGTGGCGCGCCTCTATGAGGCAATGGCCGACGCAGGCCATGCGTTCGCCACAAACGCGGCTTGGCAGGCGCGCTTTGCCCGCATCGTCCAGTTGGACCGCGCTGGGGCGGCGACCGTGCTCGAAAACGCCCGGCCGACCGCATGCGGTGCGCCGTTCTTTGCCGAAATGCGGCGCATCGACCGCCACTTGGCCGACCTCGAGGCATCGCGCTGGGGCGACGCCGCGGTGGCGGGTGCCCACCTCGACGAACTGGCAGGACACGACTGACCCTGTGCTGCGCCTGCCGCACCGGCCGGTGATTTTTGACCGCGAAGGCGCGCGGGCCTAGCCTGTGCACCCGGCCCCGCATCCCGGGCGCCGCGGTCCCGCCATGCACGCAATCCGACATCTCTGGATCCTTGTGGCCCTGCCCTCGGCCGTCGGCTGCTTGTCGCCGAGCAAGCAGGAGTTCCGGCCGGTGGGCCAGGTGGTCGATGCCGTCGCGGATGCCGATCCCGCCTTGGATGCTGCACGTGGCGCCAGCGAGACGTTTGCCCTGGACGTCGCGGCGCCGCACGATGTCCCGGCCGATGCCGCCCTCGATGCCGCCGCACCTTGTACCAGCGACCAGGCCTGCGCCGAGGCGGTCCAGGCACCGGCATGCCAGTACGTCCGCTGCCTTTCGACCGGGGGCGCGCCTCCGGCGTGTCAACTGCTCGCAGAGAAGGATGGAAAGGCTTGTGGCGACGCAGAATGCCTGGTCGAGGCCGGATCGCCGATCCTCCAGGCCCGCCAGTGTCAGGCCGGCGCATGCAACCCAACTGCCGTGACCACGCCCTGCGCCGACGGCAATCCGTGCACCACCGACGGTTGCACGGCGGCCAGCGGCTGCACACACTCGTTTGTGGACTGCGCCGACGACAATCCGTGCACAAAGGATGCCTGCGATCCCAAGGCGGGCTGCACGCACCTGCCAGCCGACGCCAGCCCCTGCGAAGACGGCAACCTGTGCACCCTGAACGACGCCTGCAACGACGATGTGTGCCAGGGCGGAGCCACCAAGGACTGCGCGCAGACGGACCCGTGCCAGTACGTCAGTTGCGTCGCGACCACCGGGCAGTGCGTCGCGGCCCCGCTAGCCGACGGGCAACCGTGCGACGACAGCAACCCTTGCACACCCAAGGATGCATGCAAGACCGGAGCTTGCGTGGGCGCTGGCAATGTCTGCGAGGACGGCAACGCTTGCACGACCGACGGTTGCGCCAACGGCGGTTGCCAGCATTCCGCCTCGACCGGGCCGTGCGACCTCGACGCGTCCCTGTGCACCGCCGACGAGTGCGTGGCCGAAAAGTGCACGCCAGGCAAGCCGCTCAACTGCGACGACGGCAACCCGTGCACGGCAGACGCTTGTGCGGCCTCCAAAGGCTGCAGCCACCCTCCCTTGAGCTTTGCCGCACCCTGTGGCGCTGCGAAGTGGTGTGGCAAGGACGCGCAAAAGGGCCAATGCGTGGCGGCGCCGACCGTCGCCGGCATGACCCTCGTCCAGGGGACGACCTACGCGCAGGGCTGCAACACCGCAGCCGACCCTTGGTGCAACCCGAACGAGAAGCCGGCCCACACCGTGGTTGTGCCAACCTTCTACATCGACACCCACGAAGTCACCGTTGCCCAATACCAAGCGTGTGTGACCGGCGGTGCGTGCGTCGCCCCGGGCAGCGGACCGCAGGCCACGTGGGGCCAGGCTGGCAAGTCGCAGCATCCGATCAACTACGTCTCGTGGGCGCAGGCCAACACCTACTGCCTGTGGGCCGGCGGTGGGCGCCTGTGCAGCGAGGCCGAATGGGAACTTGCAGCTCGCGGCACCGACGGGCGGCGCTTTCCTTGGGGCAACGCGCCGGCGACCGGCTGCGACCTCGCCAACTGGGGTGGCGTGTGCGGCGGCCTGCAGCCCGTCGGGCAGTTGCCCAAGGGCAAAAGCCCATTTGGCGTCCTGGACATGGCCGGCAACGTGCGCGAGTGGACCGCCGACTGGTACGCGGGCGGCTACTATGCCGAGCTGGCGGCGGCCGGAACCTCGACCACAGCGCCCAAGGGCCCCGCAACGGGCACGGAGCGGTCGGTGCGCGGCGGCTACTTCCAGGACAACATGCCGGAACTGCGCACCTCGGCGCGGGCGTTCGCGCAACCAGCAACCAGCGCGTTCTCGCTCGGCATTCGCTGCTGCCGCTCGCCCAAGTAGCGGTCCGCATGGCCCAGACCCCCGACCCGTCGCACTATGACGGCCACGACCTCGAAGCGCTGGCCGACATGCCGCGCTACAACGCCTGGATCGACAGCCACTTTGCCCCATGGCTGCACGGCCGGGTGATCGAAGTCGGCGCTGGGATAGGCAATTTCTCGGCGACGTGGCTGCCTCGGGCCACCGCCGCGGTTCTGGTCGAGCCGGCCGCCAACCTTGCGCCGCGCTTGACCTCGCGCTTTGCCGCGGACCGTCGCGTACAAGTCGCCAACACGCTGCTGGCCGACCTGCCCACCGAGCTGCGGGCAGCGCCCTTCGATGCCGCGGTAATGGTCAACGTCCTGGAACACATCGCCGACGACGCGGCCGTCTTGCGTCAACTGCACGGCCTGCTGCGGCCGGGCGGCGCCGTCTGCGTGTTCGTGCCCGCGCTGCCGGCGCTTTTTGGGTCGCTGGACGAGGTGTTCGACCACGTGAGACGGTATCGCAAGCTGGAACTCGCTGACCGCATGCGGGCCGCCGGATTCGAGGTGGAGCGCGCCGGCTACATGGACAGCGCCGGCGCCATCCCGTGGTTCGTGGCCGGTCGGCTGCTGCGGCAACGCCGGCTCGATGGCCGGGCGACTGTGGTCTATGACCGCGCCGTCGTGCCGGTGGTGCGCGCGCTAGAGGCCGTCGTGGCGCCGCCCGTTGGCAAGAGCCTGTGGGCGGTTGGGGTGCGGTTGTAGCTCCTGCCTACCACTGCCCAATCCCCCCAAGGTTATATGCCTTGGCAAACCCCATACCCCGCAGCACCTTGGCGGCAAGGTCGCTGCGCATCCCCGATTTGCAGTACAGCACCAGGGTATCGCCCGTCTGCGCGTGCTGGTCGATGCCTTGGGCGATGAATTGCACGGGAATGTTGACGGCGCCCGGTACGGCGCCCATGGCGAATTCGGCCTCGGTGCGGACGTCGATGAGCTTGGCGCCGCCGGTCACGAGCTCATGGGCGCGGGTGCGCGAAATCTTGATGTCGTCGGTCATGGTCGTCCTGACGGCGCTTGGCGCGTGGGGCGGCCAATGTAGGCCGATGGCTGCTGACGCGAAAGGTCACGGCAGCAAATCGAAGCGGAATTCCTGCTCTGCGCGGACGGCGACAGCGATCCCGGCTTTGGTTGCAGGCCGAAACCGCCATTGTGCCAGCGCGGCGCGCACAGCGGCGGCGAAGCGCGGGTCGCCCTCGGTCACCCGCACCTGCACATCGGCGACGCCGCCCTGGGCCGTGACGACAAAACGCGCCACCACGACCGCGGCCTCGCCAGCCGACCGCGCCCAACTGGGATACTCCGGCGCCGGCTGGTCGAGCGGCTCGGGTTGGGTGTCCACGCTGTCGGCGCCGTACACCGTGTCGTGGGGCAGCGGCGCGCCAGGCGGCCCGGCAGGCTGCGGCAAGGGGGCGATCGGCCCACCAAAACCCGTGCGCGGCGGGGCCGGTGTGGGCGCGGCCTCGACTGCGACCTGGCCCCGCGGCGAAGTCGTCGATGGGCCGGAAGCGGAGGCAGCAGCAGCCGCGCGCGCAGCAGGCCTGGCTCGGGCCGGTGCGGCGCGCGGGGCCGGCGCAGGGGCGGGTGCTTCGGCCGGCGGCGGTTGCACAAGGCTCGGTGGCCGCGTCGGTGCGCGCGGTGCAAGGCGAGCAGGCTCGCTGGGCAGGACCACGCCCATGTACACAGGTACCGGTGGCAAAACCACCGGCCGCGGCCGCAGCCGCACCACCACCGCACCGCCGGCCGCAGCAAGCCCCAGCGAAACGCACAGGCCGACCGCGAAATTGCGGTCCACCCAGCGGCCGGGGTAGGACGAGGGGACGTGTGTCGTCAGGTCCGCCGCCGCCGGCCGATGGCCGTGCCAACCGCGACGACCAGCAACCCAACCACCCACGGCCCGCGCGCAACGGGCTGCGCCGCACACAGGCCGCCGCCTGAGCCGCCAGCGCCTACGATTCCCGCGGTGGTGTCGGCCCCGTGCGCGTCGAAAGCCAAGGCGCCGTCGCCGCCGCGCCCCGCGCCGTCCTGTCGGCCGTCGAGGACATCGATGTCGGCCAAACCCGGCGCCGCGTCCGCGTTCGGGGCCCCGCCGTCGCCGTGGTCGATGTCGGCCGCGCCTGCATCGGCGGCCAAGGTGCAATCGCCGCTATGCGTACAATTGCCGTCCGCGCAACTGTCGGACGAACAGGGATTGCCGTCGTCGCAGTTCTTGGCCAGGCCCGACAAGCACAGGCCTTGCGCACAGTAGTCCTCCACGGTGCAGTCGTCGCCGTCGTCGCAGGAACCGACGACGCCCCCGTGCAGACAGTTGCCGCCCAGACAACTGTCCGACGTGCACGGGTTTTCGTCATTGCACAGCTTGGGCGCGCCGCCAGCGCAATTGCCGTTGCTGCACGCCTCGCCGGTAGAACAGGCGTTGCCGTCGTCGCAGGGGCCTGTCTTGGCCGCGTGGTTGCACTTGCCATCGCTGCAACTGTCCGTCGTGCAAGGGTTGTTGTCGTTGCAGGCTACAGGGCCGCCCGCGCCGCACTTGCCGCCCTGGCAGTGGTCGCCGCCCGTGCAGGCATTGCCGTCGTCGCACGGCGCCGCGTTGTTCGAGTACGTGCACGCCCCGGCCGCACAGCCGTCGTCGGTACAGGGGTTGTTGTCGTTGCAGGCGACCGCCGTGCCGCCCTTGCACGCGCCGTTCTGGCACTTGTCGCCGCCCGTGCACGGGTTGCCGTCGTCACAGCCGTTGCCGTTGGCTGTATGCGTGCAGTTGCCGGCCGTGCAGCCATCGTTGGTGCACGGGTTGTTGTCGTTGCAGTCCTTGACGATGCTGCCGCCCACGCACGCGCCGTTCTGGCACTTCTCTCCGGCGGTGCAGGCGTCGCCGTCCCAGCACACCGCGCCCGTGTTGGGCGAATACACGCACTGGCCGTTGCTGCACGCATCGTTGGTGCACGCCTTGCCGTCGTCGCAGCTGGCGGGGCAGGTGGGCGGCTGCACGCCGCCATTGACGCACGCCCCGACTTTGGCGATGTAGCTGTCCCACGGCCAGTACTTGCCTGGGTCGGTATGGGTCTGGTTGGGCAACTCGACGTGGCCCTTGATGGAGGCCTTGCTCGCCTGCAACTGGTATTTCTTGACCAGGTAACACGTCAATAGCGCGCTGGCGTCGAGCATCTGCGGCGTGACCCAGTTGGCGTCGCTGACGTACCCTTCGTGCTCGATGCCAATGGTGTAGCCGTTTTCGCTGCCGACGTGCCAGGCGATGTCCTTCTCCTTGACCATTTGGGTGATGGCGCCGGTCTTGCTGATGACATAGTGCGCGCTGACCTGGGCCGACGGGTTCTTGAACCACGAGATGCACCCGGCGTAACTGCCCTGGATGGTGTGGACGACCACGGTCTTGATGCTGCCGACGCCGCGGTTGGCCACCTTGAAGTTCACAGAAGCCTGCCAGTCAGCCGGACCGTACTCGGCGCCATTGAGCGCCCCTTCGACAACCGCGAATTCATTGGGCATGCCGGGCGGAGGTTCGGCCCACGGTGCGCCGGGCGCATCCACACATGCCGTTGCAGCGTGGCACGCGACGACCGCGGCAATACGCCTGAGGCTCATCTGGACCTCCATCTCGGCTTACGCAGCGCGGCGCCGCCTGGCAAGCAGCACACCCAAGGCGAGCGCGAGCCACCACCCGGAACCGACGCGACTGCTTGGCCCAGCAGTGCACGACGAATCGGCGGCCGGCGGTGTGTAGAACGGACTCGCCGTGTCGGGATTGGCCTCGCCGGAGGCGCCGCTGCCGCGTTGAACGGCCCCGGTGTCCTTGGCGCGCGCAATGCTGCCGTCCTTGCCCGCAGATCCTCCGGTGTCGCTGCCCGATACGCTGCCGGCGTCCTGGCCGGCCGGCGCGGCGCCATCGTTGCCAGCCGACTGCGTGTCCGCTCCGCGTCCCGGCTGGGTGTCTGTGCTGCGCCCTGGGCTGGAGAGGTCTGGCTGCGCAACAGCGTCGTCCTCGCGGGCCGCCGCGTCTGGTTCATTGCTTGGCCCCGCATCGGGGTTGGCCGCAGGCTGGCACGCGCCGGCCTTGCAGACGTTGCCAACGCCGCACGTCTTGACCTTCTTGGCAACCGCTCCACATTCGTCGGTCTGGTACAGGTCGTTGCCCTTGCAAGTGGTGCCGACCGCGGCGCCGCCCGTGTGGGTGCAGGCACCGTCCTTGCACGCGTCCGTGGTGCACGGCTTGCCGTCGTCGCACTGGAGGGGATTGCCGACGCACGCAAGGTTGACGCAGCTATCGTTGTCGGTGCAGGCGTTGCCGTCGTCGCACGCGTCGGCGAGCGGCCCGAACACGCAGGCGCCGGACACGCAGGCGTCGCTGGTGCACGGATTGGCGTCGTTGCATAGCTTGGGCGTGCCCTTGCAGGCGCCGGTCGCGCAGCTGTCGCCGCCGGTGCACGGGTCGCCGTCGTCGCAGCCCGCCTGGCTCGGGACGTGCAAGCATGCGCCGGCTTTGCAGGCGTCCGTGGTGCACGGGTTGTTGTCGTTGCACTGGACCAGCGCACCCGCCTTGCACGCGCCCGCGGCGCAGGTGTCGCCGGTGCTGCACGCGCTGCCGTCGTCGCACGGCGCGGCGTTGGGCACGTAGGTACACACACCGGTCTTGGCGTTGCAGCCATCGTCGGTACAGGGGTTGTTGTCGTTGCAGGTCTTGGGCTTGCCGGGCACGCAACTGCCCCCGCTGCACACGCTGGCCCCGGCGCAGGCGCTGCCGTCGCCGCACGGCTTGCTGTTTGCGACGGACTTGCACGCGCCGGTGGTGGCCGCGCAACTGTCGTCGGTGCACGGGTTGTTGTCGTTGCAGACCTTGGCCGCGCCCGAGCACTTGCCGCCGCCACACTTGTCGCCGGTGGTGCATGCATTGCCGTCGTTGCACAGCGAGGTCGAGTTCGCGAAGGCGCAGTTGCCCGACTTGGCGTCGCAGCCGTCGGTCGTGCACACGTTCTTGTCGTCGCAGATCTTCTTGGTCCCGGCCAGGCACTTGCCGCCGCTGCACTTGTCGCCGCTGGTGCACCCGGTGCCGTCTGAGCAGCTAGCGGTGTTGTTGGTGTGCACGCACTTGTTGCCGCTGCACGCGTCGGTGGTGCACGGGTTCTTGTCGTCGCAGCCACCTGGGCAGCCGGTGGGAGGCGGGGTGCCGTTGACGCACGCCGCGACCATGCCGACGTACTTGTCCCACGGCCAGTACTTGCCGGGATCGGTATGGGTCTGGTTGGGCAACTCGACGTGGCCCTTGATGTTGGATTTGGTGGGTGCCAGCTTCCATTTCTTGACGAGGTAGCACGACAGTTTGGCGCTGGCGTCGAGCAACTGCGGCGTCACCCAGTTCGCGTCGCTGACGAAGCCCTCGTGCTCGATGCCGATGGTGTAGCCGTTTTCGCTGCCGACGTGCCAGGCGATGTCCTCCTCCTTGACCAGTTGCACCACCTCGCCCTTCTTCGAGATGCAGTAGTGCGCCGACACCTTGGCCTTGGGGTTCTGCATCCAGCTGACGGCGCCCGCAAACGACCCCTGGGTGGTGTGCACGACCACGATTTTGACCTGACCGGGCTTGCGCGAGGCGTTGACGTAGTTGCTGGTCGGCTTCCAGATCGCCGGGCCGTATTCCGCCGCGCCGACGCCTGCGCCGAGGGTGCCGTACGTGTCGAGCGCGAGCTCGTTGGGCAGGCCCTGCTCAGGTTCGGGCAGGCACGCCGCAGTCGCCGCCGTGATCGCCATGAGCACCGCGACGAGTTCAACAAACCGACCGAGGTTCAACGTGTTGCGCCACATGTTGCCCCCCAACACCCCGGCCCGCGCGGCGTCGTTGCCGTTTGGGTCGCAAGAGGATAGCAGGCTCGCGGACGTTGCCAGCCGGGCCACATTGCCTGGGTGGCGCGGTGGGGTTTGCGTGCCCCACGCTTCCAATAGCGTGTTTTCGAGTGAGGACATGGCTGTCCCGTGCAGCAAGCGGCCCATCCTCGCGCGTTCGGCGCAGTCGTGGGGCGTGCCGGCCCCGCATTGCCGCTCCCTCTGCATCGGCGTACAGTCGCCAGCGGTCGCGCAGGCAGCCCGTTCGCGCAGAGGAGCCCCATGTTTCGCCTTGTTTTCGCAGCCAGCACCGCCGTCGCCGTCGCGTGTGCCATGGCGTCCTGCAATACGGAGATTGGCGCCAAGGCCGGGGCCGCGGTGGACGACGCCCAAGCCGCCGCAAAGAAGAAAGCCGACGCTTTCGCCACCAAGATCGTCAACGATGCGCTCGACGACCTCGCATGCGCCGGCAAGATCTCGCCGACCCTGGCGGAGCGGCTCAAAGCCAAGATCAGCGAGAAGGGCGGCGTGACCGTCACCGACCTCCTCAGCGCGCCGGCGGTGCTGAGCGACGTGTACGCGCGCACGACCGGGTCGCTGGCCGGCATGCTGACGACGCTGTCGGCAGTGCGGGAGTTGCTCGAAGTACCGGCGGTCAAGGACGTGGTGGCAGGCGGCTGGGATGCCGGGGCGTGCGGCCCCGCCGTGCAGGTGCCGTGTCTGTCCGGCAAGGCCGAGGCCACCGTGACCTGCGCCAACAACAAGCCCACCGGCATTGCCGTGGCGCTGACCGGCTGCCAGCTCAAAGGTGGACCCTACAGCGGCGCCATCAGCCTGGCCTCCGTGCCCACCGACATCGGCGCGGCGGAGATCAGCTTTGCTGCGCTCAAGCTGGGCGAGAGCCTGCAACTGGACGGCAAGCTGCGGCTCAAGGTCAACGTCGGCAAGGACGTGTCCATCGACCTGCGGGCGCTGTCGGCCATCACGCTGGCAACCCACCAAACCGCGGCCACCAAGGCCAAGTGCGGGACCAAAACGGTGCTCAAGGTCGCGCACCTCGCCGCGGACGCCACCCAACTGGTCGCCGAGTTCGACGCAGAGCGCCAGAATCCCGACGCCACCTACCAGGTCAAGACCGTCGGCAAGCACCTGTTTTGGCCGTACAGCCCGGCGTGCGCCTGCCCCGGTCCCGGCGCGGGGATCGCCGTGACCTTTCCGGCGCCCTACGGCAAGAATGCGGGGCCGACGCTGCAGGTCGAGTTCGGCGCGCCGACCGAGGCCGACTCCTGCGCGAGCGTCAAGACACAACTGCTGAATTGGCCTGGGTGCAGCAAGCGGGACAACCCGGCCGCCGACTGCGGCAAGGCTTCAGGCGAGAAGCTGGCGGCCCAGGTGTTCGCGGCGGTCTGCGGCAAGGGCGTTCAGTAGGAGCCTGTCGGACGATAGTCCGACAGGCCCGTAGCCCGGTCCGTACCTCGGTTGGCAAGCCGGTCACTCTCCCGGTCGGTATCCCAGTCGGTATCGCCGTTAGGGCCCGGAAATGATTTACTCAATCATTTCTTGGGCCCGTTTGCTTGCTCAGTGGGTCGCCAGCTCGCGGACCAAGGGTCCGACTCGCGGCTCCGTCCTGATGTGAGAGTGATCGACTTATTGTTTTCCAGTCCCTTAGTATCCCAGCAAAGTGTCGTCGCTGCGCAAGCCACTCCACTTTCCGGCGTCGGTACACGACAGGTCGTTGCCAAAGGTGCCCGAGAACTTGCTGCCGTCGGCGTGCAGGACGAAACGGCCCTGGCCCTTGCCGCTGCCTTTTTGGACCGACCACTTGAATTCCAGGCGGTTGCCCTTGGGCGTGCCGATGAGGATGCCCATGCGCTCCTGGCCGGCCTCGCTGTAAGCAAACGACCCCAGAATGCGCGTGCCGTCCTGGACCAGGTCCAGCGTGCCCCGGGATGTGCGCCAAGTGCCCGCCCAGCCGTGCGCGGGAGCGGCGTCGCTCGCCGCGACTTCGGGGACGTCGATGGCGCCTTGGGTCTGCGACTGCGGTCCGCCACACCCAGCGGCCCATGCCATGGCAATGCCGGCGGCCACTGTCGCTGTTGCCTGCGATTTCCACGACATCGTCCACCTCGCTGGCGCAGCCAACCGCCCGGTGCCGTACCGTAGTGGCAAGGGCGAGCGGGCGCAAGTCGCCGCACCCGAACGGTCACGGCGCGTCCTCAGCCCCTGCGCCGGGTTCGGGCTGCGGATCAGGGTCCGGCAGGCTCGGCCCGCTTTCGGCGTCGCCCGGAGCGGCCTCGTCGGGGCTGTCGTCCACGGGCTGCGCCTCGGGCTGCTTCTTGCGCTCGCGCTTGGGCACCGCGACCGGCGGCGCCTTGGGCGGGTGCTTGGCGAACCAAGCGTCGGCGATCTGTCGAGCGATGGGCGCGGCGTTGTGGCCACCCGAACCGCCGTGTTCGACCAGCACGGCCACCACGATGTCGGGATTGCGGAACGGCGCCCAGCCAATGAACCACGCGTGATCGTTCTGCAACCACGCCGACAGCCGTTGCAGGGCCGCCGGATCCTCGCGCAACCGCTCGGCCACATCCTTGCGCACCCTTTGCGGAGCCTGTGCGGTGCCCGTCTTGCCGGCCATCTGCGCCAGTGCGGGCTGGTTGCCAAAGGCGGTGCCACCCGGCTCGTTGACGACGGCGAACAGCATGTCCTGGATCCATGGCAGCGTGGTCTTGCGCAGCTCCAGCCGCCGCGGTGGCTCGCGGTTGGGCGCCACCAGCTTGCCCTGGGCGTCCTCGAACCCCGCAACCACCGTGGCATGTGGCAACCAGCCACCGTTGGCAACTGCCGCGTACACCCGGGCCAGTTGCAGCGGCGAGGCCAACACGTCTTTCTGGCCCACGGCCGTGGACAGCGCGAAGCCGGGATAGTACCCGCCTGGAACGTGGCGCTTGTACCAGCCTAGCGATGGCACGCGCCCCACAGCCTCGCGAATCTCGATGCCGGTCGGCTCGCCAAAGCCCAGCTTGCGCGCCCACGCTTCCAGGCGGTCGATACCGAGTTCTTCGCCGACGCGGTAGAAGTACACGTCGCAGCTGGCGCGCAAGGCGTCATACAGGTCCACCTCACCGTGGCCACGGCGGTTGTGGCAGTGGAAGCGTCGGCCTCCGTAGTCGTAGTGGCCGTGACACGTGTGTTCGCTGCGCGGCGTGATGAGCCCCTCCTCGAGGCCGGCGATGGCCGCCACCACCTTGTAGGTCGAGGCCGGTGGATAGCCGTGGAGGGCCTTGTTCAATAGCGGCGCATAGGCGCTGATGTCGGCCAGCGGCCGGGCCTGCGGGGCGCGTTTGCCGGCCAGCGCATTGGGGTCAAAGCTCGGCTTGGCGTACATGGCCAGCACGTGACCGGTCGTCGCGTCGATGACCACCGCCGCGCCCGCAAACACGTCTTTGAGCGCCACCTTGACCGCCCGCTGCAGTTCGAGGTCGAGCGTCAGCCGCACGTTCAACCCCGCGGTCACCGGTCGCGGTCGAAGCGCCGCCACCAGATCGTCGAGGTCGGTCGCCGGACCCTCGCCTTCGCTCCTGCGGACCAGGATCTGCTCGCCGTCCAGGCCGCGCAGTGCGCTGTCCAGGGCCGCCTCCATGCCCGAACGCCCGACGCGATCGGTCAAGCCAAAGCGCGGCGGCCCGAACGGCAAAAGCGGCGCCACGTCGCGTGGGCTCACGTAGCCGACATAGCCGATGACATGGCTCGCCAGGTAGCGAAACGGGTATTCGCGCTGGATGTCGGCGACCACCCGCACCTCGGGCAACCGGTGGCCATTGGCGCGAAGGACCGCCACCTCGTCGTTGAAGCTGCGGCGGCACAGCGGGCACTGCAAGATGTGGGAGTCCCGGCGCAACGCCTGGCCGTCGTAGGGACACTGGTCCACTTCGGCAAAGTCGCGGTCGCACGCCCCGCAGTGCCAGCCCTTGCCGGTCGCCACCAACCGCCGCTGATCAAAGGGGCAGGTCTTGCGCGCCGGCACGGGCTCGAATCCACGGCCGCAGGCGCTGCAATGGCGGTGCGGCCGTTCGGCGACAAGTTCGAGTGGGCTCGAGTCGTACGGACAATGCGAGCTGACCAGGTCGCGGCGCACCAACAACGGCTTGCGCTTGCGCGGGTCCACCGGCTTGTGCAGTTCGGTCAACAGGTCGGCGCGCTCGGTGTCGCTCAAGTCGAGCAACACGCCGAGGTGGTCGACGATGGGCGCAATGCGCTCGGGCTTGACGCGGTGGGTGAGAATCTCGACGCTGTGCGACTCGATGTTGCGCGCGAGCACCGTGCCGTCGGCGGCCTTGATGAGCCCGCGCGGTGCCTGGGCCCGCACCTTGGACACCCGTTCGATGACCGCGTACTTCTCGTAGCGGTCGCCGCGCACCACCTGGACGACCACCAGCCGAGCCGCCAGCGCCAGAAGGCACACGGCGCCCAGGACCAGACCCACCCGGTTGCGCGAGCGAAAGCGCGAGGGGTCGTGGGATTGGCCGATTGCGACTGACATGCGAGCAAGGCGCCAGCGCGGCGGCGGGCGGGCGCGACTGTACACCTGCGCGGGGCAAAAGGCAGGGGTGCGGGGCAACCGGCGGGCGGGTTGGATCGCCCAAGGACAGGCCTTCGCCCAAAGTTCCATGGGTGGCGACCGACTGCCTACGCCCAAACAACGCGGCAACCAAAAGATCCAGCGAAAACCTTGACGGCAAGCCGCGGCGTGTGGACGATCAGCGCCCGTGCGCCGGCATCGGCGCGTATTCCCGCTGGGCCGCTGCCTTGCCGCCCAACCCCAATGCAAGCCTGCGGCGATTCCGCCGGCCTGAGGAGCGCTTGATGTTGTTTTTTCGTCTGCCGGCCCAAGCTTGGCGGCTCGCCTTCGCCGCGACCCTGCTGCTCACCGTTGATCAGGCCGGCGCGGCCGTCCCGTCCACGGCGACCCTCGAAGGCGTGCTCACGTCCGCGGGTGGCGGCCCGGCGGCCGACGGCAACTATACGCTCACCGTCGCCATCTACCCTCAGCAAAGCGGCGGCACCGCAGCGTGGACCGAAACCGCGGCTGTCACCGCAAAAGGTGGGCAGTTCACCCTGCAACTCGGCGCCAAGACCCCGCTTTCGGCAGCCGGCCTCAACCTGTCGTCGGCGTGGCTCGGCGTCGCCATCGGATCGGACCCTGAGCTTGCACGGCAGCCGTTGGGTTCCGCCCTGTACGCCCAGCGCGCGGCGGTGGCAGAAAGCCTCGACTGCTCGGGGTGTATCAAGGCCGGCGCGCTGGAGGCTGCGGTGCTCCAGCCATACGCCAAGGCCACCGACCTCGGCAACTACGCCAAGGCCGCTGACCTGAGCGGCTATGCCAAGACGGCCGACCTCGGCGGCTACGCCAAGGCCACGGACCTCGATGCCTATGCCAAGGTGGCGTCGCTCGCGGCGGTGGCCGGCAGCGGCAGCTACAACGATCTCAAGGACAAGCCTGCGCTGGCCGACGTCGCCAAGACCGGCAACTACGGCGACTTGCAGAACAAGCCAGTGACAGCCAAGGTCGGCGCGAGCTGCGGCAGCGGCCTGGTGCTCAACGGCTTCAAGGTCGACGGTTCGCTGGACTGCGGTCCGTTGCAGGTGCCAGCCGACGCCATCGACGAGATCTCCAATGGCCTGATTTGGAACCAGTTCATCGATTCCGTGTCCGGCGGCCAGAAGGTCAAGATCATCGACGGACAGGGTGCGGGCGTGTCCGACACCCTGAGCTTTCCCGACATCGGACTTGCGCAAGCCATTTGGGTCGAGTTCGACATCTTCAACTCCGATCTGACCCACATCACGGTCGAGCTTTTCGGCCCGGGCATGAGCACGCCGTACATCCTGTACAGCAAGAGCAAGTCGGGTCAGAAGATGAAGGTCCTGTTCAACAAGGACACGGCGATTGCCTCGGGAGACATGAACAAGGACTGGATCGGCAAGAACATCAAGGGCAACTGGTCGCTGACGGTCAAGGACCCGATCAAGAACCAGATGAACGGCACCACGGACGGCGATTTCTCGTGGGCGCTGCACATCCAGACCCTGTCGAGCAAGAAGGTCCAGGTCAAGGGCAACCTGCTGGTCGATGGCAGCGTCAAGATCGGCAGCGACGCCGCGGACTGCACGGCGCTCAACGCTGGCGCCATTCGCTGGACCGGCAACGTGTTCCAGGGTTGCAACGGCAAGGTGTGGACCGGTTTGCAGGGCGCCGACGGCAGCTCGCCGGGCTCTGCGGCCGAGTCGTGCAAGACGCTGCACAAAGAGTTCCCCAACCTCGGCGACGGCGTATATTGGCTCGATCCCAACGGTGGCAGCGCCAGCGACGCCTTCCAGGCCCCGTGCAACATGACGCGCGACGGTGGCGGTTGGACCATGGGCGTCAAGATGTGGTATCAGGCCGGCCATCACGGCAAAGCCAGCGCCGTCGGCAGCATCGGCGACGCGCTCACGCTCAAGGGCAACCCGTGGAAGCTGTCGGACGCCCAGATCAAGGGCATCATCGGCGACGACAACAACTTTGACGTCATGTTCGACCAGGCGAACTACAACAGCCAGTATTCGTCAGGCAATTATGAGTACGCGGTCATCTACAACTACACCGCCACATGGACCTGGGCCGGCAATGTCAAGGGGTCGAGCACCACCACCAGCGTCAAGTCCTACCGCATCAGCGACGGGGCCGTGGCCTGGAGCGGCAACTTCCAGTGCGGCGACGTCGGCGGCTGGGGCATCAACTGCTACAACGTGACCGCAGGCAGCAACCCGCAGGGCGGCGCCGGGTGCAGCATCAACATGGGCACCGCGAGCAACGGTGGCTGGCACCACGTGTACATGGCGGAGACCAACACCGACACCTACCTCTACTTGTGCAACGGTCCGCAGCACAGCTCCAGCTACAACATGAACCATCGCTATTGGTTCCGGTAGGCATCTGGCCCTGCTGGCGCCCTCCGCGGAAGAGTGCGGGGGGCGCCAGATGGCCGCCGGTCTCATCGATTCCACCCGCCCCTCGGCCGTGGCGACGCCGGCCCAAGGGGG
>VGRO01000135.1 GCA_016875335.1 Deltaproteobacteria bacterium | reverse complement strand
ATCGTGCCCGAACACGAGCGGTTAGGGCCAGGAAATGATTTACTCAATCATTTCTCGGGCCCGTTTGCTTGCTCCGTGGGTCGCCAGCTCGCGGACCAAAGGTCCGACTCGCGGCTCCGTCCTGATGTTAGAGTGATCGACTTATTATTTTCCAGTCCCTGACCCTGACCAGTCACGGCAAGGTGCGCGGCACCATCGTCCCGGCTGGCGTGCCGCATGCGGGGCAGGTCGTGGACCACCCGTTCTTTGGCTCTCATCGCGACGACGAGCGCGACGTGCAGGCGGTCGTGGACGACCTGCGCGGCGGACGCTTCCGTGCTCTTTGACACCGATGTCCTGATTTGGGCGCAGCGTGGCCGCGTATCAGCCGCTTCGCTCATCCAGGGCAACGACGAGCGGTTGATCTCGGTCCAGACCGCCATGGAGTTGCTTCAAGGTGCGCGCGACAGGCACGACCTGCGCATCATCAAACGGTTCTTGTCCGAGTTGGGGTTCGTGGTCTTGCCGATGACCGCGGACATCGGGCACCGCGCCCTGGTGTACGTCGAGTCATTCGCGCTTTCACACGCCATGCGCGCCGGCGACGCGCTGGTGGCGGCGACCGCGGTCGAACACGGCTTGATCTTGGCGACCGCCCATGTCAGGCACTTCCAAGGGGTTGAGGGGCTGCTGGTGCACCACTACGTGCCGTGAATTGGGCGGAGCGACGCCTTGCCACACGCTCGCCGCTACCCGCCGCCGCTACATTCGCGCTACCATCGCGCTCCCCGCGCCACCTTCCGCGTAGAGGAGCCCGATGAGCGCCGCCAACCAACTCCCCGCGCCGTTCGAGGGCCTCGTCGACCTGGCGAGCGACGTCACGGGCGCGTTCGCCCTGTACGCCACCGACGACTATTTCGCGGAGAAAGAGAACCTGATCAGGCCCTCGGCGCCCGTGTGGATCGCCGACAAGTACACCGACAAGGGCAAGTGGATGGACGGCTGGGAGAGCGCGCGCCGTCGCACGCCCGGTCACGACTGGTGCGTCATCCGGCTCGGTATGCCTGGGCGCATCCACGGCGTCGTCGCCGACACCACCCATTTCAAGGGCAACGCGCCGCAGCAGGTAGCGCTGGAGATCCTGGACGCCGACCCGCTGTTGCCCTTGGACGCCGTGCTGAACCACGCTGGGTGGAAAGTGGCGCTGCCGCGCACGCCGGTCAGGCCCGATTTCGCGAATGTCCTGCCATTCGACACCCCCAGCGAACGGGCGACCTACGTCAAGTTGCGCATCTATCCCGACGGCGGGGTCGCGCGCTTGCGGGTCGCCGGGACCGTGGTGCCTGACCCGTTCACGTTCTGGCGGTCGGGTTCGATCGACCTCGTGGCGATCGAGAACGGCGGCCGCGAGGTGGCGGTCAGCGACCAGTTCTTTGGGCCTCCGAGCAACCTGACGCTGCCCGGGCGCGGCGTGCACATGGGCGACGGTTGGGAGACCAAGCGGCGCCGCACCAAGGGATCGGACTGGTGTGTGCTGCAGTTGGGGCGCCGCGGCGTCGTCGACCGCGTGCAACTCGACACCCACTTCTTCAAGGGCAATGCGCCGCAGGCCGTGCGCATCCTTGCCGTGGACGCCTCGGGCAAGTCGCCGCAGGAACTCCAGGACCTCTACCAGACCGACGACGGTTGGGTGCCCCTGGTGGATCTGCAGCCGCTGGTCCAGCACCGCCGCCACGAGCTTGAACCCGTCGGCGCCCAGCCCGCGACCCACGTTCGCGTGCACATCTACCCCCACGGCGGCGTCAACCGCATGCGGTTCTACGGGCGCCCGTCGCCGACCGAGGCGGAAGCCAAGGCGCTGGCCGAGTTGGCGGCGACGGGGGCGTTTGGCGTGCTGACGTCGGTCTGCGCTTCACAGGCTTGGGCGCAGCGGTTGGCGAACGCGGGGCCGTTCGGCCGGGTCGACGACCTGCTGGCGGCGGCCCAGCGCGTGTGGTTTGACCTGTCGGAAGCCGACTGGGTGGAGGCGTTTGCCGCCCACCCGCGCCTGGGCCAGACCGGGCCCGCGGCATCGGCGTCGGCACAGTCGGCGGCGTGGTCGGCGGCCGAGCAGGCGGGCATTGCCGCGGCCGAGGCGCAGGTTTTGCACGAACTGGCCGAGTTGAACGACCAATATTTCGCGCGGTTCGGCTTCGTTTTTCTGCTGTGTGCGACCGGCAAGTCTGCGGCCGAGACGTTGCAGGCGCTCAGGGACCGCATCGGCAACGATCGTGCGACAGAGTTGACGGTCGCCGCGCGCGAGCAGTGGAAGATCACGCGCCTGCGGCTGGGCCGTTGGCTGGCCGAGTGTACGGCAGGGCAGGGCTGACGCGCCCGGCAGGGGACGACATGGGCATTTCCACGCACATTCTCGACCAGGGACTCGGGCGGCCGGCGGCCGGCGTTGCGGTCTTGCTGGAGTTGGACGACGGCGTCGAGTGGACCACCCTCGGGCGGGCCGTCACCGATGCCGATGGCCGGATCAAGGCGCTGCTCACGGATCCGAGCCAGTGCTCGGCGGGTGTGTATCGGGTGACCTTCGACCTCGACGCGTATTTCGCCGCCCAAGGCAAGGTGGCGTTCTATCCGCAGGCCACCGTCCAGTTTCGCGTGGTGGACGCGGCCGCGCACTACCATGTTCCGTTGTTGCTCAACCAATTCGGGTACAGCACCTACCGGGGCTCGTGATGGCGGTCGCCACCGTCGTCTGCGAACCCCTGTCCGCGGCCGCCTTTGCGCCATTCGGCCAGGTGCTGTCCGCGGGCCTCGGCCAGGCCGCCGCCGCCAACCAGGGTACGGCCGTTCGCTACGACTGGGCTGCGAATTTGGAGAATCTCAGGCCTGGCGCGCGCCCCAACCTCGCCATTTTCCGGTCCATCGCGCGAACCCTGCCACTGGAACTCAAGCTCCTTGAGCGGCATCCGGCGTCGACCCAGGCATTCCTGCCGCTGGTGGTCGGACGCATGCTGGTGTGCGTGGCACCGACGGCCGACGACGGCGGCCCGGATCTCACGGGACTGCGCGCCTTCTTGGGCGCGCCGGGGCAGGGCGTCAACTACGCCCTGGGGGTCTGGCACCACCCCATCGTGGCGCTCGATCGCGACGCCGATCTGGCCATGTTGGCCTGGGAAGACGGCACGGCCCTGGACTGTCTGGAACACTGGTTCGACGCGCCCCGCTTGGTCGTCGAAGGGAGCACTGCGTGACCCGCGATCCCGTCCTGGATTGGCTGCGCGACCACCTGATCGGCCGCGACGCCACCATCCGCACACCGCACGGCACCTTGCCCAAGCGCTATTTCGACGCCACTGCGTCGGGGCTGCCGTTCGGCCCCATCGAAGACCTGGTGCGCGACAGGGTGTTGCCGTGGATGGCCAACACCCACACCGATGCCAGCGCGGTCGGCGGGTTCATGACCGACCTGTACGACGAGGCCCACGACAAGGTGCGCCGCCACGTCCATGCCGACGACGACGACGTGGTGGTGTTCTGCGGCAGCGGTGCGACCGGGGCGATCAACAAACTGGTCCGCGCGATTGGCCTGCTGGTTCCCGAGCCCATCGAGCGCGTGGTGGGGGTGCGCAAGCGCATTGCCGACGCCGATCGGCCGGTGGTGTTCATCAGCAAGATGGAGCACCACAGCAACGACCTGCCGTGGCGCGAGAGCATCGCCGACGTCGACATGGTGGGGTTCGACGGCGACGGCCGCGTGAGCGTGAGCCAACTGGAGGCCGCGCTGCGCGACCCGCAATGGCGCGACAGGCCATTGAAGATCGGCAGCTTTTCGGCCGCGAGCAACGTCACCGGCATCATCAACGACGTCGACGGGCTGGCCCGCGCCATGCACCGCTGCGGCGGTTATGCGTGTTTCGATTACGCTGCCGCGGCGCCCTACGTCGACATCGACATGCACCCGGCCGATCCGCTGTGCCGCAAGGACGCGATCTTCGTGTCGATGCACAAGTTCGTCGGCGGGCCGCAAGCGCCTGGACTCTTGGTCGCCAGCAAGAAGCTCTTCCGTTCGCGCGTGCCGGTCGAACCTGGTGGCGGCACGGTGGTCTACACCTCGCCGTGGGAGTGGCGTTATACCGCAAACCTCGGCCACCGCGAGGAGGGCGGCACCCCCGACATCGTCGGCGCCATCCGCGCCGGGTTCGCCTTCGACCTGAAACGGCTTGTCGGCACCGATCGCATCCGCCGCCGCGAGGAAGAGCTGGTCCACCTGGCGGTCGAGCGCTGGTCCGCCCACCCGCGCATCCGCATCCTGGGCGACCTCGGCGTGCCGCGGCTCGGCATCCTGTCGCTGGTGTTTGACGAGGGCCGGCTGCACCACAACCTCGCGGCGCGGCTGCTCAGCGATCGGTATGGCATCCAGACCCGCGGCGGCTGCATGTGCGCGGGCACCTATGGCCATGAACTGCTCGGCATCGGCGCCGCGCGCAGCTTCGAGATCCGCTGTTCGCTGGACCAGGGCGACGAGGCCAGCAAACCAGGTTGGCTGCGCATCAGTTTTTCGCCCGCGACCGGCGACGACGAGTTCCAGGTGCTCCTGGCCGCGGTGGTCGAACTGGCCGACCACTGGCAGGCATGGGCCGTGGACTACCACATGGACCCGCAGACAGCGACGTGGCGCCACAAGGACGACGGCCGGCTGGAACTGCAGCACCGGCCGGTGGTCTTGCAGGGTCCCGCGACCGCCGCATGCGATTCGCGCGACTGCACGGTGGCGGCGCCGGGGATCTGAGCCGGCCAACGGAGGACGCAGTGCCAAGGGCCATTCTCGTGCTTTCCGTCGCAGTGTTCCTGGGGTGTGGCGAGTCCCGGCCCGCCGCCCCGGCACCTGCCGACGTTGTGCAGGATGCGATGGCCGACGCGCCTGGCTCGGACGGCGGCTCCGGCGATGTCGCGGTCCAAGACGCGCTGGCTGCCGAGGCCCAAGCGGACTCCGCGGCGGCGCCTGGCGCCGATGCCTGGTGCAGCACGTTCGCCAGCGCCTTGTGCGAGAGCGCCAAGGCCTGCTGCAAGGGACTGCCACCCGCCAACTGCTCGACAGTGTGGCAGAAGGCATGCGCAAAGGCTGGTTTCGCCGATCTCGACGACGCCCTGATCGGCGGCAAAGTGACCTTGGCCGACGCGGACAAATCGGCGTGCTTGCAGGCGTTGCACGCCTCTGCCAGCGCCTGCGACAAGCAGGCCGTCGGTCGCGCGCTCGCCTCGTGCCTGCGCGCCTGGCGCGACCCGGCGACGTTGGGCCAGAGCTGTGCGGCACCGGTCGATCTGGCGTGCGCCGTCGGCAACGGTCGCTGCTCGGCCAAGAGTGCGGACCTCTACGTGTGCACCCAGGCCGCCTTATCGGGCCAGGCGTGCAGTGCCACGGTGCCTTGCGCGCTGGGGTTGGAATGCCTCGACGGAACGCTGACCCGCGCCAAGACCTGCGGCACCCCCGGCTCAACCTGCAACCTCGGCGACAAGTGCTGGGACGGCCACGCATGCGACAACGGCGCGTGCAAGAAGCAGGAATTGGTCGCGCCGGCCAGTTGCGCAGACGATGCGGCCTGCCCCGGCACGCATTCATGTAGCGCCGGGGCGTGCGTGTCCAAGCTCTGCCTTTGATCGTCGGTCTCTCCTGGCCTTCCGCAGGGGCCGAACCGCAGCCGCTGCCGGCCGGCCGCCTACTTGCAGCTACTGCACGTCGAACCGCTGCACGTGTTCGACTTGCCGCCCGAGGCGGTGCAGCAGTCGTTGTTGTTCTTGCACGCCGAATCGCAGTAGCACGCGAAGCCGCTCGCTTTGCTGCCGCAGTAGTTGTTGCACGGGTGCGTGGTGGGCTTGCAGTCGGTGGGGCAACTGGTCGAGGTCTCGGGCGGGTCGCAGAACCCGTCGCCGCACTTGGTGGTCGCCGTGCACACGCCGGCGGCGTCGCAGGTGTAGCCGCTCGCGCAGGTGCCGCAAGTGCCGCCGCAGCCGTCCGGCCCGCAGTTCTTGCCGGCGCATTGTTTCGTGCAGGTGCCGCCGCCACAATACGCGGCGTAGTCGCTGCAGCAGTCGCCTGCGCCCACGCAACCCGTGTCGCAATAGCACGCCGTGCCGCCAGAGGTCTTGCTGGTGAGGCCGCACATGCCCTTGCAGCCGTAGCTGCCTTTGACGCAGTCCATCGCACAGGACTGGAAGTTCTCGCTCGGCGCGCATACGCCGTCGCCACATTTGGCGGCCGTCGTGCAGTCGAGTGGGCAATTTGCGTTCGACTCGCCGGCCTCGCACTTGCCGTTGCCGCACAAGACTTTGCAGTCCAAGGAGCAGGACTGCTGGGTCTCGGGGCTGTCGCACGACCCGTCGCCACACTTGGCCGGGCAGTCCGACTTGCAGGTCGAAGGCTTCTCGGGCGCCGTGCAGATGCCGTCGCCGCACTTGGCCGGGCAGTCTGTCGGGCAGGTACCGGCGTTTTCGGGCGCCGTGCACGTGCCATCCCCGCATGCCGCCGGGCAGTCGCCGGGGCAGGTCTTGGCGCTTTCGGACCCGGTGCATGCGCCGTCGCCACACTGGGCCGGGCAGTCCGACGGGCACACCTTGGCGCTCTCGGTGCCGGTGCACGCGCCGTCGCCGCACTTGCTCGGGCAGTCGCCGGGGCAGGTCATGGGCGACTCGCTGGGGCTGCAGAAGCCATCGCCGCACTGCGCCGGGCAGTCCTGGGGGCACGACACCGCGCTCTCGCCGCCGCTGCACTGGCCGTCGCCGCACGCCGGTTTGGGTGTGCAATCGCCCGGGCAATTGGCTGGGTCTTCACCGGGTTCACAGAGGCCATTGCCACACAGGGCGGTCGTGGTCTCGGCGTCCGTGACCGCGTCGCCCTCGGCATCGACGTCGGCGTCCGCGTCTGCTGCTGCGTCTGCGTCGGCGCCTGTGTCTGCATCAGCGGCGACGCCCGCATCGCCGTCCGCATCCGAATCCGCGTCTGCGTCCACGGCGGCGGCGTCGCCATCGGGCTGCGCGGTGGCATCGCTGCCCGTGGTGCTGGCATCCCCGCCGGTGACGTCGGCCACTGTCTGCACCGCTGTCTTGGTGCACACGGCGACGGACTTGCCGGTCTGAAACTCAACCGTGCAGTACTCGCCTGCGGGGCACGCGTCGAGGTCCTGCCATTGGCCGCCCGAACAGGTGAGTTTTTGGCCCTTGCCCTCGGCGTTCTAGCAGCCGATCGGCGTCAACGTGTCGGTGCAGGGCGTACCTGGCTTGCCGCCAGCGATTTGGGTGCCGCTCGCGCCGCCGCCACCGGACGCCCCGACACAGCCGCCGAACACCGCCACCTGCGCCGCGCACAAGACCCTGCCGATCGCTGCCGTCCTCATCGTTTCCCCTGTCGTTGGATTGGGTTGGAATACCGCTGAACCCGCGGTCAACGGATCGAACACTGGCCCGCGACGCAGCGTGCCTTGTTGGCTAGGATGTCGCAGGCGACGTCGCCCGCACACGCGACCTTGGTGCAGACCCCGCCGCCGCAAACGCCGCTGTCGCAGGCCGCGCTCGCCGTCGACGTGCAGGTGTCCGCGAGGTCGGCGACGACGAGCAGGCGCGATTCCGCTGCCGACGTCCCGCCCTTGTCGTCCCAAACGCGCAGCGTGACGTCATACGTACCCGGTTGCGCAAAGGTGTGGCTCCACTGCGCGCCGGCCTGGTCGGTGTACGGCGAGCCGTCCGCGGTTGCGAAGCGAAAATTGCTGATGCGCGCGCTGAGGTCCGGTCGGTCCTTGACCACCGCGACCCGCGTCGGGTTGGCGTCGAACACCACCGGAACCCCCGCGCGCGCCACCGCCGGGTGGGCGAGGCCAGCCACGGGCGGCGGCAGCTTGACGGGGTCCACAGTCTCGGCGCACCCCATGGTCAGAATCGCCCCGGCCAGCCATGCTGCCGTCTTGCACACTTTCATGCCACCACCTCGCCGACGAGATCGTGCGCGCCGGCCTGGGTGACGAGCACCCGCCGAATCTGCGCCCGGCCGATGTCGGGCGGCGCGTCGTTGATGTACACCACACCATCGATGTCGGGGGCCTGGCCGCGCATGCGGCCCTGCAAGAGCAGTTCGGTCTCCTCCGACAGCCCTTCGACGAGCACCTCGACGCACTGTCCCACGTAGCCTTGGAGGATGGCCTCGGAGATGTTCTGCTGGGCCCGGGTGATGCGGTCGCGCCGCGCCTTCTTGACCGCGGTGGGCACCTGGCCCGCCATGCGACCCGACAGCGTGCCGTCCTCGCGGCTATACGCAAAACAGCCCAGTCGGTCGAAGCGCCAGGTCTTCACGAACTCCAAGAGCTGCGCGAAATCCGCCTCCGTTTCGCCCGGGTGGCCGACCAGCATCGTGGTGCGCAGGACCACACCCGCAATGCGGTCGCGCAAGCGCTGCAGCAGCGCCTCGATGTCTGCTCGGGTCGTGCGGCGCTTCATGGCCGTGAGCACCGCATCGCTGGCATGCTGCAGCGGCATGTCGATGTATTTGCAGCAGTTGTCGGTTTCGGCGATGGCGTCGACGAGGTCATCGCCAAAGTTGTCGGGGTACGCGTACATCAGCCGCACCCAGCGCAGACCGTCGACGCGACCCAGTTCGCGCACCAGCCGGGTCAGCGCGCGCGGGTCGGCGCGGTCCATGCCGTAGTGCGTCAGGTCCTGGGCGACGAGGTTGACCTCCAGCACTCCGCGGTCGACCAGAGCGCGGGCCTCGGCCACGCAGTCCTCGACGGTGCGCGACCGTTGTGCGCCGCGCAGCTTGGGGATGATGCAGAACGAGCAGGCCTGGTCGCAGCCCTCGGCGATCTTGAGGTACGCCGAAAACGTGGCCGGCGCGACGTAGCGCGGCTCCAGGTGATCGGCAAGGTAGTCCGGCCGGCCCTTGCGCTCGCCGTGTACCAACGTCGGCGACCCGCCATCCAGGCCCAGCCGGCGGCTCAACTGGTCGTATTCGCCGGTGCCCACGAAGGCATCGACCTCGGGCAACTCGCGCGCCAGGTCCGCGGCGTGCCGCTGCGCCAGGCAGCCGGCGACCACCAGCTTGCTGCCCGGCCGGGCGGCCTTGTGGTCGGCCAGCCCGAGAATGGCGTCGATGCTCTCGGTCTTGCTGTCTTCGATGAACGCGCAGGTATTGACGATCAAGAGGTCGGCGGCGGCCGGGTCGCCGGTCAAGGTCCAGCCGTCGCGCTGCAACTGGCCGACGATGCCCTCGCTGTCCACGCGGTTCTTGGGGCAGCCGAGCGACACCAGGTGCACCTGGCGGGCGCCCTGGGGTGAGTGGCTTGCGTTGGAACTGCTTGAAATCAGCGTGGACATGCGCGTACAGGCCGTCGCGGCGGGGGCAGCAGTGTAGCCCAAGCCGGCGGGGGGCGCGACTGGATCTTTGCTACCAGCGCCTCCAGTCGCTCCTCGCGCAGCGGCGGCGCGGTGTAGAAGTGCATCTCGTCGTCGGCGCCGTGCCCCGTTCGCGCCCAGGCACCGTCTGCTACCTCCGGTCACCCATACCGCACCTGCACCCGGGTCACCAACTGCCGCAGGGCTTCCTGTACCGTCGCGGTGTCCGGCGCCTGGACGATGGCCCAGCCCTCGCCCTCGTAGCTGTCCGAGCGCGCCTGGCCGATCTTGGGCAGCTTGCGGTCCACCACCCACTGGCCCGCTGCCTCCTGCGCTTCGGCCAAGCCGGTGACGCTGGCCACGCGACCGCCCCGACCCTGTCCGCGAAAGAACGCCACACCCGCCGCGCATTTGCGTGTGAGGTCGCTCGGCCAGGTCTCGTGGACCATCAGCCGCGTCCACAGTGCGATCATGTCCACGCCGTGGACCATGCCCATCATCGGCATGATGTGCACGCCCGGCGGCCGCGCGCCGACCTCGCTGACCACCTGGCTGCCATCCTTGCGCAGGAACCACTCCATGTGCGACAGCCCGGTGACCATGCCCAGAGCCTTGAGCGCACGGGCGTTGGTGGCACGAAAGGCCGTGAATTCGGCAAGGTCCGCCTCCCTCGGCAAGATGACGCAGTACTGCATCCATGGGTTTTCGAGCACTTCCAGCGGACGATTCATGTACCACGTGCCCGACCACCACACCGGTTCGCCGCGGATGGTCACCGTCTCGAAGGTGCGCTCGGCCCCGACCACGAATTCCTCGGCCTGGGCCGGGGCGTCGATGCTTGGCCGCAGCGCGCGCAGGGCCTTGTCGAGGTCGGCGCGGTGCTGCACGCGGAAGGTGCCGCGCGACCCCAGGCCATCCACCGGCTTGAGGATGATCGGGTAGCCGATGCGATCAGCGAACTCGATGGCGTCTGCATCCGCTTCCACGCGCGCGTGCCGGGCGACGGGCACGCCGTTGCGGCCGAGCGCATCTTTCATGGTGGCCTTGTCGCGGAAATTCTGCGTGGTTTCGAGGCCCATGCCCGGAATGCCAGCCTCGTCGCGCGCCTGCGCCAACGGGATCTGCAACTGCTCGAGCACGCCAAACAGGCTGTCGACCGGCCCGGCCGCCTTGGCGAGCAGTTGGCAGCCGCGGGCGAGATCGCGGCCGTTCATGCAGTTGCCGACGCGCTGCACACCCGCAAGGCGCGCGCGCAACTCGGCCGGCAGGCGGTCCGGGGTATCCTGGGTCAGCACAAGCGGCCGGCAGTCCTCGAGCGCCGTGAGTGCGCGCACATAGCGCAAGGTGTTGTCCTGGAAGAACGGCGCGACAAGAACGGCTGTCTTCATGCGTGCAGGGTCTCCGCGCGGCAACGGGCGGCGCGGCGCCGATGGTAGCGCGGATTGGCGCGCGGGGCACGCGGGGGCGCGGCGTTCAATACTCGAATCCGGAGGCGCCGATGAATTCCCGCAGGATGGACGTCGGCGGCACGTGGTCCGGGTAGATCGTCACGAAGCGGTCCAGCAAGCCGAGCAGGCGCGCTGCGGTCGCGAACGCCTCGTGGTCCTGCGGCACCTCGAGCAGGTAGCGCTGCGCGTAGACCTTGAGCACGCTCAGTTCATAGAGCAGCGACGAGTCGAAAACCGCGCTCGCCAGGTGCTGGTAGGGCATGATGTGCTGGCGTTCACCGGCGCGCACGCTCGGCCAGCGCAGGATCGTCGATTCAGCGTTGTGGTTGCGGCCGTGGCGGTCGCGCACAATGCGGCGCAGCAAGCGCACGTCCGAGGCGTGGACACGGCTGAGGCGATCGAAGGGCAACTGCGCGAGCGGGCAGATGAAGATGGAGAAGACTTCCTCCCCGGCCAATCCGGCGAGCAGTTGCGGGTTCAGGCCATGGATGCCCTCCATCAACAACACGCCGTCGTCGCCGAGTTCCAGCAGGGGGCCGCCGACGGGTAGGCTCTTGCCGTCGTGGAAGTCGAAGCGCGCGGTTTGCACAGTTGCGCCGCCCAACAGCGCCTCGACGTGGTCGCGCAGCAGCGGCAAGCGCAGCGCCTGCAGCGACTCGAAGTCGAATTCGCCCCGGGCATCGCGAGGCGTGTCGGCGCGGTCACAGTAGTAGTTGTCGAGCGACAATCCGACTGGCCGCAGCCCGCAGACCTGCAACTGCACGTTCAGTCGTTCGATGAAGGTCGTCTTGCCCGACGACGAGGGGCCGGCGATGGTCACGATGCGCGGACGGCGTCCTCGGCCCGCAGGCCGCGCGATGCGATCGGCGATGTCGATGAGGCCGCGCTCTTGAAAGCCTTCGGCGACGCGGATGATGCCGGCGACGTTGCCCTGGATGCACGCGGCGTTGAAGGCGCCGACGCTCGTGATGCCGAGCGCGGCGAGCCATTTGCCGTGCGGGCTGGTCATGTCGACCGTCAGGCGCGAAATCTGCTGCAACTCGCGGTGCTGGGCCGCCGCGCCGTGGACCCCCGACTCGCCGGTGGACTGGCCGTCGGCTGCGCGCGGATACTGCAACAGCAGGCCGTCGTCGTCGGCGTGGATGTGAAAGCCGCCGAGCGGCCGGGCATCGTCGCACAGCGGGGTCAGCGCCAATGCGTACACCTCGCCGTAGGTACAAAGCGCCACGCGCTGCCCGAACCAGGTGCGCAACAGCTCGCCGGTGCCGCGCCAGCCGCGCTCGGCAAAGTGGTCGAGCGCCTCCTCGACCGACCACCACTCTTGGCGACTGCGCACGCCGGCCGCGATCAGGCCGCAAGCCTGCTCTTGCAGTCGCCGGGCCAACCGCTCCAGGCCGCCGTCGACCGGCCCGAGCACATCGATGCGCTGCCCGTACCCCACCGAATAACCCATCACCAGATGCAGTGCGGGATCGATGCGCCACGCCGCCTCGAGCAGCACCAAGGCCAGCGACTGGCGCCACACCAGCTGCCCCTCGGGGTGGTCGGCGGTCAGCGGCTGCACGTGGCAGCGGGTCGTGATCGGCCAACCCAGGCCCTCGACCCGGCAGTTGACCAACGCGGCCACCACGGGCCGATCGCCGACCGCCGCCGGCAACAGGGTTCCGACCGGCACGCCGCAGCGCACGTTCATTTCGCGATCGCCCAGGCGCACCTGTACCTCGGCGCGGCGCCGCAAGCTGCGGTCGGCCATCAGCGCGGCCACCGTGTCGGTCATGGTCTCCAGCCGGTGCGCGACGCCGCCCACCAGGGCCAGCAGCAGGCGCAGCGCGGTGTCTGGGTGTTCGACAGTCAGGCGGTTGAAGGCCGTCATGGAGAGGCACAGCACGCGACCGGGCTGGGTCGCGACGATCGACGCAGCGCGCGGACGCCCCGCAATCAGACCAAGTTCGCCAAAATGGTCGCCGGGACCGAGCGTGCCGACCTCGAGGCCGTCGCGGACGACGTCAGCGGCACCGGCGGTCAGCACATACAGGGTGCGATCGTCGGCCCCGCGGGCGATGAGGATCTCGCCCTGGGCCACTTCGCGCGCGACCAAGAAGCGAGCAAGGATCGACCGGTCGTCGGCGCTGGCCACGTCGCGCAAGAAGGGCGCGTCCGCCGTCGCCGCCGCGTCGCTGGAGTTGTGCTCGATCGCCCGTTCGTCCATGGTGGCCTCGCTGCCCGTGCCATGGTGCCCAAAACTGCGACGGGTGCACAGGGGGCCGGGATCGAACCCGTGGCCCGCGCGTCGAACGCGCCAGTCCGCGGCACGTCCGCACCGAGGTGGCTCATGTTCGCATCCCGTTTGACCTTCGCCGTGCTGGCCGCCACCGTCGCGGTCGCGTGTGCAGGCACCCGCTCAGCCGAGGCATGGCCCGGCGATCGCGCTTCGGCCGGCAGCTACAGTTTCGACGTGGTCGACGCCGGAGGGTCGCCCCTGCGCACGTTTGGTCACAATGGCCGCACCTATGTGCTCGGGGCCGAAGGCCAACGCTACAAGATCGTCGTGCGCAACCACAGCGGCCGCCGCGTCGAGGCCGTGGTCTCGGTCGACGGCCGCGACGCCATCGACGGCAAGCCGGCCAACTGGTCCAAACCCGGCTACATCGTGCCGCCGTATGGCGCCGTGACCATTGACGGCTTTCGCGTGAGCCTGCGCGATGTTGCGGCCTTCCGCTTTGCATCGGTGGCCGACTCGTACGCGGCGCAGATGGGCAACGATCGCAACGTCGGCGTGGTCGGCGTCGCCGTGTTCACCGAGCGCCATGTGCCGCCACCGCGGCCGGTGATGCGGCGCGAGTACGATCGCGGAGGGCACGGCGACGACCGCGAGGCCAAGGCCGACAGCGCCCCGCGCTCTGGCCCGTCCGCGAAAGCCGAGGCCGGCAAGGCGGCCGGTGCCGCACCCACGGGGCGCAGCGCCGCCGAGTCCAGTGAACCCGCGCCGCGCGATCGGACCGAGCGCCCAGGGCTCGGCACCGCATTTGGCGAGCGCACCCACAGCCCGGTGGTTCAGGTCGATTTCGTGCGCGCCCGGCCGCACAGCCCAGACGCCGTGCTCGGCGCCCGCTACAACGACCGCTCCGGCCTCATCGCGCTCGGCATCGACGTCGACGGCAACCGCTATCGCCGCTACCACTACGACGCGTGGCAGCGCGAGACTGCGCGGCCGTTCGCCAACCTGCCGCCGTCGTTCAGCGCCCCGCCGCCCGGATGGGAAGAATAGCCATCAATTCAGCCAGAACCGCGCGGCATTGTCGCGGGCGATCGCACAGAACGCCGCGTCGTCCCCGATGTGCGCCGCAATCACCGAAATCTCGCGGTCGGCCTCGTAGGGCAAGATCGGAAAGTCGGTCCCGTAGAGCACGCGCTCGGCGCAAGCCTCCAGGCCCGCCCAATCCGGTTGGTGGTCGAAGTAATCGGCGCACGCCATCGCGGTATCCAGGTACAAGCCCTCGAACTGCCGGGTAAGCGCGAGGTACGCCGCGAATTCGTCCGCTCCCACGTGCGGAACCACCAGCTTGAGATCGGGCAGGCGGCGCAACACGGCGCGCGTGCGCTCTACACTGCACAGGGTCCGCGTATCGACGCCGTAGGCCGCCGACGAAGGTTCCTTGCCGGCGTGGACGACGGCCGGCACGCGCAGCTCGGCGCAACGCGCCAGGACCCGCACCACGCGCGGGTCGTCGATCGCCAGATTGCTGACATGGCAGTGGATCTTCACACCGCGCAATTCCTGCCGCCCTATGGCTTCGTCGACGATCCCCAGGTCGTCCGGTTCGCCGGGCAAGACGGCCGCTACGCCGATCACCTGGGGGTGGGCGCGGCACAGGTCGGCCAGGAAGTGGTTCAGGTAGCGACTGACGCCGGCCTTGTGCGCAAACGCCAGCGCCACCACCTTGCGGGCTCCAGCCGCGGCGAGGTTGGCCAACACCGGCTCCGCCCCGCCGCGAAAGCGGATGTGCCAGGCGTGGGCGTCGAACCAGCGATGCAGCGCCGCGTAGATCGCGTCCGGGAAAAGGTGCACATGGCTGTCCCACAACCCAGCCAACTGGCCCGCCAGACGGCGCCGATCGAGGCGCGCTTGCTGCGCTGGCGTGAACCTTGACGGCCGCACTGGGGGCACGCGCATGTCGCCGCCGCGCTGCGCAAGGCATGCGGCGCAAGCCGTCCAGTCCGAGGATACTTGAGCTGAATTCACGCCTTTGGCAGGTACACGGCGACCGACTGGACCGGCACCTCGGTCGTGTCGCTCGGAAACGGATCGCCCATCTCCCGCCGGACTTCGAGGGCCAGCGCGATCGCCTCGCGCGCCGATTCCTGGGCCTCGCGCAGCGTGGTGCCGGTGCCGCACACCTCGGGCAGGGCCGGCACGAAGATGGTGAAGCCGCCGCCCGGCTCGGGCAGGAAGACCGTGGTGTAGTGGAAGACGTCGGCCTGGCCTGGATCGCTCATCGTGCCCTCGCGTTGGCGTGCGCCGCGCCGTCCGGCGGCCAAGTGTGGCGGCAAATCGGATTCGCGGTCAATGGCAACGGGTGGCGCCCACCTCCAGTCGCCCTACCATGACGGCCGACGGCGCCGATGCGCCGCGCTGGATGCCATGCCCGACCTGTTGGCTCTGGTTGCCGCCGCCATCGTGGTGGCCGCCCTGTGGCTTGCCATGAAAAGCGGGCGGGTCGCACCGGCCGAGGCCGCGCGGTTGGTGCGCGACGGCGCTGTATTGCTCGACGTCCGGTCCGAAACCGAGTTCGCCGAAGGCCACCTGCCGGGCGCGGTCCATGCTCCGGTCGATGTGCTCCGCGCCCGGCCGTTGGCATTTGCCGAGAAGGATCAACCGGTTGTGGTGTATTGCCGCAGCGGTGCCCGGTCAGCGCTGGCGGCACGCGCGCTGAGGGCGGCCGGGTGCAAGCACGTATTCAACCTCGGCCCCATGGCTGCGTGGCCGTCGTCGCCACCCGGACCGCGCTCCGGTTGACACCTGTTCAGGTCAGTTGAAGGCGTCCGGGTGCACCAGCGCGAATTCGGCGATGTCGACCTCGAAGCTGTCGCCGTCTTCGGTGACCATCTGGTACTTGCCCTGCATGGTGCCAAACGCTGAGTCCAGGGGGCACCCCGACGTGTAGCGGAAGCCCTCGCGGGGACCGAGGCGCGGCTGTTGGCCGACGACGCCGGGGCCGTGGACGCGCTCGACCTTGCCTTCCGCGTTGGTGATCGTCCATTCGCGGCTGATGAGTTGCACCGTCCGCGTGCCAAGATTCTGGATCGTGATCTGGTAGGCAAAGAACCATTGGTGGCGCTCGGGGGCCGAGTGCTCGGGCACGAACTGCGCCTGGACGTCGACGCGGATGTCGCGGGTGGTGGCGGTCGAGGTGGTCATGGCGCCTCCCCGCCGGTGGGGGCGCGGGTCAGCGGCCGGCGGCGGGCCTATTCTGGGCAGCGGGCGCAGGCTGCGCAAGCGGCTTGTGTGCTGCGGTCGCCGGCTTGGCGGCGCCGGATGGCGCGGGTCGGGCCGGTGCATGGCCCGCCGGCTTGGCCGGCGCGACTCCCGCTGTGGCCGAACCCGGCCTG
>VGRO01000134.1 GCA_016875335.1 Deltaproteobacteria bacterium | reverse complement strand
CGGTCGTGGCGGCGCTGCTCGACGCCCAGGCTGCGTTGGCCGTGGGCGACCGGTCGGCGGCGCGCGGTCACTTGGCCTCCGCCCGCCAGGGACAACCCGAAGCCGGGTGGGCCGCCGCGCAATGTTTCGACTACGCCCTGCTCTGCCGCGAGGCGGGCATGGAAACCGACGCCGCCTGGGGTCGCTCCTGTGCCGAACGCCTGCGCACGGCCAGACTCGCCCCCGGCGACCCGTTGGCGCTCGACCCGGCCACCGCGGCCGGGCTGCAACCGGCGCTGCAGGCATTGGCCGGCGAAGTCACCGCCGCTGCCGAAGGGGCGCAGGCCTGTGCGGCAAGACCCGAGTGCGACTCCCTGCCGGCCATTCGGGCCCTCGCCGCGGTGCGGGCGTTTGCGTTGGCGGCGCAAGCGCTGGATCGCGGCCCGCTGGCCAAGCCCGAGACGGCGACCCATGACCTGCTCAAACTCCGGTTCGGCATGGCCAGCGCGCTCGGCGACGCGCAGGGTGAGATCGACGCGGCCAAGAGAATCCAAGCAGCAAGACCCGATGCGCCCGAAGGCGTGGACCTGCTTGCGGCCGGCTATGCGCGGGCTGGCCAATGGCGGCAAGCGATCGTGCTTTTGCACGACCTGTCCAAGGGCCACCCGGAGCGCGACATCGTGCTCGGCCGCATCGCCGGCATGATCAACTTCTTGACCGACGCCGCCGGAGCAAGCCCCGAGCGCAAGGCAGACCTCGACGCCATCGAGGCGCGCATGAAGGCCGCGGCCGCCGACCCCAACGACATCGTCGCTCGGTTCATCGTCGCCACCCGCGCCTACTACGCCGGCCGCCTGCAAGAGGCCCTGCCGCAGTTGGAGGCGCTCAACCAGAGCGCCAACCGCGACCCGCGCCTGCCGCTCTACCTCGCCATGGCCCATTTCTGGCTCGGCCACCAGCAAGATGCCATGCGCATCATCCAGCGCGCCGTCGCGATCGGCCCGAGCGACCCCGATGTGTTCTACTGCCGCAGCCAGATCGTGCGCCGGGTCAACCTGCCGCTCGCCATCGCTGACCTGGAACGCTACGAGACCATGACCCACCAACCGTGGGCGATAGGCCCCGCGCAGAAGGCGGCGCGGGTGCAGGCCGAATTGGCGTTCATGCGGCGCGGGGTCATTCCGCCGGACTGGGACAAGCCAGGGCCCGACCGCGTGGCGTTCTTGCCCGAGAGCCAGACGGGCACAGCGGTTGACGACGATGTGCGTCTGGGCCGCAACTGGCTGCCAGGGGCGGCGACGCCGAGCGAGGGACCGGCCGGTGGGGCGACGCCGACGGCGGATGCGCCCGGGCAAGCGAGTGCCGTGGCCCAGGCGCCGTACCAGCCGCCGCAAGGGCCGCCGCCGCGCCAGGATGATCCCGCGCCGTGGTGGCCCGTGGCCGCGTTGACGGCGGTGGTGGCGGCGGTGGCGGCGCGGTTTTGGGGGAGGAAACAGCCGTGACGTCAATGGTGTGAATGGCAGATGATTGGCATCCCCTGCGGTCCTTGACGCGTGGCCAACCCCACCTTGCCCCAACCCCCCGCAAGCCCCACAATCCCGCCCGCCGGCGTCCTCGCCGCCAGGAAAACCCGCCACCGTGTTCGCCGCCTTCGCCCTCGCCCTCGCCGCCGCCCTGCCCGCCACGGCGGCTGCCCCCGCCAGTGTCGCCAGCATCGACTGCGAGACGCCCCCCGCCGGCCTCGCATGCATCCCTGCCGGCCCGTTCTACCGCGGCTCTGACCAGGGGCCGAAAAACGAGCGGCCGCTGCAATCGGTGTGGATGCAGACCTACTACATGGACGTGTACGAGGTGACCTACGGCGACTACCAGGCGTGCGTCAAACAGAAGAAGTGCCGGCGCTCGCACCCCCTCTACAACGACTACGACCGGCCCAAGCAGCCGATGGTGGGCATGTCGTGGTACGACGCGCTGCAGTTTTGCCAGGTGCGCGGCAAGCACCTGCCGACGGAAGCAGAGTGGGAGAAGGCGGCGCGCGGCCCGGACGGCAAGACCCACCCGTGGGGCAACGAGCCCGCCGACTGCGCCAAGGCCGTCATCATGGACAAGACCGGTCGCGGCTGCGGCACGCCCAAGAAACCGCCGAACCCGGAAAAGGGCCGCACGCTCGAAGTGGGCGCCCGCCCGGCCGGCGTGTACGGGCTGTTCGACATGAGCGGCAACGCCTGGGAGTGGATTGCCGACTGGTACAGCCCAAGCTACGCGGCGTGCGGCAAGGCGTGCGCCGGACCCGACCCGAAAGGACCGTGCGGCGGTCGAGAACCGTGCCCCGGCCATGACCAGAAAATCGTCCGCGGCGGCTCCTGGTACTGGCCGCCCAAATACGCGACGGCGATGTGGCGGCGGCCGCACTTCCCTGCGAACAAGCCCTACCACCACTTCGGGTTTCGTTGCGCAGCCACCGTCGACGAGATGCGCCGGATCAAGGCGGCGCACCCGTGAAGCCGGTACTGCCCTGGCTTTGGCTGGTGTTGGCCGCGGCTCCGGCGCTTGCCAAGGGCCCCGAGGCGGTCGAATCGGGCGTGCCAGCCCTGGACCCGCGCGACGAGACCGCCGTTGTCGGCAAGGCGGTGGCCAAGCCCACAGCCGCGGAAACAGCAGGCAATTGGAGCGCGCCGCCCGGTCAAGTGGTTCTCGACAAGCCGGACAAAGCCGGCGCATGGTGGCTCGCTGGGCACGCGGACGGGCCGCTGCAAGACGGCTTCGTGCGCGGTCGCATTGCGTTCGATGGCAAGGACGCGGCCGGGCTGGCGGTGCGGTCCAAGGTCGAACGCATCGACAAGTTGTCGTTTTTCCATGGCTATGTCGCTGGACCCCACAAGGGCCGGCTGGAAATCCGCCGGGTACAGGGCGGCGCGTCGACCACGCTGGCCGCGGGGCCGAACGTGGCGTGCAAGGGCACCTGTTCGCTGGAAGTCGCCGTGTGGATGGTGGGGCCGCACCTGTCGGCGCAGTTTTTCGATGGCGAGACGCTCAAGCCGCTGGGATCGCTGGTGGCGTCGGATGCCGCTCTGCCGGCTGGCCTTTTCGGCGTTCGTCACCAGGGCGGTCAACCGATGGCGTGCCGCGGCCTGTGGGTGCGCAAGGCAAACACGCCACTGCCCGCGCGGGCCGGGGCACTGGGTCGCATGCGCTACCTTGCGGTACCCGTGGGTCAACTGGCCGCGTTGGACGACCTCGGCGCCAAGGTGGTGTCGCGCTCGGACAGCGAAGCCGTGGTGCAGACCGGCGTGGCCGGCAAAGAGGCGGTGCTGCGGCGCCTGCCAGAAGCGCGCGAGGTCTTCGCCGACGAACCGCTGGCCTTTCGCGACGCCAACTTCCGCGCCGCGGCCGCCAAGCCGGTGGTGCCTACGCCGACTGGGTTCGTGCGCGACGCCAGCTACAAGGATCCGGCGATGACCGAGGCGCTGCTGCGCGCGTATGCCCAGCGGTTCAGCAAAGTGGCCCAGTTGGTTGAGATCGGCCGCTCTGGTCAGGGCCGGCCGATCCTGGCGCTCAAGCTCCACCACGGCAGCCAACCGGAAGATGCGGTGCCGCAGGTGCTGTTGAACGGAGCCCACCACGGCGTGGAACTCGCGGCGCTGGAATTCGCCCTCGACGGCTGCGGCTACCTTGCCGAAAACGCTGATGCAGACCCCGAAGTCCGCCAGTGGTTGGAAAGACTGACCGTGTGGTGCGTGCCGCTGGTCAATCCCGACGGCAACCACCTGTACATCCACGTTTCCAAGCACGGCGGTCGCAAGAACGGCCGCGACACCGACGGCAACGGCCGGACCGACCCGACCGACGGCGTGGACTTGAACCGCAACTATCCGTACCGCTGGCACAGCCTGGGCGAGGTCGCCAGCCACAGCGACCCGCGACGGGCGTGGTACCGCGGGCCGCGCGCCGGCAGCGAACCGGAGACCCAGGCGATGCTGCGACTGGCCGACGACCAGCGGTTCATTGCCAGTGTCAGTTTCCACACCCAGGCCAACGCGATTCTGGTGCCGTACACGATTCCGCAGGCGCCGGACCCGGAGCCCAACGAGGCGTGGTCGATTGCCGAGGCCATGGCGCGGCGCGCGGGGCCGCAGGTCAACGGGCGGCCGCTCGCGGTCAAGCGGCGACTGTATCCCGTGGACGGTGTGGACCAGGACTGGCACCGCGCGGCCCACGGCACCAGCGCGTTCCTGGTCGAGGGCACGCTGACCAACCCGGGCCAGGACAAGCTGCGCAAGATGGTGCTGGCAACCCGCGGTACGTGGATGGGCATGCTGGAGCGCACGCTGGCCGGTCCAGGATTGTGGGGGCGGGTGCGCGATCGCCAGGGTCGGCCGGTGGCGGCCGAAGTGCGGGTGCGCCAAGTGGCCACCAAGGACGGCGAACGCTGGACCAGCCGCTGCCAGGACGGTCGGTTTGGCCGCATGTTGCCTGCGGCCGGCCCGTTTGACGTCGAAGTGGTCGGCGCGGACGGGGCAGTGCTGGCCGAGCAGAAGGTCGAGGTGGGCGACGGCGGGCTGACCCCCGTGGAATTGACGATCACCGCTGCGCCGCCCCCGGTGAGTTCCTGCAGCCGCGCGGACTTGTGCGCCATCGACAGTTTGTGCGCAGCGGAGGCAGGCGGCTGCGCCGTGGCCGGACCCGCGCGCTTCTGCCGCATCGACGGTCGGTGCGTGGCGCGCGGCGTGCAGTCACCGGCCGGTCGCTGCGACCCGGACCGCGACCCATGGACGTGGACGGCGGGCTGAGTTGATTGGGGTTTTTGGTGCCGGCAGTCCTGTTTGCACCTGCCGCCCCGACCTCGGGCGTTGCGCGCGCCGATTTGCCATTGCCGGCGTTTTTGGTAGATGATGTGCCCAGTTGGCCGCGAACCGCGCTGAGATCGCCCTGGTGGCGATCCGGCGGCTGCGGCAGCGTGAGCACGACCACGGCATACCACACCTGCCGGTCATCGCCCTGACGGCGCACAGCATGCCGGGCGACCGCGAACGGTGTCTCGAGGCGGGGGCCGACGGCTACCTGAGCAAGCCCATCGAGCGCCGCGGACTGGTGCGGGCGATCGCCGGGGCGGTCGCTGGCAAGAAGTGAACTTCCGATCCGCCTACTCGGCGTACAAGCGCACGTCCTCGACCAGCACGCGCATCATGTCTTGGACAGTCGCGTAGTCCGGGTGGCGGACCATGAGGCAGCCGTCGCTCAGCAGCGTCTGCTTCCAGTCGCGGCGGTGGGCGCCGAGGGGCAGCAGATCTTCGACCACCAGTGATTTTCCGAGTTTGCGCCGCGCAGCCTGCATGCCCGTAATGGAGCGGATGCGGCCGTCGCCGATGGCGCGTTTGAACACCGCGGCCACGTGGTAGCGGCGGTGCGCGGTCGCGTCAAAGCTGTGCCAGCACACACAGCGCGCCCACTCGCGGTACACGTCGAAATCGTTGGCGTAGTTCATCTGATCGACCAGGCGGCCGCCAGGGGCGCGCGCGGCGATTTCGCCAAAGACGATTTCGCCGTTCGACTTGCGAAACCACTCCATGTGCGTAAAGCCCGTGCCCATACCCATCGCGTGCAGGACGTCGCGGCCAAACTGCACGGCGTCGGCCAACTGCGGGATGTGCGGGTCTCGCAACACGATTTGCGCAGGGCTCACCCACTGCTGCGTCCGCGAAATCAGGGGCCGCGGGTGGTACTGCGCCACCGAGTCGAAGCGCGGCCGGCCATTGACGCTGACGGTGTCGTAGGTGTACTCCTCGCCGTCGATGTACTCCTCGACGCTGACCTCGGGCAGATGCGCGACCTTGCGCATCACGTTGGCCAGTTCGGCCGCGTCGTCGACACGGTGGGTGTCGCGGGTGCCTGCGCCGTCGATGGGCTTGACGATGAGCGGAAACCCGATGCGGTCCGCGTGGTCGAGGATCTCCTGCTGGCTGGTGGCGCGGCCGTGCCTGGGCACCCGCAGGCCGGCGCGCTCCAACCGCTGCTTCATGGTGTCCTTGTCGCGAAAGGCCCGCGCGTCTTCGCTGCTTTGCCCCGGGACGTTGAGGGCCTCGCGCAGGGCCGCCGCCAGTTCGACGCCGACCTCCCACAAGCACTCGATGCGGTCCAACCGCATGCGCTGCAACTGCGGCACCGCGTGGCGCACGGCGACGTCGAGGTCGAGCAGGTTGGGCACCCGCACGTACGCCGACAAGTGGTGCCGGACATCGGGCGCGATGCCCTCGACTGCGTCGTGGCCGATGCCGATGACCTCGGCGCCCACCTCGGCGAGGCCGCGGGTGAACAGTGGCATCTCGGGCGGGTAGTTGGGGCTGATGAAGGCGACTCGCATCGTCAGGCCGACCTCCGGCCCGGGTCGAACCGGGCGTGGTGGAATGGGTCAACGGTCTGGGCCGCCATGCGACACGCGGACTATCGCGCCCATACCTTGACCGTCTTGCCCACCCACTCGGCCATTTGCCGCAAGGTGTCGTAGTCGGGGTGGCGCAGCCGAATCCACGCATTGGCCATGTAGCCGGCCTCGACCGGCTGAGTCGGCGTACCCTCGGCCGGCAGGTGCCAGTCGATGAGGTTGCCGCCGATGTTCTGCTGGATTTCGTCGAACCCCGAGTACCCGGCGATGCGCCCATCGCGGTTGGGGCGCAGGGCGACCATGGCGGCGGCGAACTGGCGGCTCGGCCGGTCGCCCACCTTGCCGTGCACGATGGCGTTGGCCCACTGGCGGTACAAGTCGAAGCCATTGGCGGCGCAGTACAGATCCCAGGTGCCCACGCCGGGCGGACGGGCGCCGATTTCGCTGAATTTCAATCCCTTGGGGCCATAGAACCACTCCATGTGGGTGGCGGTGGTGCCCAGGCCCATCGCGGTGACCACCCTGGCGCCCATTTGCTTGAGTTCGGCGTATCCGGGCGAATCCACCCGGTTGGTGGTGATGAAATACGGCGAGACGTCGCGGCTGCGCATGGCCTCCAACACGCCGGGGTAGTAGTGGGTCACGAACTCCAGCGCGATATGGTTGTCAATGGTCAGGGTATCGTAGAAGCCCTCGTGGCCCTCGATGAACTCCTCGACGGCGCACGAACCACCGCGGCCGAGGTGGAAGGCGGGCAACTCGCGCTTGAGCTCCTCGACAGTGTCGACGCGCACGGTACCGGCCGCCCCCGCAGCCGCACGCGGCTTCAAGATCAGCGGAAAGCCGACGCGCTGCGCGAATGCCAGCACTTCTTCGGCGGTGTCGGCGCCGGTGGATTGCGCGCAACTGATGCCGTTGTCGCGCAGGAACTCCTTCATGGTCGGCTTGTCGCGGCACAGGATTGCATTCTTGACCGACAGGCCCGGAATGCCGGTCAATTCGCGCACGTGGGCAGCAGCCAGGATGTGGGCCTCGACCGTGGCTTCGAGCCGGTGGACCCACGGGCCGCGGCGCTGGATCTTGCGCACGGCCTCCAGCAGCATGTCCTCGCTGCACACGTTGCCGACCTGCTCGTAGCTGTCGAGATAGCCCTTGACCTCGCCGGGCAGGCTCTGAACGCTCGACTCGCCGACGCCGGTGACGTAGGCCCCAGCCTGTTTCAGGGCGCGGGCGAACTGGCGTTGGTTGGCGGGAAAATGCGGCGCGACCAGGATGACGTGCATGGCGACCTCGGGGGGCAAGGCGTGGCAGGCGGAGTCAAGGGCGGCATGGCGCCGCCAAGCTGCGTTCGGGTGCGGGCGAAAATGCGGGCACGGGGGTCGAACGCGGCGGCGGAGTATGGCACAGTTGCGCGCCCGGCCCAAGCGTGCGCCGCCAACCCAGGTTCACCGAATGCCGCAACCGCAAGCCCGCCTCATCCTGCTCGGCCCGCAGCGCAACGCCATCACGGTGGCCGAAGAACTGGAGGCCATTGGCGCCTTTGGCAGGGTCGCGCTGATCACCGCCGGCTGGCAGGAGCGCGAAGACGACGATGGCAACCTGCAGCAGGCGATCGGTCACCGCGGCGTCAACCTGTACCTGCACCGCCGCACCGACGAGGTGTTCGCCGAGGACCGCGAGCTGTTTGCGGCGCACCGCAAGCGCCAGGACCAACTGCGGCTGCTGCGCGATCTCTACAATGTCCGCCTCGACGCCTACATTTCGGCCGCCAAGACGCTTTTCCACCATTCGCCGCACGCCGCGCCGCTGGCCTACCGCACCTACGCGGCTTCGACGGCGCAGTTTGCTGCGCGCATGGGCGTAGACGACGAAGAGGCTCAAGACCACGAGGCGATGCTGGCGGTGCTGCGCGACGACGCCGTGCGGACGCTGCGCGAACTGGACGCCCACCATTTGCGGCTCATCGCCGACATCCACGACCGCTTTGAGGCGCAGGTGCGGCCACACGACCGGCCGGAATTGCGCAGGGTGCGGCAAGAGGTCGCGGAGGTCATCGACCAGTGCGACGCCGTGGCCATCGCCGGCGGTCACGTCGCCACCTTGCTGGGCCGGATGCGCTTGCTCGACATTCGCCAGCAGTTGGGCGGCAAGCCGGTCATCGCCTGGTCGGCCGGCGCGATGGTGCTGACCGACCGGGTGGTGCTTTTCCACGACCGACCGCCAGAGGGTCCGGGCAACGCGGAGGTGCTCGACATCGGCCTGGGACTGGCGCCCGGCGTCGTGGCCCTGCCGCACGCTACAAAGCGCCTGGCGCTCGAAGACATGCCGCGGATGGCCATGTTTGCCCAGCGGTTTTCTCCTGCCTTGTGCCTGGCGCTGGACCCCTACGCGCGGGCGCGCTGGAACGGCGAGTCGTGGTCGCTCGACGCCGGGACGTGGTGCATCGACGAAAGCGGTCGGTTGGCCAGCAAGGAAGTGGCCGACGAGCTCGACCCGAATTCATGGATCGAGGGCGCGGCGGGCGTGGCGTTGTCGGTAGAGCAATAGGCGAGCGATGTGCAGGAACAGGCAGGCGCGCCGCCGCGCTTGGCGCAGCCCGGCGCATGGGGATTCGGGGTGAGGGGGTGTATGCGTCGCTGCCCCGCCCGCCGCGCGGCATGCCCTTGCCCACACGCCACGGCAGGGTATGCTTGCCGCCCGGGCGCCAGGGTGCCCCGCCCATCTTGCCTTGCAACGCCGCGATTTCCTCAAGGCTGGCGGCATTGCGACGGCCGGCGCCACTGCGTTCGGACCAGGCCTGTTCGTGCCGAGGCGGGCGCTCGGCTTTGGCGAGGCGCCGCATGGCGACCAAGGCCTGCTCCTGCCAGCCGCCGAACGTGCAACCAGCGTCCTGGAGATCTTCCTGTATGGCGGCATCAGCCAATACGAATCTTTCTACTGCGTGCCGGATCACGGCAAGGACAATGGCACCCACTGGCACCTGTACCTCAAGACCGGCGACGTGCAGAAGGCGATCGACGCTTGCGCCCTGCAAGGCCTCGACCTGCTGGAACGCTTTGGCATCGACGGGTTAGGCCAAGATGTGTTCCTGGGACCCTACGTCGCACCCCTGCGCGCCCGGCCCGACCTCGTTGCGCGCATGCGGGTGGCCATCACCGCGCACGACCTCGAACCGCACGAAGCGGCCATCCCGCAGATGCTGGGCGGCCGCGGGCTGGGCAACCCGGCGCTTGCGGGGCTTGGTGCGCACGTCCAGCGCTACTTCGGCGAACTGGCCGGCTCCGCGACTTTCGGTCCCAAGGCTTGGGTGCTGCTGCACCAGAGCCTCAATGCCTTCCCTACCGACAACTTGCGGACGGCCAGCGCAATTGGGTTGCACCCTGGCTCTGCGCGTCCGCTGCCCATCAAGGTGGACGGCGCGGCCGAACTGACGTCGCTCTTGGCGCGGGGTACGGTCGGCGAGCGGCGCAGCGCGCACGACGCCTTGGTCGCTGATGCGATTTCACGCTATCGCGCGCGACTGACTCGGCCGGGCGAGCCAGCGCCGCTGCGGGCACCGCGGCTCACCGATCTGGCGGACGCCGCCGAAGCCGTGCGCCACGCCGACCAGGTCGGCGCCGTCCTCAAGCCAAAGCTCTTCGAGAAGCGCTCGGTGCAGTGGTGCGGCCACAGCGTGGGCACCGACGCCATCACCATGAACCTGAACCTGGCGGCGCACCTGCTGACGCACCCCACGGCTCCAGCGCGCTATATCTGCCTCATCGACGGCGGGCTGATCCCGGCCGACGGCGGGGGCGGCTACGACACCCACGAAGAGAACCCGCACACCCAGGCCCGGAACCTGTCGCATACCCTGACCGGGCTGTGCAGCATCGTCAATGGCCCGGGAGAGCACGACCCGCGCAAGCTGGACCTCGACAAGACGCTCATCGTATTGACCAGCGAGTTTGGCCGAACGCCCTACCAGCAAGGCAAAAAGGGCCGCAACCATTGGCCCTACGGCTTTCCCGTCGTGTTCTTGGGCGGACCGGTGCGCAGCCAGCACCAGGGTGTTTTTGGCGGATGCGGCCCGGATGGCAAAGCGGTGGTGGCCTCGACGCCGCAGGAAAACCGCATCGCCGCGTTGCTCGCGCTCGGCATTTGGCCGTTCGCCAACGAGAGCTTCAACGTCGCCGACGTGCCGGGGGCCGCCAACGAGGCCGACGCCGTACAGTTGGTGATGCAGCGGCAATTGGGGAGGCCGGCGTGACCTGCGGCCCGTACGGCGCGACACCAGTGGCCACCCTTGTGCTCCTGGCTGGCCTGTGGGCGTGCGACAGCAGCGAACCGCCGGACATCACAAGGCAAGCGACGTTTCCGGTGGTCGCGGTCGCCCTGCCCGCCCCCCCGACGCCGACCCATCCGCCGGTTGTACACCAATGGCAAGACTGCCAGGGCAGCGACCAGGCCTGGGTGCGGCGCGCGCTGCTCGCCATTGCCGGCCGGCGACCGTGGGGTCAGGGCGAAGTGCTGGCGTGGACCGACGCGGTGGCCGCGATCCGCCGTGCACAGGGGTACACGTTCGGTGACGGCGCGTTCTCGGGCAGCGAGGTCCCTTGGTCGCCCGCGGTGTGGCAGGCCCGCCGCCTGGTGGCTCTGGCCATGACCGAACTGCCCAGCTATCGACTGCGCTGGACCGATTTCGTGCTCGACGCGTTGCGGGTCAACCGCATCGAGACCAAGAACCAACTCAAGTGCTACACCCAGCCCGGCGACGACTACCACGATCAGGGCCAACTCGCAGCGTACGTGCGCGACCACACGCCGACGACGGCAGATGCGCCGCCGTCCACATTCACGATGGGGCACCTGGTCAGTTCCGCGCTGCGCAAGGACGACCTGAGCGTGGTGTGGCGCGCCCACCTGTTCGCCCTGGTGGCCAAGCCATTCGAGGCCGCCAACGTCGCCGCCAAGGAGCTGGAGCGGTCGCGGCGCCAGGACTTCGGCCGGGTGTTTGACGCCGCCTACCTGCACCGCGATTTCGTGTGCATGGTCTGCCACAACAGCGAGTTCTCGACCACGTGGCACCCGGATCCGCACCGCAACCGCGCCTGGCCGGTGTTCGGCCACTTTGAGACCGCCCTTTTCGGCGCAGCGACGGGCAAGCATCCGGCCGAGCAAGAGGCGACCAAGGGTCCGAGCGACCTGCGCGCCCACGCTGTCCTGCGCCATGGCGGCGTGGTGGACGCCAAAAATGGCAGTTCACCGTGGGGTTGGCACAAGGACTGCGGTCGCTTCAAAGTGCCCACCGATCCGGATCCACTCGGCCACGATGGGTACTTTGGCCTCGCGCGCGGCGCCACTGTCAGCGTGCATGACCTGGAGGCCAGCCTGCACCGGGGTGTGGACCGGCTGGCGCAGTTCGGCATGCAGCGCCTGGCGGATGGCACCGTCGACCCCGACGACGCGCTGGCGTGGATGACCGCGCAGACCATCGTCGAACAGGTGTGGCAGGACGTGATGGGCGCTCCGCTGACGCTCAGCAACTACTTTCCGCGCACCGAAGCCCAGCGCGACACCCTTGAACGGTTGACCGCGCGCTTCGTCGCCCAGCGGTTCTCGCTGCGCCGGTTGCTCGCCGACATCGCGGCGGAGCCGATGTTCAACCCGCCGCCACCCGAAATGGGGTGTGGCGACGCCTACGGCTGGCCGCGGCTGCTGGATGCCTGGAGCAACCACGCTGCCGACCCGACCCAGCGCAACAACGGACCTGGCGACGCGGTGTCGGCGCTGCCGGCGCGGCAGTTGCGGCGGTCGCTGCACGGTGCCCTCGGTTGGCCGATGCCCGTGGAGTACCCTGGCGGCGAGGAGCAGACGTTCCAGTTGTCGGTGGGCGTCTTTCTCAAGGACGCGGAACCAGGCTTTCGAGGACTGGACTTTGCGGCGCGGCTGGCGTGGGAGGCGCGCTACGGCAGCTGTGCGAAGCCCAACGCATTCGACTTCATCGACCTGGTGGCTGAGCGTGCCGCGGAGTCCTCCCAGGCCACATGGGCCGACGCCGTGGCGCTGATCAAGGACCGGCTGGTCGGCGAGCCCTTCGTTGCCGACAGCGAAGGTCCGCATATCCAGGCAATCCTGGGAGCCAAGCTCAGCGACAAAGTGGCGGGCGACGACGTGGCGGCGCGGCTGCGGCGGGTGTGCGGCGCGCTGGTGTCGACGCCGCTTTTCCTGCTCGCTGGCGTGGTGCCGCCGGATCGCCAGTCGACGCCGATGCTCACGCCCGCAGGCGTGTCCTACGAGGCGCAGTGCGAGATCCTGCGCGCCGCTTTTGCCGCCGCGAACCTTGGGTTTTCGTTGCAATGCACGGGCGGCGTGTCCGCCCTGGCCGACTGAGGACGCCATGGCGTTGGTCCTGCGCACGCTCATCCTGTGGGTCGTCTGCCTCGCGTCGTGCGGGACCGCCGCGGCACCGCCTGCCACTGCGGACAGCACGCCTGGCGCGAGCCACGCAAGCGAGGTCGACGCCACTTCCGAACTGCAGGGCGTGGACACTGCGGCGCTTCCAACCCGCCCCGATTTCGCATGGGATCTCGGCAAACCCGGGCCGCACGGCGTCGGCTACCGCACGTTTTCGCACACCTACGTGCCGGCGCCCGGCGACCCGACCCGCACCATCGGCGTCCACCTATGGTACCCGGCGACCGCGACCACCGGCGAACACGCGATCTACGGTCAACTGTGGCCAAGCAAGGTCGCGGTCATCGACGCTGGCGCGGCGCCGCCGGCCGTGGACAGCGGCTACCCAGTGTTGGCGTACTCGCATGGCTATTCGGGCTTTGCGGGCAGTTCGCCCTGGCTGGCCGAGCATTTCGCCTCGCACGGCTGGGTGGTCATCGCGCCCGACCACACCGGCAACCTGCTGCAGGATCACGACGCGCCCAAGCCGACCGGGTTGTGGTGGTGGCGTGCGCGCGACGTTTCGGCCGCCGTCGATGCCGTACAAGGCCAGGGCGACGACGCGGGTCTGGCCGGCAAGGCGCGCTTCGACAAGATGATCGTGAGCGGCCATAGTTTTGGCGGCTACACCGTCCTGACGTTGATCGGTGCGCAGTTCGACCTCGCCAAGTTGTCTGCTGCGTGCAAGGCGGGCAAAGGCTTGGGCGGCGCCTGCACCGACCACGACCTGGCGCAGTACAAGGCCGGCCTCGGCGACAAGCGCATGAGGGCCGGCATGTTGCTGATGTCCGGCGAAGGCGACGCGCAGTGGTTCGGACCGGCGGGCATGGCGGCGATCGACGCTCCCGTCCTGCTGATGACCGGCAGCGCCGACGGCGGCCACCAGGGCGCGCCACAATGGAAAACCATCAAGGACATCCATGCGTTCTCAAGTTCCCTGTGGGTGGATGTGCTCAAGGGCTGCCACCAACTGTTTGGCCTCGGCCTGTGCGACGGCATCCCCGCTGAAGAGGGCGACCGCATCGCGCGCACCTACACGCTGGCGTTCGCGCGCCGCACCTTGCTCGGCGACTCCACCCAAGCGACGATGCAGGTCCTGAGCGGCAAGACCACGGTCTCGGGCCTCGTTACGCTCATGACCGGCAATTGACGGCGCACCATGAACGCGGAACGCTTCAACCTTGCGCAGTTGGTCGATTGGCTGGCGCTGCCTGAGGGACCGCGCGACCGCGCTCTGGTCCTGCGCACGGCCTCGTGGTTGCACGAGCACGCCCACAACCTGTGCCTCGTCGACACGCCCGCCGCCGCGTGGCGCGACCGGGTGGCCACGTTGCAGGTTCAGGATCGGGTGTCCCTGGTCGTCACCGGGTATGTGGACGGCCAACCTGGCGAGTGGACTTGGAAAGTGGCAGAGCGCGATTTCCCCGACGTGTGGATGGCCCTTGTGCCGGAGGCCGTCGAGGATGCCCTGGTCGTCGCCGCACTGGACTATGACATCGCTGGCCGAGCGGTGCTCCTGCCCACCGGCGACCGCGCCGTGGCCCAGTGCAGCGTTCTGACGGACGGGGTGCAGCGCGTGCGCGTGCGTCTGCCGACCGGGGCGACGGCCATGTTTGCGCGCGGCGATGTGGAAATCGGCACCGGCTGAGGACACGTCGTATTGCGCGGCCGCTACCACGCCAGCCTGAGCGCCGCCCCCGTCTGCCGCGCGCCGACCACCGGCAGCAGCGACCACGACAGCACGGACGGGTCGGGCGCCGCCTCGGCCGTGGACTTGGGCGCCGTCACCAGTTGCCATGCGCCCAAGAGCGCAACCACACCCCCCGCGCCCATCGCCACTTGCGCATACCGGGTGTCGCGAATGCCAAGATCCACCCGGCGCTGGTACTCGGGATGTGCGCTCGGGAATTCGGCGGCGCTCGCCAGCACGCTCGTCGCGCCAAGGTACATCCAGGTGCCAACGCCGGCCGTCGCAAGCCCGGTGCCGGTCAGCAGCACGCCGCGACCCTGTTTGCCCAGGCCGCCCTCGCCGAGCAGGTACCAGCCGCCAGCGCCCGTCAGCAGCGCGCCACCGCCGAGCACGCCGTAGCCGATGAGCGCGCCCTTCGCCGCCCTGTCGTAGGCCGCGTCGTAATTCGGGTCGCCGTAGGGCAGTCCTTGGTTGACCTTTTCCGCCGCGTTGGCGCTCAGTACGACATAGGCCGCGCCGCCGCCCATGGCCAGCAGGCCCGGGACCGCAAGCAGAAGGCCTTTGGTGCGAACCGACATGGGCGCCGATGGGTCGCCGCTTGCTGCGCCCACGGAGACGGCAGCGGGCGAACCTCCACTGGGTGCAAGGGCGGGCGGGCTGACTCTTGCGCTTGCTTCGACCCCAGCCTTGCGGGCGCCGCCGACCGTGCCGCCACCGATCTCGCGGCTGACGTTGACGCGGGCGTTGCGCTTGCCGTCGAGGGGTGAATCGACGTCGGGAGCGTGGGCAATGTTGGGGCCGGACTCGCCGACCTCGGCGCGCTCGAGTTCGGTCACATCGCGCTCGACCACCGAAACCTTGGGGCGGTCGCCTTCGGGCACGGCGCGCTGCAGGCGGGCTTCGACCGCGTATTCCTCACCGGCCACAAGCGTCATCTCGCGCACCTGTGGCAGGTGGCCGTCGGCGCGAAACAGCAGCTTGCGGCTGCCGGCCGGGATGGCGAACCGGCGCTGTCGGCTCGTGCCGACCAGCTTGTCGTCGACCAGCACGTCGCACTCGGGCACGGCGTGCACGACCACCACAGGCGCCTTGGTCGAGACCAGCACCAGGTCGGCGCTGGCCTTCTCGTTGCGGACGACGTTGACACCGACCTCGGTCGGCGCGAAATCGGAGGCGTCCGCGGCGACGAGGTGGGCCCCCTCGCTCAGCCAAACGACGTGCTGGGCGACGCGCGGCAGGATGTCCTTGCCGTCGACCGTGACAGCGGCATGACCCGGCCGCACCGCAATCCGCACCTCGCCAAAGCCCAGATCGCCCAGTTTCCACTTGAGTTGCGCGCGCAATTTGGCCGCCCACGCGCCCTGCTCTGCCGTCGCGCCCGGCGATCGCACCATGCGCTCGGCCCAGTTGATGGCGCGCACCGGCTGATTGCGATCGTGGTAGTGCCGCGCCACCTGTTCGGCCAGATCGGCGCGCGGCGTGACGGAGTAGGCGCGCTCGGCGTTGGGTTCCTGGGCCTGTGCGAGGTCGGTCCACGCAGAGCAGAGGAGGACCGCTATTGTGCAGGTCAATCGCAGGGTTGGTTGCACGGCCACCGGGTCGCGGCATGTGCCGCCGGACTCACAGCGTAGTCAGTGCACCGCCAATGTCCAGATCGGCCGATTTTGCCCGGGCAAACAGGCTCAATCGGCCATTGTCGTATCCACAAAGGCATACAAAACCACTGAAGCCGCGTTCTCCATCAACCCGCGCACGTAGAGCCCATGCACAAAACCGCAGCCGCGGAAAGCCGCCGCGCAATACCCAGCAAATCGACCCCGTGTGCCGGCATCCGTGATCGCGCCCGCGCCGTCGAATAGCGGAGTCGCCACGCCGACTTGCAACCCCGCGAATCTCGATCCCTTTGCCGGCCAGAGCGTCGCTGCGGCGGTC
>VGRO01000133.1 GCA_016875335.1 Deltaproteobacteria bacterium | reverse complement strand
GCAGCGGGGGGCGGCAAAACCGGGGGCAAAAAAGGTCCGCCGGGCGCTGCCGGGCACGGCGTGGAGGCGAAAAAAGGCGCCGGCACCGCCGCTCCGCGGCTGGCCGGCGCGGGGCGGTGGATTCTGGATCGGCTGAGCACTTGACCGCGGACCGCGGACCGCACGACGCTACGCGGGTCTGGCCGCTGCCCGATTCGGCGGCCCGCGGGTCCATGCGCGTCCAATGCGAGCAGTGCGGTAGTTCGTATACGCTCCCCGAGCAGCGGGTGGCGCCAGGCCGCCGTCTGCAATTTCAGTGCCGCCACTGTCAGCACCGCATCATCGTGCACATCCCGGCCGAGGTCGACGCGGCCCCGGAACCTGCGGCCGCCGTCCCTGCCGCAGCGCCCGCAGCCCGGGTACTGTGGTTCATCAATGCGGCCAGTGGCCAGCAGCGCATGGACGGCGACGGCGTGCGGGCCGCGATCGCCGAGGGCAACGTCACCGCGGAGACCTGGTTGTGGCGCAAGGGCATGGCCGAATGGGCCAAAGCCGCAGAAGTCCCTGACTTTTCCGGCGCTTTTGGCGAACCCAGCCCAACGCGGGCGATGGACTCCGTCGTGGCCGCCCAAAGCGCTCCGGCGCTCGCGGCCGCAGCGGTGGCGCCGGTCCCGGCCGTGAACCAGGCCGTCGTCGAATTGGCGCGCCCCGCGGTGTTGAGCGGCGCGCACGTCGCCGGCGCGGCATCGGTCCACAAGGGCGCCGGCTTCCAGACCGACCAGCGCGCCATCCCGATGCCGATCATCCGCGTGACCTCGGACGGCGCCGAGCCGGTGAGCCGCGACGGCCCACGGCCCAGGTCCGGCGGGTCGCCGCTGCGGCCAGTAGATGCCAACCGGTCGGCGCGGGTGGCCTCGGCACAGGCCCCAACGCCAAGCGCGTCCGAAGGCAGCCTGCGCCCCGAGTCGCGGGCAGAGCGTCGGTCCGCCATCGGCGCGCGCGAGACCAACCGGGGAGACGAGGGCCGGACCAGCGCCTACGCGGCGATGCCCGATGATGAAGAGGAACCGCAGCGGCCCGAACGGCACGCACGCGGCGACCGCGATAGCAAGGGACCGTGGTCGCCGGCCACCGATACCTATCAAGGCCAGCGCGCCCGCAACACCCGCAAGGTCGACGACCGCGACCGCCAGAACGCCATGGAGTGGGCCGCCGCGATGGAGCGCCGCGACGCCGAAGTGCAACTGCTGCGCGACAGCCTGCGCGCGTGGCAGCGACTGGCGTTCGCTGGACTCATCGCCTTGGTCGTGGTGCTGTTGCTGACGGCGCTGGTCACCGTGCGCATGCGCGACGCCGCCGACGAGGCCGAGGCGTGCAAGGCGGCGGCATCCAAGATGAAATAGCGCCACTTTTCGGAGTTTCCCGCAGCCGGACCTTGGGCCGCGCCGTCAAGGCGTGATAGACTGCCGCCCCTTCGCGCCCACGGGCGCGCGCGCCACCTCCGGTCCAATTGGCGTACAACCCAATGCAACGACAGCGGAATCGACGATGAGCGGACACAACAAATGGAGTACGATCAAGCACAAGAAGGGCAAGGCCGATGCCATTCGCGGGCGCGTTTTCACCAAGCTCATCAAGGAGATCACGGTGGCGGCCAAGCTAGGCGGCGGTGATCAATCGGCCAATCCGCGCCTGCGCAAGGCGGTGCTCGATGCCAAGGCCAACAACATGCCGGCCGACAACATCACGCGCGCCATCAAGAAAGGCACCGGCGAGCTCGAGGGCGTGTCCTACGAGGAAATCACCTACGAGGGCTACGGCCCCGGTGGCACCGCGCTGCTGGTGGACGTGACGACCGACAACCGCAACCGCGCCATCACCGAAATCCGCATGGTGTTCAACAAGCGCGGTGCCAAAATGGCCGAACCGGGCGCGGTCGCCTACCTGTTTTCGGCGGTCGGCCAGATCCAGGTGGCGCGCGCAGCGATGGCCGAGGACGAATTGATGCTGCTCGCGCTCGACGCTGGCGCCAAGGACGTGGAGACCGACGACGACGGCTACACCGTGGTCACGGAATTCGCTGACCTGTGGACCGTGCGCGACAAGCTCGAGGCCGCAGGCGTTGCAATCGCCGACAGCAAGTTGGCCAAGGTCGCGGCGACGTCCATTGAGCTTGCAGGCAAGGAGGCCGAGTCGGCGCTGAACCTGGTCGAAGCGCTCGAGGACCTCGACGACGTACAGAGCGTGTGGTCCAATTTCGACGTCGACGCCGACACGCTGGCCGCGCTTGACGCGCAATAGCGGCCCCCGAGCCAAGAGGTACGGAACCATGCACCACCTACCGCGCCCCGCCCTGCCCGTCATCGCCGTGGCGACGTTGGCACTGTGTGCGCAATTCACGGCGGGCTGCCGAGGCTGTGGCAAGACCGATGCTCCGCCTGCACCGATCGCGCCCCCAACCCCGGCCGCTGAACCTGCCGCGCCCGCCGCCCAGGATGCCACCGCGGTGACCGCGCCAGAAGCGCCGAGCCCAGTGGCCTCACCTTGGCGCGCGCCCGACGTGTACCCCGGTCCGCGCAGCGAGGCGCTCGACGGCTGGCGCGTCACCAGTGGGTTCTCGAACCTCAAAGACGAACAGTTGCCCGAGCCCAAGGCACTCGACGACACGCGGATCTACTTGACAGCACTGGACCCCGAAGGCCACCCGATTGGCAACCTGGAGAAGCTGGAGCGGGCGGAATTGCATGTCTTTCTCGTCGCCAAGGACATGAGGCACGCCGTCTATGGCAGTGGCAGTGGCGCGGTGCGCGAAGGGGCCGACGCACGCTCCGTGGTGGTGCGGGCGCCTGAGGGCGGCGATCACGCAATGGTGGCCGTATTCAAGCCGGCCGGCGGGGTGCCGCACGTGGTCAGTGCTCCCGTCACCATCAAGGGCGTGCTGCCCGAGGTGATGGGGCCGGGCGTGGCCAAGCTGACGGCCACTGCCCGCTCGGAGGCCGAGACCGTGGTGTTGTCCAGCGCGCCGCAGACGCCGGTGGCCGGCCAACCCGTGCACCTGACCGCCCAAGACCTGGACGCCAAGGGCGGCACGCGCGGCGAGGTGCGCCTGCCGTTCGTCGTCGTCCTCAACGACCAGATGGGCTGGGGCGATGTGGTCGAATGGGACGCCACCGGCAAGGCGACGTGGACGCCGCGCTGCCCCGGCGATTTCCTGGTCCTGGCGCCGCCCACCCGCGGCAGCAAGGCGCTGGCGTTCAAGCTGCACGTCGAAGCCCCGCCGTCGCCATAGGCGCCCGGCGCTCTGGACACCATGAACCTCCTGGACGATCTGCGCTGGCGCGGTCTGCTTTTCCAGACCACAGACGAGACCGTGCTGCGCGAGGCCTTCGCGCGCGGCACATCGGCCTATATCGGTTTCGACCCGACCGGCAAAAGTCTGCATGTCGGCTCCCTCTTGCAAATGGTCAACTTGCTGCGCCTGGCGCGCGCCGGCCAGCGGGCCATCGCCATCGTCGGCGGCGGCACGGGCCTCATCGGCGACCCATCGGGCAAGTCGGCCGAGCGCAAGTTGATGACGAGCGCCGAGGTCGCAGCCAACGTCGACCTGCTGCGGCGGCAGTTGTCCGCGTTCTTCGAGCGGGCCGGCGCGCGCGTCGAAATCATCGACAACGGTCAGTGGCTCGGCGGGCTGCAGCTCGTGCCGTTCCTGCGCGACATCGGCAAGCACTTCTCGGTCAACGCCATGGTGCAGCGCGAGTCGGTGCGCTCCCGGTTGGCCGAGCGCGACCAGGGCATCAGCTACACCGAATTCAGCTACATGCTCCTGCAAGCCTATGACTTCTTGGAACTCTACCGCCGCCACGGCTGCGAGGGCCAGGTGGGCGGCAGCGATCAGTGGGGCAACATCGTGTCGGGGCTCGACCTCATCGACCGCCTCGGGCGCGGAGGCGACGGCGCGCTCACCGCGGGCCGACCGTGGGGCCTGACCGTACCGCTGCTGACCACCAAGGCCGGGCACAAGTTCGGCAAGACCGAGACTGGTACGGTCTGGCTCGATCCCGCGCTGACCTCGCCGTACCAGCTCTACCAGTTCTGGATGCACACCGAAGACGGTGACGTGGACCGGTACCTGCGCTACTTCACGTTTCTGCCGCATGGGGAAATCGAGGCGCTGATGGACCGCCACACCGAAAAGCCCCATCTGCGCCAGGCCCAGAAGGTGCTGGCCGCCGAAGTCGTGGGCCTCATCCACCCCGAATCGGTGGCGGCCGTGCAGGCGGCGACCGCGGTGCTCTTCGGCGGCGACCCGCTCGACGCGTCGGCCGAGGCGCTCGAAGTGGCGCGGCGCGAGGTGCCGTCCTTCACCGTGGGCGAGCACGCCACGATTGCAGAATTGCTGGTCGGCGAGGGGCGACTGTTTGCGTCCGCCGGTGAGGCGCGGCGCGCGATCGCCGCCGGGGCGGTGTTTGTGTCGGGCTCTGCCTGCCCGCCAGACCTCAAGGCCGCGGCCCATACCGCGGTGCCTTGGCTGCACGGGCAGTACGTCGCTGTCCGGTTTGGGCGTAAGAATTTCTCGATCGGCAAGCGGGTCGCCTAGGAGCCTGTCGGCGAAATGCCAGAATCGGAAGTTTCTGGCCGACAGGCTCCTAGCAGGCGGACCCCAAATTCGCTCCGTGATGCGAGCCGTCATGCCGCAAAGAATCCGCAATACGTTTCGCCTGCCCGAAGGCGACGCGCTGCCTGGATGGCTGGCCGCACGCCTCGCGGATCCCACGCCACGCCAGATGCCGTTGGAGAACGACGCGGCGAGCGCGGTGCTGGTTCCGGTGCTGGCGCGGCCGGGCGACGCGACGCTGTTGTTGGTCCGCAAGGCCCGGCACCTCAAGAAGCACGCCGGACAGGTCGGCTTTCCGGGTGGCCGCGTCGACGCAGGGGACGCGACGTGCGACGCCGCAGCCCTGCGCGAGGCCCGCGAAGAGGTGGGCCTGGACCCAGCCCAGGTGCGGGTGCTCGGACAACTAGACGACGAACGGACCTATGTCACCGATTTCCACATCCGCCCGGTGGTCGGCTGGGTGGCCGACCCACCTGCCCGTTTTGCCTGGGATGGCGGAGAACTGGACGGCGTGCTGGAGATCGGCTTGCGCGAACTGGTCGACGAACGGCCGGCGTCGTGGGTCGAGTTCGCGCTTTTTGGCCAAGTGTGGCGGATGCCGCGCTACGAGTTCAGCGGCGGGCGCGTGGTCTGGGGTGCGACCGCGCGCATCCTACGCAACCTGCAAGATCGCCTGCGCGGCGGGTCATGACGCACACATCTATTTGAACCGCAAGCCAGAATTTGCGCATCCTTGCCCTTTTTGACGCGGTGTGTCATAGGGTCGCCGTTTCGGGGCCGCCGCCCGCGCGCCCCGGAGGTCGCCATGCCCGAACCCCGTGTGATCAAACGTTATGCCAACCGCAAGATGTACGACACGGCGCGGTCGTGCTACGTCACGCTCGAAGAAGTGGCCGAGATGGTGCGCAACGGCGACGAGGTCGCGGTCATCGACAACAAGACCAAGGCCGACTTGACCGAATTCACCCTGACCCAGGCGTTGCTCGACGCCGAGCGACGCCGGCGCGGTTCCGTGCCCTTACCGGGGTTGCGCGATCTGCTGGCCCAGGGCGGTGATTTCCTGCAAAAGCGCGTCGCGGAGCCGGTCAGCCGCGTGCGGGAGGAGGCCCAACGGTCCGTTGCGACGTGGCAGCGCGAGGCACAGCGGATGCTGCACCGCAAGCCGGCCGACAGCGAACCCGCGCCAGGGGCGACTTCGACGGACGCTGCGCCCCCCCCCGAACCGGCCCGGCGCTGGGCACTGCACGCCCCGCGTACGCTCGAAGAGTGGCAGTCCTTGCTCGATGACAGTGTGCGCCACGCGCTGGCAGGCTTGACGGCGCGGGAGGAACAGGCCGTCGCGCGCAAGGCCGAGGTGGACGAGCTGCGCGACCAGGTCGCGGCCCTACAGGCCCGTGTCCACGCATTGGAAGCGCGCCTGGCGACAGACACACAGCCCGGCGAGTACTGAATCCTCGCCGCCGCTCGTCCGTCCGTGACGTGGCCCCGCCGTGACGGCGGTTGGTTGAAAATGCCAGCGTTTCGCTTCACGATCCGCCCGCTGATGCGCGGAGCCCACTGCGGCGCCGCTCTGGAGAATGCCACCATGACTGCTCCAATCCGTTTCCCTTCGTTGTTTCGCCTCCTTGCGCTTGCCGTAGCCGTCATTGCGCTCTCTGTCAGCGCGAGCGCCAAGGAGAAGGCCCCGCCCAAACCGGCCGACCAGCCGGATCAGCTCAACGAAGCTGACGTGCTCGGCGAGGCGCACATCGGCACCAAGTTCCAGTTCGTCAAGTTCACCTACGACGACAAGAAGGAGTGGGAAAACCACGAGTACGTCGACGGCAGCAAGACGCTCATCATCAAGGGCATCGACCGCAGCCAGGACCACAGCGTCGTGCTGTCTCCGCGCGAGTCGGGCTACGAACCCGTGGTGCTGACGCTCAAGGCCAGCGATTTCAAGCGCACCGTCCTCAAGACCAAGGGCCGGACGCAGACGATCACTTTCCGCGCGTTCTACCGCCCGGAGTTCAAGAAGGTCGAGGCGCCCAAGGCCGACGCCAAGCCCAAGGAAGGCGCGGAACCCGCCCCCAAATAGCTGCGCCCGCTGGAACCGCCGTTGCACACACCTACGCCCGAGTTCACCGCCGCCCAGAGCGCGGAAATCGAAGCGCGCCTGGAAGCAGTGCTGCGTTTTGCGGCCGCCCGCGGCATCGCCGACGTCCAGTTCAAACCGACCCAGAGACCGCTGTACCGACGCTTTGGCCAGTTGATCTCGCGGCGCGACGAGCCGGTGTTTTCCGCCGACGATCTGCTGGTGTTGGCACACCGCTGGTTGCCAGCGGCGCAGCGCGCGACCTACGAGCGACAGGGCGACGCGACCTTTGTGGTGACCCTGGTGGGATGTGGCCGATTTCGGGTCACGTTCCTTCAGTCGCGCGGCGCGCCGGCGCTGTCGGTGCGTGTCATCCCGCCCCGCATCCTGAACCTGCGCGAGCTCAACCTGCCGCGCGTCCTGGGCAACTGGGCGATGCTGCCGCACGGTCTGGTGCTGGTGTCGTCGCCGCCGGGCGCTGGAAAGTCGTCGACCCTGGCGGCCATGGTCGAGCACGTCAACACGGCGTCCACCGCCGCGCGGCAGGTGGTCACGCTCGAAATGCCGCTGGAGCAACAATTCGACGACAAGGTGGCGTACATTTGCCAGCGCGAGATTGGCGTGGACACGGCCGACCTGCACAGCGGGCTGCGAACTGCGATGCGCCAGGCGCCCGATGTGGTGGCGGTCGACGCCGGCAGCGCCCAGGACCTGGCGGCCCTGGTCGAGGCTGCCGAACTCGACCTGCTGGTTGTGGCTACCGTCACCGGCGGAGGTGCGGTGGATGTCGTGCGGCGGTTGCTGGACGCCGCTGGCGACAGGCGCGCCATCCTGCGGCAGCGGCTGGCCCGCCGGCTGCGCGGCGTGGTGCACCAGCAATTGGCGCCGACCGCCGACGGCAAAGGCATGACGCCCGTGTGCGAAGTCTTGCACCTCGTGCCACAGGCCGCGGAATTGTTGCGCAGCGACCGCGACATTGAGGGCCTGCAGGCCCTCATCGACAACCCGAGCCACCGCGGCGTGGGCATGATCGGGTTCGATCAGGCGCTCATCGACCTCGTGCAGACCGCCGCGCTCAGCGCCGACTCGGCATTGGCCACCGCACGCGACCCCGACACGCTGCGCCCCAAGCTGGCGAATCTGCGGCCGGCCGTCGCGCCGCCCCCCTCCGCGGCCCTGCCGGGCCCCGGTCCAGGCTTCGCGCCGGCTACCGCCGTGGCCTTCGCGCTGCCGGGCGATTCGGAAAGGTCATAGTGGCAGGTCGTCGGCATCGAGCTGCAAGCGCCGTGCCCGGTACATTTCGCGCGTGACACACTGCCCCTGCCAAGCCCGGCAGCGGCCTTCCGCAGCGCACGCCTCGCTTTGGCGACAGTCCGCGTGGGTGCGGGCGCCGCACACCGTGCCGGTGGCGCCGTCAGCCAGCCCGACCTCGGGCACCTGCCAGCCGACCATCCGCTCGGCCCACACCGAAACGGGCCGGCACTTGCCGTGCAAAGCGCACGCCAACGACGCACGACAGTCGGCGTGCGAACCAACCACGCAGCGACCGTCGCGGGGCGTGCAGCGCCCCACCGTATGGCATGGGTTGCTCCGCTCGCAGTCCTCGCGCCTGGTCACCGCGCAATGGCCGTCGCGCACCGAACACTGACCGGCCAGCGCACAACCGGCGGTCGCCTGGCAGTCCTCGTCGAATGCAACGGCACAGCCACCGTCCTGCGCCGTGCACGCCCCCGTGGACGCGCAACCGCGGCTCTGCTCGCAATCAGCCGTCGAGCCAGCGACGCAGCGCCCGCCGATGCCTGTGCACAGGCCGGAATTCTGGCACTGCGGCAGTCTGCGGCAGTCGGCGCCCACCGGTTCGCAGCGGTCGCCGACCAGTGAACACTGGCCCGCGGACCGGCAGCGTTCCGACGCAGCGCACCACGCATCGCTGCCGGCCACGCACTGCCCGCGCAGCGCCCGGCAGAAACCGAGCAGTGCGCAATGCTCGCTTGCCTGGCAGTCCGCGTCGCGCTGCGCCGAACAGGCCACCGCGGTCGGGTCGCCCGGCAACCCCTGGGAGCGCGCACAGCGGCCGTCGCGGCGACAGACAAGGGCCGTGGCGCAATCGGCATCCGAGGCGACCGTGCAGGCGCCGGACGCGTCCACCGTGCATCGACCAAAGGCGTCGCACGCCTCGCCGCATCGCGCCCGCCCGTGTCCACCGACGACGCAGCGGCCGTCTTGCGATCGGCACGCCCCGGTATCGCGGCACGCCAGGCTGCCGTGGCAATCGTGGTCCGCCGTGGCGGCGCAAGCCCCGTCGACCGCGCGACACAGCCCCCGTTCGGCGCACAGGTCGCTGTACAGGCAGTCGCGGTCCTCGGCGACGACACAATCGTGCCCCCATGCAGTGCACACGCCTCGCTTCGCGCACGATGGCGATCGTCGGCACAGGTCGGGCAGACTGCAGCGGCCGCGGTAGCACTGCAGCTCGCCGCGGCAGTCGAGGCGCTTTTCGCACACGTCGCCCTGTTCGCCGCGCGAGAAGCACGCAGGCAGCCCAATGGCGAGCAAGGCCGTCCACAGCGGGGCGGCGTGCGAGGCCACGCGACGCCACAAGAACATGCGGCAACGTGAGCGCAAGGTCGTCCACCGAAGGGTGTATCTGGGTGCGAGAAGTGGGACTTGAACCCACATGCCTTGCGGCGCTAGCCCCTCAAGCTAGTGCGTCTACCAGTTCCGCCATCCTCGCAGTGCGCCTGCGCCGGGCAGCGCGGGCGCCGCCATGTTGGGCACCGCGCGCCCAGTTGTCAAGGACCGCCGCCGCGGGCATCCTGCGCGCCCGGCCCGCGAAGCAGCGGAAGTGCGACAAGGCGGCATGTCAGGCGATCCGACCAAAGACCTCGCAGATGTGCGAACCTGGACCACCGACGCGCTGGCGGGCCGCCTCGCCGACCTCGACGAGGCCTACCATCGGCGCGCGAACAGCCCGGTCCCCGATGCCGTCTATGATCGCATCAAGGGCGAACTGCTGCGCCGCGACCCCAAACACCCGGCCCTGGCCGCCGTGGGTGCGCCCGTCGATGGCGAGCCCGGCGACAAGGTCGAGCACGCCCAGGCCATGCTGTCGCTGGACAAGTGCACGACGCTGGACGAGTTCTGGGCGTGGTACCGCGGTTGCTTGGCGGGCGCCACCGATCGCGCCAACAGCCCCCGCCTGGACGACGAAGCCAGGGCGTGGTCTCAGACGCCGCTGGGCGCATTGGTCGCCCTGCCCAAGATCGACGGGTTGGCATGCTCTTTGCGCTATGACGCCGCCGGGCGTTTGGTGCGCGCAGCGACCCGCGGCGACGGCCGCATCGGCGAAGACGTGACCGCCAACGCGCGCAAGCTGTCGACGGTTGTCCAGCAGTTGCCGGCAAATCGGTTCGCTGGCGGGTTGGAAGTGCGCGGCGAGATCTATCTACCGCTGTCGCGCTTTGCCGAGGTCGCCGACACCTACGCCAACCCGCGCAACCTGGCCGCCGGTACGCTCAAGGCCAAGGACAATCCGGCGATCGACCCCGGATGGTTGGCGTTCTTCGCCTACGACCTGCTGGGCGCGCAGTTGCCGACCGAATCGAGCAAGCTCGAAGCCCTCGCGGGCATGGGCTTCGCGGTGCCGTCCTGGCGGCGGGTGTGTGCGCCCGAGGCCCAGGCCGCATTCGACGGGTTCGACGCGGCGCGGCCCGCCGACGAATTCGAAGCCGACGGCATCGTGCTGCGGTTGGACGACTGCGGACTTGCGCAGCGGCTCGGGGTGACCTCGCACCACCCGCGCGGCGCGATCGCCTGGAAATACGCAGCCTCAGCCGACACGACGACACTTCAGAGCGTGCACTGGTCGGTCGCGCGCACCGGGACCATCACCCCGGTTGCGCTGGTGGCGCCTGTCAGCCTTTCCGGCGCGACCGTGACCCGGGCGACGTTGCACAACCTGTCGAACCTGCGGCGGCTGGGTCTGGCACCGGGCGACGTGGTGGAGATCGTGCGGCGCGGCGGGGTGATTCCGCACGTCGAACGGGTGGTCACGCCCTCGGCGGCGCCGCGCTGCGCACCGCCGACGCACTGTCCGAGTTGCGGCACGGCGACCCGGGTGGTGGCGCGCGACGACGGCAAGGGCGGCAAGGCCGTTGAAATCCTGATGTGCGGCGACCCGGCCAACTGCGTGACTGCGCGCCAGCGGTCGCTCTTGCACTACTGCCAGGCGCTGGAACTCGAGGGCTTTGGCGACAAGGTCGTCGAGACCCTCATCGACCAGGGGCTCTGCGACAACCCTGCGGACCTCTACGAATTGACCGCCGAAGACCTGCGGCCGCTGCCACGGTTCGGCGAGATCCTGGTCGGCAACCTGCTGGGCCAGATCACGCGGACGCGGCGGGTCGAACTGCCGGCATTCCTGGTCGCGCTGGGGATTGCTGCGCTCGGCAAGTCCACGGCGCAGTTGCTGGCCAGCCGCGGCGATCTGGCGGCGGTGCGCGCCATGACCTTGGACGACATCGCACAGTTGCACTCGCTCGGCGACAAGACCGCGGCCGCGATCGTGTCGGGCCTGCGCGACAAGGCCGGCCTCGTCGATGCCTTGCTGCGGCACGTCGAGGTGGTGCAGCCGGCCGCCGCAGAAATGGCGGGCGCCGGCCCCATGGCGGGCGAGGTGGTGGTGTTCACGGGAGCATTGTCGTCCATGGGGCGGCGCGACGCCCAGCAACTGGTGGTGCGACTGGGCGGCATCGCCGGCGATTCGGTGACGGCCGAGACCACACTGCTGGTGGTCGGCGGCGACGAACTGGACGCGGCCGAACCGTCGAGCAAGCTCAAGAAGGCGCGCAAGTTGCAAGCCGCGGGCGGGGCCATCCGCATCGAGCGGGCGGATGCGTTCTTTTTCCGTGTGCAGGGGAGCCCGTGATGCGGCTGGGGTTGACCGCAGTCGCCATGCTGGCGATGGGGGCGCCCGCGGCGGCGGCTGCGCTGGAGGGCGAACGGGAGACGTCGCTGGCAATCGTCGCCGGCCCTTCCGAACTGGCCGATCCCGCGGCCGGCGCGGCGGTCGGCATCGACGCGCAATGGCTGTGGCACACCAGCGATTTCTGGGCCTTTGGCGGCGGCGTGCGCGGTCGCGGGTGGTCTGGACCCGAAGGTGGCGCAAGCGTCGAGGGCATCGCACGGTGGACGCTCGACGCTTTGCAGTGGATACCTTCTCTGGCCGTCGCGATGGGCTACCAGACAGATCCTTGGCAACGGGTCGGCGCGGTGCTGCGACTGGAGGGGAGCCTGGCGTGGCGACGCGAACGGGGGCGCGCCTGGGTGTTTCGCATCCAAGCGGAGAGCCCGCGGGCCGGCCACCTGGAGCCGGCGCGTGCGCTCATCGGCGTCGGCCTGGTATGGTACGCCGGCAAGACTTCTGGTTTCGAGTTGTAGCGGATCGCGGCGGACTACTCCGCCCGCCTCAAGTCCGGCGGCACGAAGAAGCTGACCCCGGCCGTAAACACCAACTGCCCGGCAAAAGCCGCGCCCGGCGGCTGGTTGTTGCGGTCGACCGACAGGGTGCGGCTGATGAACCAACTGTTCAGGTCGGCGGTCACCGCCAACACCCGCGACAGGAAAATGCGGCCGCCGCCGCCGACCCACGGCGCCACCGAAAACGTGGGCGGCGCTTTGCCGCCGGACGACGCGGTGATTCCCGGCGTGCTGGCCACGCCGGCACCCAGGTTCACATGCAAGTCCCAGTGCAGAGGCAGCGAGGCCAGCAGCATGAACTTGCCCGACATCGGCGCAACCGAAGCGTGGCCGCCGGCCAAGAGCGCCAAGCGCGAGGTCTGCATGTCGAAGGTCTCGTTGTGCTTGCCGACCTTGGTGGTGATCTCGGCCTTCATGCCGGTGTCCACACCGATGCCCACCAGCAGATCAGCGCCGATCGACAGCCAGTCGGTCAGGTGCGCGTCGTAGTGGGCGCCGGGCACCAGGTTGCGCACGAACGGGTCGCCGAGGCTGGTGCCGAACACCACGCCTATCTCCTGGCGACCGGCGCGGTACAGCGAATTGCGCCGCACGACCGGCGTGCCTTCCAGCACGTCGTCGGCTTGGGCCGGCACAGCATGGAGCAGCGCCAGCCCGACTGCCGCGCCCTGGGCGAGACTCAAGGCGAGCGAAGCGAACAGGCGAGCGACAACCATGGCTTACCGCGCAAACCGATAGGTGACGGACGGCGGGATCCAGATGCCGAGCTGCACGCCGCCGAACACGTGCTGCAGAATCCGACTTTCGCTGATGAACTTCTCGCTGGTGATGTAGTCGCGGACCTCGAACGACAGAGAGAGCCAGCGCAGGGTGTGGATGCGCAGGCCGGCTCCGGCCATGCCAAAGGGCTTGAGCGTCTCGCCGCGGGTGGTGCGCAGCGCGCCGCCGCCGAGCAGCACGTAGCCGTCGACTTGCAACACCGCGATGCCAAAGCTGCTGAACTTGCCGACCAGCGGTGTCAACTGCACCTGGCCGTGGCCGCCGGCTTGCAGCAGCGACTTTTCTGGGAAAAGACCAAAATCGCGCTCAATCTGCGCGAACCGCGCGGTGGTCTGCCCGAACCACTTCGAGGCGCCGGCGCCAATGGCCAAGCGCTCGGACAGGTGCACCAGCAGCGTGGCATCGGCGGCGCGGTGGCTGACCAAGGGATCGGCCATCGACAGGCCGCCGCCTAGCTGCAGTTCGACCCGGCCCGACTTGACCAAGTAGCGCTGTTGGAAGACCCGAACAGATTTTTGGAGGTCGGCTTCGCCCTGCTCGGCCAGTTCGCGGGTCAGGCTGGTGCGCTTGGCTGCGTCGCTGTCGGCGGGCGCTTCGGCCAGCTTGGCCGCGGCCGGTGGATCTGCCTCGTCGGCCGCGTGGGCGAGCAACGGGCATGCCGCCGCAGCAGCCACGGTGACGACGCGGCCCCAGGTGCGAATCAGGTGACGGAAACGGGCGCTCACCGCTGGCAACCTCGCGTCTTGTCAATGCGGCCCGGCGGCACAACGCCACGGCGGCAGGGCGCCGATGCTACGGGGGAAAGGCGCGGAGCGCAAGCGCGGCCACGACCTCGGTCGCAGATCGCATCGAGCGCTCCGGCACACAGCCTGCGCTCGTCCTGGACTCTCCCGGCGGCCCAAGCCGCGTGGAGATTGCCGCCGCGAGCCGCTGGCGGATTCGGGTTTGCGCCCTGGGGGATTCTGCACGGCGAGCGAATGCAACGACGCGCAAGAACCTCTCTCCGGGTCCGAGTGGACGAGGAGTTCCTTGCGCGCGCATTTGGGTTTGCACCTGCGGGCCAGCCGTGTGGCGACCCCAACCTGTCGATGCTACGCTTTGGCCGCGCCCGCCCTGCGCTGGAGACCGCCATGGCCGATGCCACGAATCTGCCGCCGCACGACCTCGGCTATCTGCGCCACCGGCAGGTGATTGGTACGCTTGGGATTTCCTTGCCTTGGGTGCTCTTGATCGCTGGGACGGCGGGCGGCGTGGCGCAACAGCCGACCCTGAGCCACTACTTTCATACATCTGTCGGCAACTGGTTTGTCGGCATCTTGTGGGCGCTCGGCTCGTTTCTCGCGCTGTACCGCGGCTACGGTCGGGTCGACCAGAAGTTGAGCCTGGCCGCGGGTGTGCTGGCGATTGGCGTCGCGCAGTTTCCCAATGACGCGCAGGGCCATTCGACCTGGACTGGATGGGTGCACGTCGCCTGCGCGGCGCTGTTTTTCGCGGCGCTGTTCTGGATGTGCTTGTGCGAATTCACCCAAGGCGACGAGACACGGGGGCGCAAGGCCGCGCGCAACGGGGTGTACCGGGGGTGCGCATGGGTCATCTTTACCGCGGTGCTGGCCATCCCGGTGGTCAAGCACCTGGCGCAAATGGGTTCGGTCGAGACGCACGCCGTGTTCTGGCTGGAGACCATCGCGGTGACGGATTTTGGCGCGGCGTTTTTGGTCAAGGGCGAGTGGATCCTCGCGGATGCGGGGGCGGGCGGAGGCAGCCATTGAGCGCGCAGCAAGTGGTCGTGGTGGCGTGTGATTTGCAGGGCTATTCCAAACTGCGCTCCCAGGCGCAGCTTGGGGCGTTTCGCGGCCTGCACGGACAACTGCGCTTGCTGCTCAGCGTGGCGGCAGACGGGGCGATCCCCGCGGAAGTCACGGTGTTGCCGACCGGTGACGGGGTCATCGTGGCGTTCGCGGTCATGGACGGAGACGGCGACGACGGCGAGCAAGCTGCGTTGGCCGCGGCGCTGCGGCTGGTGCGCGGTCTGTTTGCCTGGACCGATGGCGCGCGCGAGCTGCTCGAATACCGGGGCATCAGCTTTGGCATCTACGGCGGCCGCGCGCACTGGGCCAAGGACGCCAACGGGCAGAAGAACATGTGCGGGCAGGCGATCAACATGGCCGCGCGCCTCCAGGCCGGCGCCGGGCCGGGCACAGTGCTCGTATCGCAGACCCTCTGGGACAACGCCGTGGGCACACAGGGCCGCCTCGCCATGGTGGACGGCGCGGCCGAGGTGTCGGTGTGTGCCGCGCGCAGCGTGCATGTCACCGCCAAGCACGACGTAGAGTTGATGGCGTGGCTGCTGCTGCCGACGGCTGACCTGCCTGGTTGGTCTGCACGACCGGTGCCTGGCGTCGTCAAGCGCGCGTACCTCGCCTACCCGCGCAGCGTGGATCCCTCGGCGCGTGTGATGGTCGAGGCGGCGAGGGTCGCATTGCGCGGAGCACAACTGGACGTCATCGAACCACCGAGGGTGCATGCCGAGCACGCGCTGCGCAAGTGCATCAAGCAAGCGGACATTGTGATCGCCCTGGCGGTCGCCTACCGGTTGCCCACGGGCATTGGGAGCGGCGCGTCGACGAGCGCCTGGATTCACAACACGATTGGCGCGGCGCGCGCTGGCATTGCCGCGGTCAAGCCGACGCTGGTTTTGACCCAGACGGGCATTACGAATTATGGGTGGGCGGCCAGCAACGTGCTCGGCGGGCACGTGCACTACGACCCGGACAGTGCTGCCGACATGGCGCGCATGGGCGAGGCAATTGGCACCTTCGTCGAGCGCGTGCGTGTGGTCGGAGCGGAGGAGGAGCCATGAGCCAGGACTTCGATCGGTTTGATGCGGCGATTCAGCTCAATGCAACGCAACGAGAGCGCGTGGCGCAGGCGATCCACGGGCTGCGGCGTGTCGTAGGCGCGTCGGATGGTGTCGTGCTCGATACCGTGCGGGAACTGGTGCCGCAGGGCAGCTTCACGCGCAATACCATCCTCAAGCCCTTGGACGACCACCACACGTTCGATGTCGACCTTCTGGCCGTCGGCTCATGGTCAGCGCCCAACAGTTGGGGTTTGGTGACGCGGCTCGGCGCCCAGACCGCGCTGCGCATGCTCGCCACGGAGCTGCGCCGGCACCACAACTACACAGGCAAGGTGCACCAGAAGGCGCGTTGTGTTCGGGTGGAGTTCGCCAACCAGTTCCACTTGGACGTGGTACCGGCTGTCGAAAGCGGCGGCGCGATGGAGATTCCGGACAAGGCCACGGACGCGTGGGTGCGCACCAACCCATGATCCACCGGCAAAAAAGGTCCTGAATCCTTGGCGATCGAATTAACTCAGGTTTCCCGGGGAAACCGGCGCAAACCTGCACCTTCAGGGTGACAGGTTTGCGCCGGCGGTTAATTCGACACGCCGAGTGGGCCTCTCAGCCACAGGCAAACAGCCACAGGCTTCAGGCTTCAGCCACAGACGCAGCGGCAGCGGCAGTCGC
>VGRO01000132.1 GCA_016875335.1 Deltaproteobacteria bacterium | reverse complement strand
CCTGTCACCCTGAAGGTGCAGGTTTGCGCCGGTTTCCCCGGGAAACCTGAGTTAATTCGATCGCCAAGGATTCAGGACCTTTTTTGCCGGTGGATCATGGAATCGGTGAATTCGCAATTGTTTACAGAGCGGTTCCAGCCCGGCTATGGGACTGGAAAATAATAATTCGATCACTCTCACATCAGGACGGAGCCGCGAGTCGGACCTTTGGTCCGCGAGCTGGCGACCCACGGAGCAAGCAAACGGGACCGAGAAATGATTGAGTAAATCATTTCCTGGCCCTAAGAGGGTGTAGCCAAATCTCGTCTGTTGCGAGGCCGAAGAGCATGCCGGCAGATCGCGAGCGCGCCCGCAGCGACCGACCGAGGCGCACTCGCAGTGCGCCGACCGAGCCAGTAGCACACTGATTCGGACAGGGGAGGACGTAAGCCGCGAGAAGCCCAGGATCTTCGGCCGTAGCGGGACGGGGTTTTGGCTACACCCTCTAACCGCGGACGCGCTCGACCCGCGCCACGCCGCGCAAGCGACCGAGCGAGGCGATGACGCCGTTCAACTGCGCGACGTCGGCCACCACCACCTCAAAATCATTGACGGCGCGCCGACCCTCGGTCCGACAGTTGGCACTGCAGATGTCGATGCCCGCGTCGGTAAAGCGCTGGCTCATCGCCGCCAACATGCCCGAGGCGTTTTCGGTGAAGACCCGCACGGTCACCGTCGCGCCGCTGCCGCCCGTCGTGTTCCATTCGCAGTCCAGGCGCCGCATCGGGTCGGCGTCCAGGACCTTGCTGCAACTGCGCTGGTGCACCGTGATGCCGCGACCGCGGGTGACCACGCCCACCACCGGATCGCCCGGCACCGGCGAGCAGCACTTGGCGTAGCGGACCAGCACGTCGTCGAGGCCATCGACCACGATGGTGGCCACGCCCTTGCCGCGCTTGCCCTTGCGCGGGCGCTTGACCTCGGCGTCCGGGTCCTCCTCTTGCCCTGCGCTCTCTGCTTTGGCGTCGGGCAGAAGCAGGCGCGAGAACTTCTCGGCGTCGGCCTTGCCAAAGCCCACGGCGACCGCCAGTTCGTCCCAGTTCTGGATGCCCATCAGCGCCAATACGTTGGCCAGCCGGTCGCTGTTCTCGGCGCGCGACAGCGAACACTTGAGCCGCCGCAAGGCCTTTTCGAGCAGGTCCAGGCCAATCTCGCGCGATCGCGCCCGCTGTTCAGCGTGCAGGTAGGCGCGGATCTTGCTGCGGGCCCGCGCCGTGACCGCGAAATCCATCCAGTCCTTGGACGGTCGCGCGTCGGGCCGCGTCATGATCTCGACGACGTTGCCGCTGCGCAGGGCAGTCCGCAGCGGCACCATGACGTTGTCGACCTTGGCGCCGACGGTGCGCTCACCGACCTTGGTGTGCACCGCGTAGGCGAAGTCCACGGGCGTGGCGCCGCGCTGCATGACCTTGAGTTCGCCCTTGGGCGTGAACGTGTAGACCTCGTCGTTGAAGAGATCCACGCGCATCGAGTCCATGAACTCGTCGGCGTCTTTGGCGTTGGTGTGGAACTCCAGCAACTGCTTGAGCCAAGTGAAGCGCTCCTCGTCGCGCACGCTGATCGACTCGCCGCGCTCCTTGTAGCGCCAGTGGCAGGCCACGCCTTCCTCGGCCAGCCGGTGCATCTCGCTGGTGCGAATCTGGATCTCGATGCGCTCGGCGCCGGGGCCCATCACCGACGTGTGCAGCGATTGGTACCGATTGGCCTTGGGCAACGCAATGTAGTCCTTGAAGCGGCCGGGGATCGGCTTCCAGTGGGTGTGCACGGCGCCCAGCGCCTGGTAGCACTCCTTGATGTCGGCGACCACCACGCGAAAGCCTTGGGTGTCGTAGATCTGCTCGTAGGGCACGCGGCCGTTGTCCATCTTTTTCCAGATGCCGAAAAGGTGCTTGGGCCGGCCCGATACCTGGGCGTTGGGCAACCCCTCGGCCAACATCAACTGGCGGATTTCGTCCACGGCGCGCAGGACGTAGTGCTGGCGTTCGACCTGGCGGGCGCCTACCAGGTGTGACAGGCGCTTGTATTCGTCTGGGTGCAGGTAGCGAAACGCCAGGTCTTCGAGTTGCGCCTTCATCCAGCCGATGCCCAGCCGGTTGGCGAGCGGCGCGTAGATCTCCAATGTCTCCTGTGCGATTTTGCGCTGGCTGTCGGGCTTCTTGAAATCGAGCGTGCTCATGTTGTGCAGGCGATCGGCCAGCTTGATGAGCAACACCCGGATGTCCTTGGACATCGCCACCAGCATCTTGCGAAAGTTCTCGGCCTGCCGGGCCTGCTGGTTGCTGTATTTGATCGCTTCGAGCTTGGTCACACCGTCGACGATCGCCGAGACCTCGGCCGAGAACCGCCGGGCGATCTCGTCCACGGTGACCTCGGTGTCTTCCGCCACGTCGTGCAAAAGTCCGGCGCTGATGGCGGCGACGTCGAGCCGCAACCGCGCCAGCAGAAACGCCACGGCGACCGGGTGGGCGAAATACGCCTCGCCCGACTTGCGCAGCTGCCCGTCGTGGCTGTGCGCGCTGAACGCGTAGGCCCGCCGCACCAGCGCCAGATCGGCGTCGGGCAGGTACCCGCGGATGGCGGCGAGCAGATCCTCGACGGCCGGCACGCCGGGCACGGCGATGGACGCGTACAGGGGGTCGTCGTCGATCGGCGGCAACCGTAGCGATGGAATGGGCGCGGCCCTGGCCGTGTTGGCGGACTCCGGCGCGCGTGCAGCCACCGCCGCGTCGCCCACGAGCAGGCCCACCTGAGGATGCGAAGAATCGTGCGTCATCGATCGAACCTGATCGCGGCAAGCGGGACCCGCGGATCACCGCCGCGCAGCGCGCCGACCCCGCGGGCGGGCCAGCAAACTCGAATTGGCAGCTTGCAAGGCTATCGAGGCGCTGTCACCATTTTGCGCCTGCGGCCCGCCCCCGCCCACCGGGCAAGGCCAGCCGCCACGTTCACACGATAACGGATTTTCTCACGCCGCCCAAAGCCCCAGCCGCCTGCCGCGCACCGGCGACGAGGAAGCCATGACCGAGCGACTCGCGCTGCTCTTCGACCAAGTTGGCGCTGAATGGGTGTTGTGGTTGCTGCTGGCGCTCGCGGTGTTGTCCGTGGCAGCCATGGTCGAGCGCGTGCTTTTCCTGTGGCAGAACCGCGTGCCCGTCGCGCAATTGCAACCGCAGTTGCTGCAAGCGCTGGAGCGCGGCGGCGCCGAGGCCACGGCGCTCTTGGCCCCCTACCGCGGCATGGAGGCGGTGGTGGTGGCGGCCGGCGTGCGCGAAATGCACCGGGGCCCGGAGGCCGTGGCCGAGGTGATGGCGGCGACCACCGCCACCGAGAAGCAGCGCTACGAGAAGTTCTTGATGTTCCTGTCGTCGCTCGGCGCCAACGCGCCGTTCGTGGGGCTGCTCGGCACGGTCATCGGCATCCTCGGCGCCTTCGCCAACCTCAAGCAGCAGGTCGGGGTGGGCGGCAGCCGCCAGGCCTTGATCATGGGGTCGATCAGCGAGGCGCTGGTCGCAACCGCAGTCGGGCTGGCAGTGGCGATCCCGGCGGTCGTGGCCTACAACCAGTTCCGAACCCAGGTCAAACGCGCAACGTCGAACACCGAGGCGCTGGCAGCGATCCTGCTGGCCCACCTCAAGACCACGGCGCCCGCGGTCGGCGCGCACGGCAACAAGGGCTAGTCCATGGCAGCCAAATCGGGCGGCAACGACGACGACGTGCTTGCGGACATCAACGTCACGCCGTTGGTCGACATCATGCTGGTGCTGCTCATCATCTTCATGCTGACCAACGAAGAGGTCAGCGAAAAGATGAAGAAGGCGCAGATCGACATCGACCTGCCCAAGGCCGCCAGCGCCCTGCAGAAACCCTCCAAGCCGCTGTCGATCGTCATCGGCCACACCGGAGCGCTGTACCTCAACGGCAACGCGATCGCCGAAGCCGCGCTGTTCGCCGAGGCTCGGCGCATGGCCCAGGACAACCCGGGCATCGAGGCGATCCTGTCGGCCGATCGGCGCGTGGCCCACGGCAACGTGGTGCGGGTCATCGACGGGGTGCGGTTGGCCGGCGTCGAGAAAGTTGCCGTCAACACCAAGGAACAGGAAATCGAAGAGGCGCGCTGACCTGCCCAAGGGTCGGTCGCCGCGAGCCACCGTGAACCGCAACCTCGCCATCGGATTTTGTGTGTCGCTCGCGCTGCACAGCGTCGGCGCATGGTGGGCGCTCGGCTTGGTCGTCCGGCCGCTGCCCCCGCTAGCGGTGGACAAGCAACTGGTGCGGACGGTCAAGGCACAGATCGAGTTGCCCAAGCCCAAGCCCAAGCCGCCCGCCGAGATCAAGCCTCCCGAGCCGCCCGGGGCCGACGACGCACCCAAGCCGGCCGAGGCCCCCCAACCCAAGCCGGCCGCCGCGCCACGCCGCACGGCCCAGCCCAAGGGCGCCCAGCCGGCGCCCAAGTCCGCGCCGAGCAACGAGCCCGCGCCGCTCGTGTTGTCCAAGACCTATGGCGACGCCGCTGGCGAGGGTGTCGCCGTGCAGACCGGCAAGGACGATGTGCTGGGCGACCCGGGCGTGCAGGCCAACGCGGACAACGTGCGGCGCCGGCCGCCCGCGGACCCGGCCCCGCCGCTCAAGGACACCGGCGACACCGGCGAGGCTGCGCCCAGCAAGGTCGAGATCGTGCAGGCGCGCCCCAAGGGCAGTTGCGACCGGTACATCCAGTGGCCCGAGGGCGCCGAGATGGGCGGTCGCATCGTCGAGGTGACGCTGCAACTGGAAATCGGCGAAGATGGCGCGGTGCGCAAGGTGCGGATCCTGCGCGGTGCGGGCGAACCCTTCGATGGCCAGGCGAGCAAGGACATTCGCTTGTGCCCATTTGCGGCCGGCAGCCGCGATGGTAAGCCGATGACGAGCAAGATCGCGTTCGTGGTCGAGTTCCGGCCGAGGTAGGACGTGCGGTACGCGATGGTCCTGCTGTGGGTTGCGGCCCTCGCCGCCGCGGTGACGGCGTTGAGCGGATGTGGCCAGGAGTTTGCCCCGCCGTCGCTCGTGGACAAATTCCGGGTCATCGGCGTGCGCGCCGAACCGCCGGAGATCCGCCTGACCCAGGAGAGCAAGCTCGACATGCTGTTGGTGGGTCACGATCCGGCGGCGCCCTTGTGTTACGGCTGGGCGTTCTGCCCGTTCGCGTGGAGCAAGGACGGCAACTTTGCGTGCATCGACCCGGACGTGCAGGTCGAACTGGGCACCGGCGCCACGGCCACAGTCGGGTTCTTCCATGTCATCCAGGCGTTGCAGAACGCGCCCAAGGTCTTTGACAAGCTGGGGCTCAAGCCGCCCACCGGTGCCGCGACGGCCCAACAACAGCCCGACGCCGGCTGCTTTGCGGGCGGGGTGGTGCCCGCCGCGGGGCCCGATGGCATGGGTAGCTTTGGCGGAGCGGATATTCCTGAAATGTACATTCTTTTCCAGGCGGGCCTGGCCTCGGCCTACGGCGGGGCATGCCCGACTTCGGCGGCGCAGATGCTGGCCAAGCCGTGTGCGGACCGCTCGCGCTGCCTCGCGGGCTACAAGCGGTTGTCCCTGGCTCCGCTGGCGGGTGCCTGCGGCGCGTTCGACGCGGTCGCCGAGCCGGCTTGCCCGAAAAGCGCGGACCTGTGCGCCCAGAACCTGGTGTGCGGGTGCGACGGCCACAACTACGTCAACGACTGCGCGCGGATCGCGGCCAAGGTCGCCAAGAAGCACGACGGCCGCTGCCAGGCCGCCAACGACAATCCCAAGCTCGCCGGGCTCGGCCTGCGCGTGCCGGCCATCGACCTCGCCAAGGACGTATCGCGCGGCGTCGACTGGCCGCTGGACAGCACGCCGGTGGTGGCGCCAGGCGCCGCGCTGCAACTGTGGCCGCGCTTCGACCCCGGTGCCAAGCAGGTGATCGGGCCGTCGCAAGACCCCAAAGCCACCAAGCCCGACGTCGAAACCCTGCTTTTCTCGTGGTTTACCACCGGCGGCGCGTTCGACAGCGACCGCAGTTACGACGACCTGCCGCAGATGGGCCTGGTTGCGCCGACCCTCGGTGCCGGCAAGACCGAAAAAATCGTGACGATCTGGCTGGTTGCGCGCGACGGCCGCAACGGGACCGATTGGACGCAGCGCCAGTTGCTGGTGCGCCAAGGCGCGCCGACCAAGATCAACCCGCTGTGCGCGCTGGGGGTGCCGTGCCCCAAGCCCTAGCCGACGCCGTGACCACCGATCGCAATGCCTACAGTTTCAGCACCGAGGTCCGGGTGCGATTGGCGGAAACCGACGCGGTCGGCATCGTGTTCTTCGGCAGCTTTTCCATGTACCTCGACGTCGGGCGTATGGACTACCTGCACCACCTGGGCCTGGACGCGGCCCGCTTTCGGCCGGGGTCGAGCGCGCTGACCCAGGCATTGGCCCACCTGCCGCCGGGCGCGGTGGCTCACGTCGATGTCGATTTCCGGGCGCCGGCCCGCTACAACGACGTGCTGGTGATCTATGTGCGCGTGGCGCATCTGGGCCGCACCAGCTACACCTTCCACGCGCTCATGGTCGACAAGCGCCGGCCGCACGTCGTCGCGACCGGCCGGTTGACGCTGGTGTGGCTCGACGAGGCGTTCCAGCCGGTGGCGCTGCCAGCAGAATTCCGCAAGGCCATCGAAGAATTCGAAGGTGACCGGTTGCTGCGCGGTGCTTGATCGGTCGACCGCCGTCTCACTTTTGTCTCACTTTTGATCCACTTCTCGGCGCGGCCGAGACCAGGTGCTGCCAGTCCTTTCGGCACGTTGCAAGCGCGGCGCCCTGGCACGGAACCTGCATGGGCCGCCGGCGACGCCGCAGGATCGCGGCGCATGGAACCGCCGATGACGCCGCGTTGCCTGCTGCCCTACCTCGCTGCTCTGCTGGTCTTGCCGCCGCGGCCCAGTGCCGCAGGGGAACCGCCGCCCGCACCGTGCGCCGTTGCCGACGTGGCGACCCAGGCCGTGCGCGCGGCGTTGGCCAGAGCCGTCCGGCCGATGACATGGCAGCCGCCGCCGCCGCGAAGTGCCTGGTGGCTGCTGGTGCCGGCCACCGTCGGCCTGGGCCTGCACGACGGCGTACACGCTGGAACGGGGTGGACCGACACGCTGAGCGGCGGCAGCGGCCGGTGGAGCCAGTTTGACAGCCAGTGGGCCAGACTGACGCTGTCGTGGGATCTCCGGCCGTTGGCGGTGAACCCGTCGTCCAAGCCGCCGCCGGACGCCGCGCAGCGCCTGGAGCCGATGATCAAGATCGAGTCGGTCGCCGTGCGCGCCGCCGATGCCCTTCGCGCCCTGCGCAAGGCCCAGGCGCTCGCGGCGTCAACCACGGCCGGCGACCCGATGTGCAAGGACGCCCAAGCCGAGGCGGAGGCCGCCGCGCTGGTGCTCGACGCGCTGGTGGCGGCGAGCCCCTGACCGAAGTGCACGGCCAGCCGGGACGGGGCGCGTTAGGGACTGGAAAACAATAAGTCGATCACTCTCACATCAGGACGGAGCCGCGAGTCGGACCCTTGGTCCGCGAGCTGGCGACCCACTGAGCAAGCAAACGGGCCCAAGAAATGATTGAGTAAATCATTTCCGGGCCCTTACAGGCCGCCGTGCTCACTTTCGGCCGCCAGGAGCTGCGCCCGCTCGGCCGCCTGCAGCGCCGTGACCACCGCGTCGAGTTCGCCCTGCATGATCTGGTCCAGGTTGTAGAGCGTGAGGTTGACGCGGTGATCGGTCAGGCGGTTTTGCGGAAAGTTGTAGGTGCGGATGCGCTCGCTGCGGTCGCCCGAGCCCACTTGCTCTTTGCGCTGGGCGGCCTGGGCGGCATTTTGCGATTGTTGCTGTTGATCAAAGAGCTTGGCGCGCAACTGCATCATCGCCCGCGCGCGGTTCTTGTGCTGGCTGCGTTCGTCTTGGCACTGCACGACGATGCCGGTCGGCAGGTGGGTGATGCGCACCGCCGAATCGGTGCGGTTGACGTGCTGGCCACCCGCGCCGCCCGCGCGGTAGGTGTCGATGCGCAGGTCGCTGTCGCGGATCTCGACGTCCACTTCCTGGACTTCTGGCAGCACCGCCACGGTACACGCCGAGGTGTGGATGCGCCCCTGGGCCTCGGTGGTCGGAATGCGCTGCACGCGATGGGTGCCGGATTCGTGCTTGAACGTGGCAAACGCCCGAGCCCCCTGCACGAAGCACACGATCTCCTTGTAGCCACCGAGCTCGGTCTCGTTGCTCGACAGCACCTCGAATTGCAAGCCCTTGCGCTCGCAGTAGCGCGCATAGAGTTTGAGCAGGTCGCCGCAGAAAAGCCCGGCCTCCTCGCCGCCGGTCCCCGCACGAACCTCGACCACGCAGTTGTTGTCGTCGCGCGGGTCGCGCGGAATCATCAGTTCGCGCAGTTCGGCTTCGGCCAACTGGACCGTGCCGCCCAACTGCGCCAGCTCCTCGCGCACCAGCTCTCGCATCTCGGCGTCGGTCTCGGCATCCGCCAGCGCCGCGGTGTCGGCAATCTGCTGGCCCAGTTGCTGCCAGCGCGTGTAGGCCAGGGCCACCGGCTCGATGCTGGCGCGCTCGCGCAAGAGCTTGATCGACTTGTCGGGGTCGGCGGCTATTTCGTTGGTGGCCAGCGCGTCGCCCAGTTCCTGGTAGCGCAGCGCCACGCGGGCGAGTCGGTCGAACATCGGGGGGCCTCGGCGATCCGCAGCGGGCGCTCGGGGGCAGCCCAGAGCGGTCCGCATCCCGCGCAGCGCAAGAATGTCTTGCGCCCGGGGCGCGGCAGTATGCCTGAGCTACGCGGCCAGCGCGATGCCGTGCACGGGCGGCTCGGTCGCGGCCACGAACGCCGGGTAGGACGCGAACACTACCGGCTCTTGCTGCGCTTGCAAGGCGACGCCAGCCTGCAAGGCCATTTCGCGACGCAGCGTCATCTGCAAGGCAACCAACGCGATTTCCAGTTGGGTGTCGTCGGGTTCGCGGGTGGTGATGTGCTGCAGTTGCAGCCCCGGCCAGGTGAACACGCGCACGATGGGGTTGCCGGGATGGCGGGCGCTCAAGCGCGTCATCTCATAGGCGATGCCGGCAACCGGAAACATCAGCGGAACCTTGATGAACACGTAGGCCAACTGGTTCAACCACTTGGTCTCGGACAGGGTCGGCAACAGCGGGAACACTGCGCTGAACAAGAGGATCGACACGACCACGGTGATGAGCAAGAAGCTGGTGCCGCAGCGCGGATGCAGCGTCGTGTAGCTGCGCGCGTTGTCCACGGTCAGGGCCTTGCCGTCCTCGTAACAGTAGATGCTCTTGTGCTCGGCGCCGTGGTATTGGAACACCCGTTGGATGTCCGGCATGCGCGAAATGAGCGCGAGGTAGCCGACGAGCACGCCGATCTTGAGGATGCCGTCGACGATCTGGAACCCGAGGTCCTTGCCCGAGGCCAGCGACGCGTTGCCGAGCACGGTGCCGGCGAGCCAGGTCAGGAAGTGCGGCAGCGCGGCGAACAGGGCGAAACCGAACGCGAGCGACAAGAGGATCGTGCCGAAAAGCGCCATGTCGCTCAGCGGCGCTTGGTCCTTGGCGTCTGGACTCTCTGCATCGAGACCGCGACCGGCCTCCTCTGCCGAAAATGTCAGTGCCTTCATGCCGTTGTGCAGGGACTCGAAAAGGACAACGGCGCCGCGCAACAGCGGCTTGCGCAAGAAACGGGCGCGCTCCCAGATCGAGACCCAGCGGTCTTCCTTGACCACGATTTCGCCGTTGGGCCGCCGGACCGCCACGGCCAGCGAATGCGGCGACCGCATCATCACGCCCTCAAGGATCGCCTGTCCGCCCACGCTCATCGGTCCTTCGGCCATCGTGCTCCGCGCGCGCCCGGTCTGCCGCCCCGCAGGCCGTGCGCGGCGGCCAATGTAGCAGCGGACGGTCGCATGCGCCACGTTTTGTGGGCCAGCCCCCGCGGTTTCAGTCGGTTGCGGCGCAGCGACCCAGGCGGGGCGATGACATCGGCGGGCCCCCGTGCCATCCTACGGGCATGACGAATGCTGTTGAGCCGCTGCCTGCCCTGCCACCGGTCACCGAAGCCGCCACAGTCCTCGCCGCCCTGGCGGCCGTGCCCCCCGGCGGGGTCATCGCCACCGACGCCGACGAGACGCTGTGGGCTGGCGACGTCGGCGATGAGGTGATGCGCCGCGCCGAATCCGGCGATCCGTGGCCCGCCGGTTGCGTGGACTTTGCCGACTACGAACACCAGATGTCCGGCGGCGACTATCAGGGCGCGTGCCGGTGGTCGGCGCAGGTGCTCGACCGCGCGCCAGCGCAGCAGGCTCGGTTGGCTTTGCTGCCGACCTTGGCCCGCGTGGCGCCCCGTCGTTGGCTTTTCGACGCCTTGCACGCCGCCGCGGATCGCGGCGTGCAGGTCTGGGTGGTTTCGGCCTCGCCGCTCGCCGTGGTGCAGTGGGCGGTGGCGGCGCACGGTCTGCGCGCGACCGGAATCCTGGGCATCGAGGTGCGCGACGGCGCCGCTGTGGAACCCGCACCGGTGGGCTGGGGCAAAGTGGCTGCATGGCAGGCGCGCGGCTTGCCGCAACCGGCCGTAGCGCTGGGCGACAGCACCTGGGACGGGCCGCTCTTGGCGATGGCGAGCCAGGGGTTTCTGCTCACCAAGGCCAGCCGCGATGCGTTGTGCGCGGTCAGCGCCGATGCCGTGCTGCGGTCTGCAACACATGGCCAGGGCTGACCCGTCGAGCGCGCTGGCCAACGCCTGGTCGGGCGCGCGCGCCATCGCCCACGGCCCCCGCATCGCGCTGCGCCACGGCGACGTTTTGCTGCTGTGCGGCGCCGCGAGCGCCGTGTACAGCTTGGTGTGGGCGATCGCGCTGTGGCAGGCCGCGACCTGGGATCAGGACGTTGCGCGCTGGCTGGTGCCCGGCGGCGGTGCGGCGTGGTGGGAGCAGGCGCTGCAAGCCTTTGCCCGCGCGTGTGCCTACGTCTTGGTGTGGTTCGCTGCCGTCGCGGTCGCAGCGCCTCTTGGGCTGCCGATGTGCGCCCCAGTGTTCAGTTTGTTGGCCGAGCGCACCGAAAAGGCGCTGACCGGCCGACCGCCGCCGTCGCTGTCTTTCGGGGCGCTGGCGCGTGAAGCCGTGCGGGGGCTGCTGCGCGGCCTGGCGATCGGCGTGGTGCAGCTGGCGGGGACGGTGATCATCGGCGCGACTGCGTTCGTCGCAGGTCTGGTGGTGCCGCCCGCAGGAGCCGCGCTGTCGGCGGTGTTGGCGCCGTGCTGGAACGCGCTCGGTCTGTCGGCGATGGCGCTGTCGTTTGCGCTCGACAACCACCAGTGCAGGCTGGCCGAGCAGTTGACGCTCCTGCAGACCGAGCGCGCCCGCCTGGTGGGCTTTGGGCTGGCCGGCCTCGCGCTCGGCTGGATTCCCCTGCTGATGCCGTTGGTCGTCGTGGCGGGCACGGCGCTTGCGCTGCAACTGCACGGCGAGGGCAAGGTGCGGTTCGGCGAGGACGGCCGCTGAAAGCACCCGATCAACTGGTACGCTGAGCCAGCACTTCGTCCAGCACCCCGGTTTTGCCGAGCACCACGACGCGGTCGCCGGGGCCGACCTTCATGTCGCCCTTGGACGGAAAGACCAAGTCGCCGTCCTCGGTCTTGACGGCCAGGATCAGCACGTCAGCCTTGCCCCACAGCGGCGTGTCGCGCAGTGTGCGCGCCGGGCCCATCTTTTGGACCAGCGTCTCTTCCATGGCCAACTCGACGTCGCCGCGCCGCGTGGACAGGCCGACCAGTTCGGTGGTGGCCGGCCGCAGGATCTGGTGGGCGATGCGGTGGCCGAGCACCCGCGACGGGCAGAAGGTGAAGTTGGCGCCAGCGCGCTCCAGCTTGGTCAGCGACGACGGGTCCTCGACCTTGGCGTGGATGACCAGGCGCGGATTGGACTCGCGGGTCAGCACCCGCGCGGTCAGGGTCAGGAACACGTTGCTGGCGTCGTCGCTGAGCGCGCACACCAACGCATGGGCGCGGTCGATGCCGGCCTGCCGCAAGACCGCGTCGTCGTTGGCATCCCCGCGCAGGGCCGCGACCCGAGAGTTTGCCTGCAACTTCTCGACAGTGTGCGGATCGCGATCGACGACCACGAACGGCGTCCCTTGGGCGAGCAACTCCTCGACCAGCGCGGTGCCCAAGCGCCCATAGCCGGCGACGATGGTGTGATTGCCTAATTGGTTCAGCATCTTGCTCATCCTGTCGCGCCGTCGATAGGCCTGCAGGCCACCCCTGGCCATGAAGTCGGTGCCCTCGGCAAACATGAAACCGAGCACACCCACGCCCGCGAAGATGAGCGCGATGGTCAGGGCCCGTCCTGCGCTGGACAGGGTGTGGACCTCGCCATAGCCGACGGTGGCGATGGTGATGACGGTCATGTACAGGGCGTCGAACCAGCTCCAGCCTTCGACGAATTGGTAGCCGACGATGCCGAAAAGGTGGATTGCCAGAAGCAAGACCGCCCCTTGCAACGCAGCGCGGCGGATGCGCTGGTTCTCGCTCGGCGCGGGTTTGGGCGGTCCGGCGGCGGGCATCGGTCAGAGAACGCCCGTTGGGGGTCGATGGGAGGGCATGGGCGGCGACTTCTTGGCCGGCAAGGCGCGCGGCGGCCCGAGGGTACGATCGCCAGGGGTGGGGCGGCAACAGGCCCAAATGGGGCACCGCGCACAGAGCCTGTCGGACGATAGTCCGACAGGGCTGCTAGAAAGTCACGACCAACACCACGCTCTGCGGCGATCCGCTCTTGTTGGTCAACCGGACCACACCCGGCGCGACCTGGTCGAAGGCGAAGTGGTTGCCGCCGATGACCGAGAGGCCGGCCGCGTCGCCCTTGAAGAACGCGGGCGCCGACGTGCCGGCGATGGCGCCCGGGCTGTCGACGCGGATCAGGCCGTCGCCGCCCGCGCCGCCGATGCCGCCGTCGGCCCCCGAGGGCAGGTCGATCGCGCCGCCTTGGCCACCCTTGGCGGTCAGGGTGCCGGTGGCGAAATCGACCTTGGCGGCGCGCAGCCAGATGGCGCCGCCCGAACCGCCGCCGCCACCGCCGCCGTCGCACAGCGTCTGCTTGCCGCCGCTGCCGCCGTTGGCGCTGATCTTGCCCGTGACCACGATCTCGGGCGCTTCGAGTTTGGCTGCGCCGCCGCCGCCGCCACCGCCGGTGCCGGCCGCGTTGTAGGCGCTGCCGTAGCCACCACCGCCGCCGCCCGACCCGCCGATCAACTGACCATTGGCGATGCCGGCATAGGTGCCGCCGCCGGCGCCCCCAGGTCCCTGCGTGGTGGTGGCCCCGGCCTTGGCACCGGTGCTCCCGCCGCTGCCGTAGCCACCGCCGCCGCCGCCGCCACCGTTTCCGTAGCTGTTGCCGTCGCCCGCGCCTGCGCCGCCTCCCGGGCCGCCGCCAGCCGTCGATGTCCAGACGCCATAGGTGCTGGTTCCACCGGGATGACCACCGGGCCCGGCCGCGCCTGGACTGCTCTGGCCATTGTTGGGCGAGCAGCCGTTGCTGCCCGATTGGGAATCGGCCGAGTTGCCGCCGTCCAGCACCAAGGTGCCGTCGATCTGGATGCGCTTGGTGGCCTTGATCTCGAGCGCCGCCGACCCGGTGACCGTCACCACCACCCCTTTGGGAATCAGCAATTCGGTGAACTGCCACTTCTTGGACGTGGACAAGTTGGCGTTCGACTGCGGGTTGAACACGCCGTCTGCGCCATTGCCGCAGTCGCTGCACGTGCCGAACACCGACTGGTCACCGGCCGCTGCCAGTATCCAGGTGTTGTCCGCGGGGTTGAGAAACCACGCCTGGGCCTGCACGCCGGGCGACTTCGACCCGCTGTCCAAGAGGAGGGACTTGCCGCTCCCCAGCGACGCGTTCGCGGTAGACAGGATGCGCGCGGCGGGAGCCCCGGCGATCTTGGTGCCCGGCGCGAGGTCGGGGGCATTCTTGGCCAGCGCTGCGACGATCTCGGTGGCCGAGGTCGAATCGTCGATGCCGTCGGCAAACCCCGCGGGCACGTTTTGCAGCTTCTTCCAATCCAGGGCGTCGGTGGCGAGGTGGGCGGCCTTGACGCAACCGGTGCACATGAGCCCCTTGGCGGCACCGGCTTCGTCGGCAAAGGCCGCCGTTTCCGCATTCTTGGCGGCTTCGGCCAGCTTGGCCTTGTTGGCATCGACCGCGAACATCGCGGGGCCACCGGGCGCGTCGGAGGCCGCCCAGTTGAACGAGGTGTGGTTGGCGCCGACCGCCCCCGCCGCGATCTTGTCGCCCGTCACCGCCCCTTTGGCGAGATCGGCTTCGCCAATGCAGCCGGTGCATTGGATGTCCTGGGCGGCCTTGGCGACCAGCGCATGGATGGCGAACGGTGACCGGGTCAACGGCACGCGCGGCAGTTCGTCGGCCCCGACGGTGACGGCGACCCACAGCGGGCCGCCCGCGGCGAAGACAGCACTGTCGAGCGGGTACTTGGGCGAGCCGAGCACGATCGAGAACACGCCGGCCTGGATCGGCACGGCCAGGAACGGCTCTTCGAACACCGGGTTGCCGCCTTGTGCTTGCGGGTACAGGGCGATCGACAGCGCGTAGGTGCCGTCGGCGACGGGTCCGGCGCCCGAAGTCAACCGCCCCTGCGCGGCGATCTGCACCGGTTCGGCCCATGCGGTCCCGGCCAAGAGGCAACCGGCCGTCGCCGCTGCCCACCTTGAGATTGCGTGCCTTTTCATGCGATACGCTCCCGGTTCGAGGTCGGCGAGCAGCATAGCCAGCCCAGGGTCGCCGCACAAATCGCCGGCCGCATCAGGCGTCGTCGCGCGGCAACCGCGGCGGCTTGCCGATCCAGCCGAAGTGACGAAAGGCATAGAGCATACCGGCGGCGACCACCACCATCAGTCCCAGCGCGAACGGGTACCCGTAGAACCAATGCAGTTCTGGCATGTTCCAGGGCGAACGGTGCGTGTCGAAGTTCATGCCGTACAGGCCGGCGATGAACGACAACGGCAAGAAGATCGTCGAGATGATGGTCAGGACCTTGACCACCTCGTTCATGCGGTTGTTCACGCTCGACAGGTAGACGTCCATCAGGCTGGCGGCGAATTCGCGGTAGGTCTCGATCATGTCGACCACCTGTACGACGTGGTCGTACACGTCGCGCAGGTACACCAGCGTCCCGCGGTGCATCAGCGATTCCTGGCCGTCTTCGAGATCCTCGCCGCGCAGCAGCGAACTCATGGCGTCGCGCAGGTGCCAGATGCCGCGCCGCAGGGTCAACAGCACCCGTTTGAGGGCGTGGATGCGCTGGCCGGTCTGCGGCGCTGGCTTTTCCAGGGTAAGCTCCTCCAACTCCTCGAATGTTTTTGCCAATTCTTCGAGCACCGGATAGTAGCCGTCGACCACGGCGTCGAGCAGCGCGTACGTCAAGTAGTCGCCGCCTGAACCGCGAATCTTGCCGCGGGCCTGGCGGATGCGTTGGCGCACGGGCTCAAAGGCGTCGCCGTCCTCGTCGCTCTCTTGGAAGGTCAGCACGAAGTTCTTGCCGAGCAGGACGCTGACCTGCTCCATGTGCAACTCGCTTTCGCCGACGCGCGGGTCGCCAGCGCCGCGGGCACTTGGCGCATGGGCCGAAACCAAAAGCGCCATGTGGGCGATGACCAGCAAGTGCTTGTCGTACAGCTCCGTCTTGGGCCGCTGCGGCACATTGACCACGTCGGCCAGGGCCAGAGGGTGCACGTCGAAGCGCGAGGCGACCGCCTGCAGCAATTCGTGGTTTTTCAGCCCGCGCACATCGAGCCACAGCAAACTTGCAGCGGGCCGCGACAGGGTGTCGAGCTCGTGCAGGCCCATCAAGCGCTTCTCTTCGAAATGGTGCGCGTTGTACCAGATCACATACAGGGCGGTCGGCACCGCTTCCGGATCGGAACGCAGCGTCCCGGGCGACGCGCCCGGCTCGGGGCGCAGTGCGGCAAAACGCTCGGTCGGCGGGTTGATGTTGACGGTGTGCCGGTGCAGGCGCGACGTATGCATGGCGCGAGCGTCGCCTGCGGGCAGCCGGAGCGTCAAGTTGGCGGAGCGGCCGCTGCGAAAAAACCGCCGTTGCGCGCCACGGCGCGGTCAATCGCGCGCTTGCAGCTTGAGGACCGGCACCTTGGGCCCGATCGCGACCTCACAGTGCTGCAGGCCCCAGTACAGCTCGCCGTCGATGACAGGGTCCAGGGTCTTGCCGTCGCGCGGCGCCACCCGCACGTGGCGGGCCTGGCGGGTCACGTAGTGGGCGATCTGCATCGGCTGGCCGCCCGACATGCGCGGCAGGTTGCGGACGACGTCCACGGCGCTCAGGTCGCCGCACTGCACGTGCAGGTGTTCGCCCGTGTGGGCCAGCGGAGAAAACCGAAACATGTTCTTGATGTTGATGTCGATGGCGCCGATG
>VGRO01000131.1 GCA_016875335.1 Deltaproteobacteria bacterium | reverse complement strand
CCTAAGGGCCAGGAAATGATTTACTCAATCATTTCTCGGGCCCGTTTGCTTGCTCCGTGGGTCGCCAGCTCGCGGACCAAAGGTCCGACTCGCGGCTCCGTCCTGATGTGAGAGTGATCGACTTATTATTTTCCAGTCCCTAAGCCAAAGCCCCGGTGCCCCGTAGGCGTTCAACGAACGCAGCGCACCCACGCCGGGTAGTCCGGCTGCTGGAAATAGCTGTCGCCGTGGTTGAACGCAAGGCCCCACATGAGACCCTGCTTTGCCGCATGCGGGGTTGCGCTCCAGTACATGTCGCTCTTGGTTCCCGGAAACGCAGTGGCGTCGATGGCCGGAATGGTCGCGCGGCGGTCCACCAGACTCACCAGTTCGCGCAAGTTCGGCAATCGCCAACCGGTCGAGTAGCCGCCCAGCGACAAGCCCTGGCAGTACGCCTTGGCGCCAGCCGCATCCAACTTGCCGGCCGGCGTCGCGCGCTGCCACCGCAGTCCTGTCACGATGTCCTGTGCGGTGTCGGCATCCAGGGTGTAGCGACCCGGCGGTGCCTTGGCGATGGATGCCTCCGCGTGCAGCAGGGCGACAGCCACCGCCACAGCCGTGGTCGCGCGCACGCTCATCCCTGGCCCCCTGGTGCCTTGATCGGCGACCGCACGCAGCGCACACGCCGCGCCTGCCAGGTCGAGTAGGGCCCGAAATCGATGCGGCCATTGGCGAAATCGACCGCCCACGCGAGGTTTGGCGACTTGGCGTGCGGTGAGGCCGACCAGAATGGCGCCGCGACCGTATCGGGAAAGGCAACGGGCTCGATGGCTGGCGCCAGACGGGTCAAGTCGACAATGGAGAAAAGCTCCGTCGCGCTCGGCAATCGCCAATCGCTGAACCCACCTAGCACCAGGGCATCGCACGCGGCGAGGGCTTCTTGCCAGGTCATGGTGCTTGGCATGGCCGCGCGCTGCCAGTTCAGCTTGGTGACGCTGTCACTGACGACATCGGCCGTGAAGGTATAGGCCGTGGGTCCATCGGGCGGTGCCGGCCAATCGCTCCATTCCGGATCGGCGATGCACGCGCCGGCGTGGCAGACCTGGGCCGCCGGACAGGGACATAGGCCCCCGCAGCCGTCGACGCTGCACGGCCCGGCCGCGCACAGTGGCGTGCAACACTTGCCCTGCGCGCAGACGCCGGATCCCCCGGCACAGGAACCTGTCAGCGGCAGGTGCTCGCACGCACCGGTGGCGGCGTCGCACACGTCCTGGGTGCACGCCTGCCCATCGTCGCAGGCGGTCGGCGTGCACGGCGCAGCACCTGTTTCGGCACCGGCGTCCGCGGCGGCCGTGCCGTCCTTCGGCCCATCCGCCGGAACCGGGATTCCGTCGGCGGGTGGCGCGGCTTCTTGCGCATCGACGCCTGTGCCGTCCGTCGCGGTTTCAGGTGCTGTGTTCGCCAAGGCATCCGTCGGGTCGTCAGGCAGGATGTCGGGCGGGGCGTCGGGGACGGAGTCCGCCACATCGACCATTGCGCCGTCAGGTCCGGCGCACGCGGTCCCGTCGGCCTCTGTGGGATCCCCGGTGTCGGCCCACGGTTCGGTCGGGCCTGGCGCGTCCGCGGCCTCGTCGACGGCGGCGTCTTGGGCGTCCTCGTTCGCGTGGGCTTGTGCCGCGTCGCTGGCGGTCGCCGCCTCGGCTGCCAGGCTAATGTCCGTGACCACCTCGGTCGCCGTCTGCGCACGCAAGGGGTTCGGTGGTGCCGATGCGCACGCCGCCGAACTCGCGGCTGCAACCAGGGCGAACATCCAAGCGGTGCGCCTCCGCCGCTCCATCCCGATAGGGTGGTCGACCAATAGGGATGGCGTAGCACTGGCCTGCATGTTTTGGACGGCGCGGCAGAGCGCGCGCAACGTCAGCTTACGCGGGCGGGCCGGGGCGGACAAGCGGAGCGCACGACCGGGACTCAGTAGCCGAATCCCCCAGGCCCCTGCCCGGTTGCAGCTTCGGGATGCAGCTCAAGGTGCGAGGGAATCCTGCGAAGCAACGCCGAGATGGGACCGAAGCGGCGGATCGGGGCGGAGGGGGGCTTGCCTACTGCAGCCCGCCACCACCCTTGCGCACCATCCCCCAAATCGGCGGCGCTCCCGTGGCCACCACCGCCTCGGCCGTCACCTCCAGGCCAAAGTGCCGGTAGAACCCGAGGTTCTTGGGGTTGGTCGTCTCCAGATAGAGGTCCACGCCGAGCGCATCGGCCCGGCCGACGGCGTGGCGCATCAGAGTGCCACCCGCGCCCGTGCCCTGACGGTCGGGGTCGACACCGATCACATACACGTACACGTGCGGCGCCTTGTGGTGCATCCGTTCGATGGCGCGCTGAACGGGCATGCCGGCCCAGGCGAGGTGCCAGGTCGGCAGCGGAAGGCCTGGCCGGTCCCAGAAGCGCAGCAAGTACCCCAGGCTGTGCGTCCAGGCAAACGGATACTGCCCGGGTTCGGCCAGCAGGACGGCCCCGTCGAGTCCATCGCCCGGCGTCCACGCCCCGCCATGGGGCTGGGTCTGCGCCACCACGCCGCTGAAAAGGTAGGGCAGCCACGACGCCCGCCGTCGCTCGTCGGGCAGGAGGTACCGGAACATCGGGTCGCCGTCGAACGACCGGGCCAACATGGCCGCTGTGGCGGCGCGCTCTTCGCGGCGGATCGGGCGCACGGTGCCCGCGTCAGTTGCAGCCGGCGATCGGCGTATGCACACATGCGCCGGACTTGGCGTCGCAGGTGTCGGTCGTGCACTTCTTGCCGTCGTCGCAGTTCTTGGCGCTGCCGGTGTTGCACTTGGCTTGCAGGCAGAAGTCGTTGACCGTGCACGGGTTGCCATCTTCGCATCCGGCTTGGTTGTTGACCTGGAAGCAGGTGCCCTTGGCCGGGTCGCACTTGTCGTCGGTGCACACATTGTTGTCGCTGCAATTCTTGGCGGTTCCGGCGCAAGTGCCGGCCTTGCACACGTCCTTGTCGGTGCACAGCAACCCGTCGTTGCAGGTGGTGCCGTCGGCCGCGGCCTTGACGTCGCACTTCTTGTTGGCGGTGCAGTACTCGACCGTGCACACGTTGCCGTCGTCCTTGCAGTCCTTGTCGGCCGCGCAGTTGCCGCCACATCCGACGATCGGGGTGTTCAGGCACACACCGGTCTTGGCGTCACAACTGTCGGCGGTGCAGGTCTTGCCGTCGTCGCAGTTCTTCTTGGCGCCCGCGCACTTGCCTCCGAGGCACACGTCCTGAACGGTGCAGGGCACGCCGTCGTCGCAGCCCTTGCCGTCCTGGTTGACGAAAAGGCAGTCGCCGGTGTTGGGCTCGCACAGGTCCGAGGTGCACGCATTGTTGTCAGTGCATGGCTTGGGACCGCTCGGCGTGCAGACGCCGCCCTTGCATGTGTCGCCGACGGTGCATGGCTTGCCGTCGCTGCAATTGGTCGGCGTGCTGACCGGTGGATGCGTGCACAGCTTGTTCGTCAGGTTGCACACCGTCGCCGTGCACACGTTGCCGTCGTCCTTGCAGTCGCCATCTTTGTAGCAGTAGTTGCCGCAGCCGCCGATGGGCGTGTAGGTGCAATTGCCGGTCGCCTTGTCGCAGGCGTCGGTCGTGCACGCATTGTTGTCGTTGCAGACCTTGGGTGCGCCGGGTACGCACTTGCCCGCGCCGCACGCATCGCCGACGGTACACGGCGCGTTGTCGGTACACGAGCCGGTCGACAGCGGCGTATACACGCAGTTGCCACTCTTGGCGTCGCAGGCGTCGCTGGTGCACACGTTGTTGTCGTTGCACACCTTGTAGTTGCCGCCAGCGCACGTGCCGTTCTTGCAGAAGCTGACCGCGCTGCAGCCGTTGCCATCGTCGCAACCGGTGTCGTTGGCGACCAGTGCAAAGTAGCACTGCTTGTTGTTGGTGTTGCAGGTGGCGGTGGTGCAGGGGTTGGTGTCTTCCTTGCAGTCGCTGTTCTTGGCGCAGTAGTTGCCGCAGCCGGCGATCGGCGTGTACACGCAGTTGCCGTTGGCGGTGGTGCAACTGTCGGTGGTGCAGGCGTTGTTGTCGTCGCACACCTTGGCCGGCCCGGCGCCGCACTTGCCGTCCTTGCACACGTCCGGGCCGGTGCACGCGTTGCCGTCGTTGCACTGGGCGGTGTTGTTGGTGCTCTGACAGTTGCCCGTCGTCGCCACACACACGTCGTTGGTGCACGCATTGTTGTCGTTGCACGCCTTCGGGTTCTGGCCGGTGCACTTGCCATTGACGCACAGGTCGAGCGCGGTGCACAGGCTCTTGTCATCGCAGGCCGTCAGGTTGGCGGCGGACTTGCTGGCGCACTTCTTGGCGACGAGGTCGCAGAAGTTGACGATGCACGGGTCGTTCAAACTCGGGCAGTCCTTGTCGGCCGCACAACTGGGCGCGCAGCCCGCGATGGCCGTGTTGCTGCACTTGCCGCTGACCTTGTCGCAACTATCGGCCGTGCACGGGTTGTTGTCGTTGCAGGTCACGGCGCTGCCCGCCTGGCAGGCACCCTGGGCGCAAGTGTCGTTGGCTGTGCACGCATTGCCGTCGCTGCACGCGCCCGGCTGGTTGTTGTGCGCACAGCCGCCGGTCGCGGGCAGGCACACGTCGGCGGTGCACGCGTTGCTGTCGTCGCAGTTGGTCTGCTTGCCGCCGGTGCACTTGCCCTTGAGGCAGCTTTCCAGGGCGGTGCAGGCGCTGCCGTCGTCGCACGGCGTGCCGTCGCTGGCCAGCGTGGTGGCGCACTTCTTGCTCAGGGCATCGCAGATCTCGTTGGTGCACGGGTTGCCGTCGCTCGGGCAGTCGCCGTTCTTGGCGCAATTGCCGCCGCAGCCGATGATCGGCGCGAAGACGCAGTTGCCCGTGGTGGTGTTGCAGCTGTCGGCCGTGCATGCCTGGTTGTCGTTGCAGACTTTGGCGGCCCCCGCCACGCACTTGGCCGCGAGGCACTTGTCGGGGCTGGTGCAGGCGTTGCCGTCGGTGCAGGTGACGCCGTCAGCCAAGGCGTAGCCACACGCGCCGTTGGTCGTGTTGCAACTGTCTGTCGTGCAGATGTTGTTGTCGCTGCAGTTTTTGGCGGCGCCGGACGCGCAGGCCTTGTCCTTGCACAGGTCTTGCAGGGTGCAGGCGTTGCCGTCACTGCACGGCGCGGTGTTGGCCGGATAGGCGCAGCCGTTGGCCGGGTCGCAGGTGTTGTTGGTGCACACGTTGTTGTCGTCGCAGACCTTGAGCGCGCCCGCGCACTTGCCGTCCTTGCAGGTGTCGGTGGTGGTGCACTGCGAGCCGTCGTCGCACGGCGTGCCCGTCAGCGCTGTGGCCACGCAGCCCTTGACCGCGTCGCAGGCGTCCTTGGTGCACGCGTTCTTGTCGTCGCAGACCTGGCTCTTGCCCGGGACGCACTTGCCCGCTGCGCAGGCGTCGCCGACTGTGCACACGCTGCTGTCGGCGTTGCACTGGGTGCCGTCGCTGACGGCCTTGAGTCCGCATTTGCCGGTGGCTGCCTCGCACTGCTGCTGGCTGCACTCGGTATTGCCGGTGGTGCCGCACACGACCACGGTTTTCTGGTCCACTTTGCAGGTTCCGGTGTCGCACACCAGGGTGCCGTTGCACAGGTTGCCGTCTTCGAGCTTGGCGCAGTCCGCCGAAGTCTTGCACTGGCAGGTGGCGGCTCCCGGTTGGCATTTGCCGTCCTTGCAGGTGTCCTTGTCCGTGCAGGGGTTGCCGTCGTCGCAGGCGTTGGCGTTGTTGGCGAACACGCATCCGGCCTTGGGGTCGCAGCCGTCGCTGGTGCACGCGTTCTTGTCGTCGCAGACGATCTGGCCCGCGGTGCCCGCGCACTTGCCGTTGACGCAGGCGTCCTTGACGGTACAGGCATCGCCGTCGTCGCACACGGCCTGGCCTGGGGCGTGCTGGCAGCCCGCCTTCGGGTCACAACTGTCGATGGTGCACGGGTTGCCGTCGTCGCACGCATCGGGCGTGCCCGCGCAGGCGCCGTCGGTGCAGGCGTCGCCCGTGGTGCAGACCTTGCCGTCGTCGCACGGTCCGGCTTGGTTGGCGTTGGCGCACGTTCCGGTCTTGGGGTCACAACTGTCGGTGGTGCAGGGATTCTTGTCGTCGCAGTCGTTGGCCTTTCCGGCCTTGCAGGCGCCAGCGCCACACACGTCGCCCGCTGTACAGGCGTTGCCGTCTTCGCACGGGTCGGTGTTGGCAGCCTGCGCGCAGCCTTTGGCCGGATTGCACTGGTCGTCGGTGCACGCGTTGCCGTCGTCGCAGTTCAGCGTCTTGCCGCCGCACGCGCCGTTGGCGCACGCGTCGCCGGTCGTGCAGGCGTTGGTGTCGTCGCACGCGGCGCCGTCGGCGGCGGCCGTGATGGCGCACATGCCAGTCGACTTGTTGCACGCTGCCACGCTGCACGCATCGGCGCTGGTGCACGACACCGGCAATCCCATCGCGCACTTGCCGTCCTTGCAGGCGTCGCCGCTGGTGCACAGGTCGCCGTCGTTGCAGGCGGCGCCATCGGCGTTGGCGGTCGCACAGCCCTTCTGGGCGTCGCAGGTGTCGGTGGTGCAGGGGTTTGCGTCGTCGCACGTGACCGCTTTGCCCGCGCATTTGCCGGCCGCGCACGCATCGCTTTCGGTGCACGCCGTGCCGTCGTCGCAGGCACTGCCGTCGCCGTCGGCGGCATACTGGCACTTGCCGGTCTTGGCGTCGCAGGTGTCCTTGGTGCAAGGGTTCTTGTCGTCGCAGGTGGCGCCAGCGACCACCACGCACTTGCTGGCTTGGCAGGTGCCCGTCGCGCACACGCCGTCGCTTGCCGTACAGGGCTTGCCTTCGGCGCTCTCGCTGGCGCAGCCCTTGCCCTTGACGCAAAAGTCGTCGGTGCACGGGTTGCCGTCGTCGGCGCACACTTTGGCTTTGCCAGGGGCGCAAGCGCCCGAAACGCACACATCGCTTTCGGTGCACGAGTCGCCGTCGTCGCACGCGCCGTCGGTCGGCGTGTTCGTGCAGTTGCCGGCGGCGCCGCACGCGTCCTTTGTGCACGGGTTCTTGTCGTCGCAGGCGACCGGTTCGTCGATCTGGCCGTCGCAATTGTCGTCGATGCCGTTGCACACCTCGGTGCTCGGGGTGACGGGCGCGCACGCGGTCGGTTTGTCGCCGGCCTTGAGGCAGGTCGCGGTCGACGCGAACTTGCACTTGCCGTCCGCAGAATAAACGCACGCGGTCTTGAGGCCTTTGGCCACCGCGGTGTCGTTGCAGGTACACAGGCCGATCGCCTCGGCCGGCGCACCCGCTGCCGATGCCGGCACGCACTGCTGGGCGGTCAGCTTGTCCACGGTCGGCACGCCCTTGCACGCAAAGCCGCCCGGACAGTCGCCGTCGGTCTTGCAGCCCATGCCGCAGTAGCTGCCGACGTCGCCGTGGCTCACGCACGCGCCGCCATCGCCGCAATCGACTGTGGCGTTGCACGGGTTGCACAGTTGCGGAGAGGGCTTGACGACAACCGGCACGTCGGCTGCGGCATCGTCAGCTGGGCCGCCGTCGCCGACCGCCGCATCGGACGCGCCGCCGCCGTCGTCCGTGGCGGCGTCGCTGGCGCCCCCGGTGTCCTCGGGCGTCGCGGTGTCGCTGCCCGCTTGGGCGTCGTCGGGGGTCGCGGCATCGCTGGCGCCGCCGCTGTCTTCGGGCGTCACCGCATCAGTGCCCGGTGGCACATCTTCGGGCGTCACAGCGTCAGTGCCCGGTTGCACATCTTCGGGCGTCACCGCGTCGGTGGCCGGGAGCGCGTCTTCGGGCGTCACCGCGTCGGTCCCGGTCCCGGTGTCGTCGGGCGTCGGCGTCTCGGGGCCGGCGGTCGCATCGGCGTCGGCCGAAGGGTCCGGATCCGCCACACTCGCGTCGCCGCCCCCTGAACCGTCGCCCGTGCCCGCACCATCGCCGGCTTGGCCCGCATCGCCAGGTCCGCCGCCGTCGCTGACCGTGCCCAGGTCCGCGGAGGCGCCGTCCGCGGTCGCGACGGTTTCGCTGACGGCAGAGTCGGCCGAGGCATCTGCGCCAGCGATCGGTTCGGGAGAGACGGCGGCATCTTCGCCACATGCTGCGGCGACCAAGGCCACTGCACACAGCGACACGTGCCATCGGCGATAGGGGGCGGTCGTCACGGGGTCCTCCGAGCTGCACATCGAGCTTGCGCGGGCGCGCGCTGAAGGCGGCAGGCTAGCCGAGAGCACGGGCGATCTCCACGTTCCTGCAGGATTGGAAGGGCGCTCGTTCACAAAGGTTCATGGATTGCCCGCGGTCCGAGCGCATGATCGGCACAAACGGCACATGCGCGCGAGGCCGGCCCGGTCAGAATCCGCAGACGCCCGTCTTGCACACCGCCGCCGCTGCGCACGGCGCGTCGTCGGGCATGGGCAGGTGGCTGCACTTGCCTTTGGTGCAACTGTCGAACGTGCAAGGCTTTCCGTCGTTGCACGCTGCTGCGGGTTGTCCGGTGCACGCGCCCGCGTCCAGGCACGCCAGTTGGGCAAAGGCGTTGCCGGCAACCACCATCGCGCCGGAATTGAATTCGTTGGGCCCGTGGACGCCCACCGCCACCACCTGCGTCGCAGCCTCGTTGAGCGCAACGGCCTGCAGCGTTGCTTTGTCGTCCGTTCCCAGCACCGAGAACTCGACCAGCGCGCCCAGCGGCGTCAGGCGCCCCACCAGCGGCGCCGCGAGCTTGCCGGGTTCGGGGATGGTCCAGCCAGCGACGTACAGGGCGGTGCCTGCCGGGGCGACGGCCAGCGCGAGGGCGGTGGCGTGCTGGCCGACGGTGTGTTCCTGCTGCCAACCCCAGGTGCCGTCTGCCAGCAACTCGGCCACCGCGATTGCCGAAAGCCCGTTGGGCTTGAGCCGCGCTCCGGCGACGATCCAGGACCCACCCGAGGGTTCGATGGCGTACCAGGCCGCATCGGCCGCCGTCGGCGCCTTCCAATCAGGTTGCAAGTTGAGGTGGACGCGGCGCACGTAGCCGGACTGCCCGAAGCCGTTCGAAATGCGCCCTACCACGATTGCGCCCGCACCTGCTGGATCGACAGCGATGTCGTGGGTCTCGATGACGTCGCCGCCCTGCGTCGTTTCCTCCAGCACGGTCTGCATCGCCAGACCAAGGTCCGCGGTCAACCGGCCGATGTACGGCTTGGTCGGATCGGGTGCTCCGTATTCGCCCGCGACCCAGATGTGCGGCAGTTCAGCGTCGACCGCCGTCCACCGCAGCGGCTTGGCCACGGCCGCGAACGTATCGGCCACTACGGCCATCTTGGGGGCCACCTTGCCGTCCAGGGGAAACAGGACTGCGAACCCTGCGATGGCCGCCCCGGCCTTGCTCGCCGCCCCGACGGCCACGTGTGCGCCCGCAGTACCTGGCTGCGGCATCCAGGTGGCGTCGGCGGCGGCGAGTCCGTACCCTGCATCGCTGAAGTTCTCGCCTGCGAGCGCGACGCCGCCCGTGGTGACCACGTACCGCGCAACCTCGAACTTGCCCGCCGAAGATTCGGAGCCGGTCAGATAGACGACGCCGCCGCGGACATCGACGGCGACCGCCGTGGTCGGTGTGTTGGGGACGACGGGTTGCACCTGCGACCAGACCCCGAGTTCGCCCTTTCCGCACGTGCCGGCCTGGCACACCCCCCATCCCGTGCACGGGTCGCCGTCGTCGCACAGGGCGCCAGGACCCGCGTCAACGAAGGCGCACTTGCCCGCCTGGCACGCGTCCTGCGTGCACGGCTTGTCGTCGTTGCAGGCCATCGCGGCGCCTGCGACGCATCCACCGGCCTGGCAAAGGTCCGAGGTCGTACACGCGTCGCCATCCTGGCAGCCCGTGCCGTCCGCGACCGCAACGGAACTACATTGGCCGCCAGGGCTACACTTGTCGGCTGTGCACGGCTTGCCATCGTCGCACGCAGCCGCCTTGCCGGCCAGACAGACGCCGTCCTTGCAGGTGTCGCCCGCGGTGCACGGGTCGCCGTCTTCGCATGGGCCGCCGCTCGGCTTGGTGGTGGTGCAGCCCTTGGCCGATTCGCTGCATAGTGCAATGGCACACGCGCTGCCGTCGCCACACGCCACCGGCTTTCCGCCCTTGCAGGCTCCGGCCGCGCATGCCTCGCCCGCGGTGCAGAACTTGCCGTCGTCGCAGGGCAGAGCGTTGGGGACGGCGGTGCAGCCGATCTGCGGGCTGCATCCATCGTGGGTGCAGGTGTTGCCGTCGTCGCACACGGGGGTCGCCGCTCCCGGCGTCGCGCTGCACACGCCCAGGACGCAAGCCTTGGGGACCTCGCACAGACTGTCGCCGCAAGGCGTCGATTCGGGCCGGGGCACCAGGCGGCAGAGGTGCTGTTGGCACCGTGCAACTTGGCAGGGGCCGGATGGCAGAACGCGTTCTTCGCAGACATCGTCGCCGTTGCACGGCACCTTGTCGCTCGGCGTGCACAGGCCCGCCACGCACAGATGGCCGGCGCACGTTGCGGACGTCGTACATGGCTTGCTGCACGCACCTTGGGCGCACACGCCGGAGGCACACTCGGCGCCGTTGGCGCACGCTGACCCGAATCCGCGCTCGACCGGCGCACTGCACGCCAGGGCGATCGCCAGCGACCCCGCCGCGACCCACCGGATGGGGCCGTGCGCGTGCATTCCGACCTCGCACCGCGTCAGGCGGTCGGCCTGAGCGTACGCCGGTCACGTCGCGGTGTCATCCGCGGTGCGCATCGGCATTCCCTGGCAAACGGTTGCGCAATCTGGACGAGCCACTCGTCCGATGCCCGCGCCTGAACTACGCTCTGCGCGCGCACCGGTCGCGCTTGCGGTCGCCCATGCCCCGTCGCCGCCTCGTTCTGCTCTCCTCCCTGCTCGCAGTCGCGTTGCTCTTGCTGTGGCGTCGCGAAGAGGTCGGCTTCCTGTGGCAGGTCCACGTCCAGGCCCCGTCCGCGCCGCCGCGCCTGCCGCGCTTGCCGACTGCGCTCCGCGAGATCGCCAGCGGCTTTGACCAGGTGACCGACTTGCAAGCGGCGCCAGCGCCACTGCCCGCGCATTGGCTGGTCGTTGTGGAAAAGCAGGGCACGGCGTGGTGGCTCGACCGCAAGACCGCGCGGCGCAAGGTGCTGATCCGGGCCGAGGTGCTGACTGCTTCCGAACAGGGCCTCTTGGGCCTCGCCTTCGATCCGGAGTTCGCGACCAACCGCCTCGCGTGGACCAACAGTGTGGTGCGCATTGGCGAGGGCGACTTCACCGCGATCGACGCTTGGCGATTGCCGGAGTCGCCGACGCCCGGAGGCCTGCCTGATCCGCCCGCCGTGCATTTCCAGCGCGCCTTGAGCATCGCCCAGCCGTACGTCAACCACAATGCCGGCCAGTTGGCCTTCGGGCCGGACGGCATGCTCTACGTTGGGCTCGGGGACGGCGGATCGGGCGGCGATCCCCACGACCACGGCCAGAACCCGGCGTCGCTGCTCGGCAAGATGCTTCGGATCGACGTCCGGCCGGTGGCCCGCGGCGGCCGGTACGCCGTGCCCGCCGACAACCCTTTCGTGGGCAAGCCCGGCCATGCGCCGGAGGTCTGGGCGCTCGGCCTGCGCAACCCGTGGCGCTACAGCTTCGACTCGCTGGGGCGCCTCATCGTCGCCGATGTCGGCCAGGACAGGCGCGAGGAAATCAGCCTCGCGTGCAAGGGCTGCAACCTCGGCTGGCGGCGCAAGGAGGGCAGGGCGTGTTTCGAGCCCGCGCAAGGTTGCGAATTGGCGGGCTTGCGCGAGCCCTTCTGGCAGGGCCGCCACCCGGACCACATCTCGGTGACGGGTGGCTACGTGTACGAGGGCCGAGCGATTCCGGCACTTGCCGGCAAATACGTCTTCGGCGATTTCGCGGTGCGCCACCTGTGGGCGGTGGATGTGCCGCCCGACCACGACCCTGGCCGCGAGGCGGCGGTGTATTGGCTCGGCGGCCACGACGGCTTGGTGACCACCTTTGGCCGCGACCGCGACGGCGAGCTGCTGGTCGGCGATTTTCTGGGTCGCATCTGGCAATTGGTGGCTGCGCCGTAAGAGGGTGTATTCCGAACATGCCGGATACGAGGGTCAGGAGGCGCCCGGAAGGCGAGGCGCGACGCGGCGACGGACTGAGGCGTGCTTCGGGCACGCCGCTGGGAGGGAGCAAGGAGCAACAACGCGTGCCGGGATGCATCCTGAGCCGCAGTCGGCCTTCTTTTGAACACACCCTCCAAGAGGTTGCCGACTGCGGCTCCGCCCGCTACCCTGCGACCCATGAAGACGCAAGCCCTTTTGATCTCGCTCGCCGTACTGGTGCCGGCCTGTGCCGAACCGGCATCCGTCGCCGGGTCCCACGCCGGCGGTGCAACTGGGCTCGACGCCGTCGACGCGCAGGCCGCCGCCTCCGACACGAGCCCTGGCGCAGCCGATGCCGCTGCGTCGGCCGACACGCGCCCGGAGGACGTGCGCAGCGACGGCCCCGCTGCCGACCACGGTGGTCCGCCTGACGCGGTGGGCATCCTCTGTGACCCCAAGACCGGTTCGCCGCCTCCTGGCCAAGCCGATGCGTGCAAGAAGGGCACGGCGCTCTGCGGCGGCGCCGGCACGGTCACGGCCGTTTATACCTGCAATTCGGTGGGCTGCTGGAACACCGCCCCCTGCCCGGCCGACGGTCCCTGCGTCCAAGCCGGTCCGGCCGGCGTGGGCTGCACCAGCGGCTTCGGGTCGTGCCAGGGCGTATACGACGCGTTCTTCTACCTCGTCGGCCACCACGCGCCGTGTGCTGCCGACAGCGACTGCCACCTGCTCAAGGCCCGCTGCACAGTTGGCCTGGGCGTGCACGGCGTCGCCGTCAACAAGGGGTTTTCACAGGCTCAGTTGGATGGGCTCGCCAAGACCGCCAGCAAGCTGGGCTGCAAGCAGTACACGTGCGCCGCGACGCCACCGCCCATCGGCGCCAAATGCGGCAAGGCCGGGTGCGAGGCGTTTTGACGCGGCGACGCCGGGCGGCGTTCAGCGGCACCTGTGTCCACCCGTCGCCGTGGCCGCCAAAACGCGCCAAGCCGCCCGAGGCCTGGTTGGGGCGTTCGGGCGGCTGCGCGGAGTCGCGGGGATGCTGGGCTACGGGCCGGCCGCAGCGGCGCGGGCGGCTTCGAAGCGCAAGCTGCGGGCCATCGCGATCGTACGGTGCAGAGCGCTGATGGGCTCGTCCTCGCGGTTGACCGCGATGAGGACGGCACCTTCACCTGAGGGTCGAACGGCGAGCAGGACGATGGCGCGCACTTTTCCGTGTTGCGAGGGCCGGGAACACAGCCAGCGGCTCCACTGCACCTGACCCGCCAACTCCGTTTGGGCGGCGCCGCAGGTCAGACCGGCTCCGCCCCGCGCGAGGTCGGCCGGCACCGCTTTGGCCTCATCCGCAGCCACCGCTTGAATCGCCAAGCTCGTCCTGGGTTCAGCGGAGTCGATGTGGTCACGACCTTCACTGCGCGCGACCGTCCACGTCACTGGCTTGTCGAAGGTCATGCCCTGGATCGTCACCGGCTCGGTGGCGTCGGCGGCGCGGCGCTCGTACTGGCGCCAGAAGTGGCCCCCGGGGATGCTGGCGATCACGGCGGCCGTCAGGGCCCAGCCCAGGGCGCGGCGTGTGCGACCGGGTGCACAGCGGTGGCCTGCCGGCAAGCGCGGGCCCAGCAGGCCCACCGTCACACCGTGCCGGCGAAACACCCGCAGTGCCGCGAGGCCGGCGTAGGCTGATGTCAGCAGCGCCACCCACCCGACGACGCTGCCGCCGAATGCGTAGGCCAGCGCTCCCGTCAGCAAGGTGCAGCCGACGGCTTGTCCGAGATTGCTCAGCGCGGCAACCAGACCCATCGACGCTGCGAACAGGCCGACCGCCAGAGCCAACGAGACCAACCCAGACCAGTCGCCGCAGGCCTCGTCGGGCACGAAAAACCAGACGATGTTCAGGCCTGCCAGTTCGATGGCCAGGCGTTGCCACCAGACGACGCGCGCGAACCTCGTGTCCGCGGCCCCCGCATCCGCCGCGGTTGCCGCGACCGGTTGGGTTGGTTCCTCGGCGGCGGCCAGGCTTGCCGCCTCAGTCACTGCGCGGACCGGGTCGAATCCGCATGCGCGGCACGGCGCGAGCCGCGAAAGGTTGGGGGCGCCGCAGTGCGGGCAGGGATGGGCAGTCATGGCAACACTCCTCGGGGCGGATCCGGCCGCCCCAGTGAACCGCGGGCCGGCGAACCATTCGTCGGCGCCGCGGTGAGAGCCCGGGGTGCAAGGGGCGTGCCATGGGCGAGGCTGCGTGTTTTCAGCAATTTATCGACGGCCGACCGCGTGCGGAGCGTCCGAGGTGTGTCCGGGATTGCCGGGCAGTGTCGCCGCGGCCGCACCTGACCTAGACTCCGCCCCCCGCGCGCCTGCCCGGCCCGCCTGCGAACCCGATGCTGCAACTCCAAGGCCTCGCCAAACAGTACGGCCCGCAACTGCTTTTCGAGAACGTGCACTGGCAGATCCTGCCGCGCCGTCGCTATGGCCTGGTGGGTCCCAATGGCGCCGGCAAGACCACGCTCTTGCGCATCCTGTGCGGTGAGATTCAGGCCGACGCGGGCGCGGTGCAGCGGCCCAAGGCCATGCGCATCGGCTACCTGCCGCAAGACGTCGAGGACGTCGGCACGGGTCCGGTGTTGCGCGCAGTGCTCGATAGCGTCCCCGGCTGGCGCGCCGCCAAGGACCGCGTGGCACAGGTGCACGAGCGAATGGCGTCCGACCACGCTTGGGCCGGCAGCGACGAAGGGCTGCAGGCGCTGGACAAGGCGATGGTAGCCTTCGACCAGGCCGGCGGCGACGACCTGGAGGTGCGCGCGCAGACGGTGCTGGGCGGCTTGGGCTTTCTGCGCGAGGACCTTGGCGCCGAGGTGACCCGCATGTCCGGCGGTTGGCGCATGCGCGTGGCGCTCGCAAAGCTGCTGGTGCAAGCCCCCGAGGTGCTGCTGCTCGACGAGCCGACCAACCATCTGGATTTGGAGAGCCTCGCGTGGTTCGAGGAGTTCCTGGAGGACTACGCGGGCGCCGTGGTTGCCGTCAGCCACGACCGCTACTTCCTCAACCGCATCCCGACCCACATCGTCGAGCTGCGCAAGAAAGGCGTCGAACTGTATGTCGGCGGCTACGAGGCGTTCTTGGAGGGTCGCCAGGAGCGCCTGGACCAGCAAGTCGCGGCCAAAGCCAAAGTCGACCGCCAGCGCGCACACCTGCAAGCGTTCGTGGACCGCTTTCGCGCCAAGGCCAGCAAGGCCAAGCAAGCCCAGAGTCGCCTCAAGATGCTGCAGCGGCTCGAAAACGTCGAGGTGGACGCGGCGGGGCCGCAGCACATCGGCCTGCGTTTTGTCGAGGCCTCGCGCACCGCCAAAGAGGTCCTGCGCCTGGAGCATGTGCGCAAGTCCTGGGGCAAAAACGTCGTCTACACCGATTGCTCGCTGACCATCTGGCGCGGCGACAAGGTGGCGCTGGTAGGCCCGAACGGCGCCGGCAAGTCGACGTTGCTCAAGATCCTGGCGGGCGTCACCGACACCCAGGGCGGCGTGGTGCAGTTGGGCGGCGGCGTGGTGCGCGAACACTACACGCAGCACCAATTGGAAACCCTGGACCCAGCGCGCTCGGTGTACGAAGAGGCGCGCGCGGCGGCGCTGGACCGCACCGTGCCGACGGTGCGCAGCGTTCTGGGCGGGCTCGGGTTTTCGGGCCAAACGGTCGACAAGCGCATCGCGGTGCTGTCCGGCGGCGAGAAGGCGCGGGTGGCGCTGGCGCGACTGGTGCTGCGAGCTCCCAACGTATTGCTGCTTGACGAGCCGACCAACCACCTGGACCTGACCACCCGCGAGGTGCTCGAAAACGCGCTGGCCGAGTTCGCCGGCACCGTGGTCCTGGTCAGCCACGACCGCTACTTCATCAACGCCGTGGCCACCCGCATTCTCGAAGTCGAGCCGGGCGGCAAGACGACACTGCACGACGGTGACTACGATGCGTGGCTGTACCGCAAGGCGGGCGGCGACCCGGCCGAACTCGAGCGCCTCCTGGGCGGCGGCGTGGTCGAGCGCACGGCGGGCCAGGCGCAGATGCACGTCGAGATCGCTGAGAGCGGCCAGGCCAGCCGCGCCGACGACAGGCAGCGCAAGCGCGACGAGGCCGAAAGGCGGCAGGAAATCGCCCGGCGCACCAAGGACCTGCGCAAGCGCCTGGCCGACACCGAAGCCGAAATCACCCGGGCCGAGGCACGGCTGACGGAGATCGGCCATTTGCAGGCCGACCCTGGCCTCTATTCCGATGGCGAGCGGGTGCGGGCCATGCTCATCGAACAAGCGGAGCTCAAGCGCAAGGTCGATGAAGCGATGGGCCTGTGGGAGGACCTGTCGCTGCGCATCGAGGGGATCGAGGAGGCGGTGATGGGCGTTGCATAGGCGCGGCGGCACGACCATGATCCACCGGCAAAAAAGGTCCTGAATCCTTGGCGATCGAATTAACTCAGGTTTCCCGGGGAAACCGGCGCAAACCTGCACCTTCAGGGTGACAGGTTTGCGCCGGCGGTTAAT
>VGRO01000130.1 GCA_016875335.1 Deltaproteobacteria bacterium | reverse complement strand
ACGGCGGCGGTGGCGGTCGCGGTGGCTACGGTGACCGCGATCGCGGCGGCGGCGGCGGCGGCGGCGGCGGTGGCGGCTATGGCGGCGGTGGTCGCGGTGGCTACGGCGATCGCGACCGCGGCGGCGGCGGCGGCTACGGTGGCGGCGGCGGCGGCTACGGCGGTGGCGGCTACGGCGAGGGCGGTGGTCGCGGCGGCCGGCGCGGTGACCGCGATCGCGGTGGCGACCGCGGCGATCGGTTCTAGCTTCGTCCTGCTGACCTGATTCTTCGGGGCAGCACCCCAAGCACCACGCACCTGGGCCAGGTTGGCGAACGCCGACCTGGCCTTTGGTGTTTTTCCAGCGGACCATCGCAGGAGCGGCGGCGCTGGCGTGTGACCAATGGCGGCGGTCAGAACGGCTTGGCGCGATCGTGCGGATCGAACAGGAACTGTACCGCCATCGGCGCCCGCGCGGCCCACGCCTTTTCGCTGTGGTCGGCGCCCTGGGCCTCGAAATAGCCGAGCGAGGCCCCGTCCGTCCAGCCGAGCCCGAGCAACTTCTTGCGCACGGCCTGGGTGTCTTGCAGGCCGTCCTTGACGGTACCGACGTCGAGCCACAGGCGCGGGTGACCTGTCACGCCCGGCGCCGTCGGCAGCCAGGTCAGCACCTGCAGCCCGGCCCACCACCAGGCACCGCTCATCGCCACGGCACACGACCATTGATCCGGGTGCGCGCCCACGGCGTACAGTGCCATCAGTGCGCCGAGCGATGAGCCGCCGATGCAGCGCGAACTGGCGCCGGGTTGCAGGCGGTACTTCTTGACCAATGCAGGCAGCACCTGGGTGTGGATCCATGCCAGGTGATCTGGGCCGCCGCCGCCTGCGTACTTGGGATCGGGCCACGGCGTGTACTCGTGGATGCGTTTGGACCCGCCGTGATCGATCGCCGCCACGATCACCTCTTGGAGCTTGGCTTCGGCCATGGATGCGTCGATGGCGTCGTCCAGCTCCCAGGCAACGCCGAACGTCGCGGTCTGCGCATCGAACACGTTCTGGCCGTCGAACATCACCAGCAGCGGATAGGTCGCCACGGTGTTCTCGTCGTAGCCGGCCGGCAGGCGTACGCGGACCACGCGCGGTGGGCCATCGGGTCCCGGCAGCGAAAAATCGTCACGGCGCGGCGCCGCCAGTTTTGCATCAAAATAGGGGTAGATGTGGCGTGGCTGGGCCAACTGCACGACGTAGTTGGCGCCGATGGACCACGCGCCGGTGGCCATGGGCTTGACCTGGAACGGTCCCTGTACGGCGGGCACGTCAAAGCGCGCCGCGGAATCGCCCACGGTCTGCGGCGTCAAGTCCGCCTGCCACGACAACGGGGCCTGCGATCCACGCAACACCAGGGTCGCTGGCGCGGGGTGATGTACCCAGATGACGGCGGTCTTCTGCGCGGTTGCATCCTCCGCAGCGGGAACGCCGTCGGCCCCGTTCATCCCGTCCGACATGCCTGCGTCGTGACCTGCCGTGTCTGCGGTCGGTGTGGCGTCGGTGCTCTGCGATCGAGCGCCCGAACCATCGGCCTGCGCGCCCGCGTCCAAAGCCACGATCTGTGGCGCTGCGGCTTGCGGCGCTGGCGCTGCGCAGCTTGCAAAGCCGGGCAGGGCGGCCACGGCCAGCTTCAGCCCGCGGCGCGTCAGTCGGTGCACGGCGTCATCCCACGAGACGGGGCCGGCCCAGACGCTCGGCCAGGGCGTCGCGCTTGCTGTGGTATACCCACTGCAACAGCGTTTCCTCGTCCGTCGAGTTCAGGGTGACGAACCGCACGGCTACCCGCCAGGCGGGGCCGCGGGAATCGCGGCGCACGACGACGCCGGCAGCCCGCAACGGGAGACCCTGTTCGGTCAGCGCGATCTCGGCGTCCACCAGTGCGCCAAGGTCGGGGGCATTGCGCATCACCAGGCCGAAACCGCTGGCGCTGATGTCGATTTCGGTGCATTGGCGGTCGAAGCCGCCAGCGTCGTCGGCGATGCTCAAGCCGACCCAAAGCCGCAGGTGGGCGCGCACGAACGCGCGTCGCTCGTCGGGTGCCGGCTGGCGCACGCTGGTCAGGTACCAACTGCTCGGCAACGGTTCTTCGGTGCGCATGCGCCAGAAGATGAGCTTGCCGGCCTTCTGGTAGGCCACGGTCACATTCTGGTGGGCTTTGGACAGCCAACTGGCCTGAACCGCAGCGAGGCTCGTCCGTGGGATCAGCAGACTTTGCGCATCGACCCTGCCGGCGCGACCGCGCAGCGTCACGGCCCGGCCGTCTTGGCCGTCGACCAGGACCGTCAACTCGTCGCCCTCGTTCGGCCAGAAACTGATGTGCGTCACGCCGGGCCCTCGACCGCCGCGCGCAGGTCGCGGACCAGGTTCTTGATCGCGGCGCTGCGCTCGCGGCAATTGTCGATCGCTTCCTGCATCTGCGACACCGCATCTTCGCGATCGGCCTCGTCGCCGCCGCGCAGAGCCTCGAATGCGTCGGCCACGGCTTCGAAATCATTTCGGAAGCTCGACACGAGGCCGTTCAGCTCCTGGACACCGCGCGACACCTTGGGGGCGATGTCGCCGCCTGCGGGCGCTGGTGCTGGCGCGGACTCCAGGCTCCTGACGCGATCCTGAGCCGTTGCGAGGTCGGCCTGCAGCTTGGTCAATTGGGCTTGCAGGGCCGCCGAGTCGCCGCCGCCGGCCGACTGTGCGGTGAGCCGCTGGATGCGCTTGAGGTTGGCGCTGATGGTCTCCTGAAGCTCCTTGTTGGTCGCGGTCAGCCGGTCGACCTGGGTCCGCAACTCCGCGCTGTCGTCTGCGGAGGCCGACGCGGCCTGCGCCGCGGCCAATTGCTTGCGCAACTCCGCCGCTTCCTTGCGTGCTTGCTCGGCCTCGGCCTGCAGTTGCTGCTTCTGCTCGGAGTTGACCCCGCCCCCCGCAGCGGCGGCGTCGAGTTGGCTCTGGAGGTCCGCGCTGCGCGCCTTTTCGGCCTTGAGTTGCAAGCGCAGGCGCGACGCTTCACCGTCCGCGGCCTGGGCTTCGGCTGCACCCGCTGATTTGGCCTCGGCCGCCTCGGCTCGCGCGGTGGCGGCTGCGAGCTTGTCCTGCAATTCGGCGAGCGCCGCGCTCGAGGCTGCTCCGGCGTCCGAATTGGCGCGCGCGGCTTGCGCCTTGAGCCGCACGATCTCCTTTTCCAGGTGCGTTGTCCGTGCCTCGGCTTCCTCGCGCGCTGCGACCTGGGCGTCGTACTCCGCTGCGCTCACGGTATCGCCGTCCGGTACTTGGCTGGTCATGGCAAGGGCGCGGCTCAGTTCGTCCTTGAGGTGGACGACCTCGCTGCGCGCGGCTTGCAGGGCGCCGTCAGCCCCATCGGCGCGCATGCGCTGCAGGTTGGCCAGTTCTTCGGCGTTGCGGCGACCGGCACGGGCCTCTTCAAATTTGTCTTGGGCGGCCGCCGCGGCCTCGCGCAGCACCTGCAACTCGCCCTGCAGGGCGGCGATGTGCCGTTCATCCTCCGCGCGCGATCCCGCGGGAGCATCGGCCAATTGGGCTCGCAACTGCTCGGATTTGGCCTTGGCATCGGCCAGGAAGCCTTCGAGCGCTGCCACTTCGCGGCGCAGCGTGTCCGAGTCGGCGATCGCGTTGTTGGCTGCCCGCCGTGCATTGTCCAGGTCGGCTTGCAATTGGGTCTGCGCGTTGCCCTTCGCGCTGGCGTCGTTGCGGGCTTCGTCTAGGCGGCGCTGCAGCGATTCGATCTCGATTTTCTGTTCCTGGATGCGACCATCGCGCTGCGCGAGGTCGGCACGCAGTCCGTCGACCTGCGGTCCCAGGTCGTCGCGTGCGGCCGGGCCGGGCACCGGGCTGCTGGTGCGCGCCCGCGGTGGCTCCTGGATCGGTGGCGGAGGTGGCGGGGCGGCGACCGGGGGCGCCGGCGGCGGCGGAGGCGGTGGCGGCGGTGGCGGTGGCGGCGGCGGTGGATAGTAGGCATCGTCATACGATTGCGCGAATCGGGTGCTCTCGTCTTCTTCCGGCGGGTACTCGTCGTAGGCGTCGGGCGCGGCGTTCGAACCGGCCATGCGCGCGTGATCGTCCTCGTCGTAGTCGAAGCGCATCTCGAAATTGCCGCATTGCAGGTAGTGGCCGTCTTCGAGTTGGATGGGTTCGTTGGCCTTGAGGCGCTGGTTCTCGTAGAACGTGCCGTTGACCGACTCGTTGTCCTGCAGGTAGTAGCCGTTGCCGTCGAAGTAAATGCGCGAGTGGTAGCGCGACACCGATTGGTTGCTGGTGCGGATGTTGCAGGTGCGGTGGCGCCCGATCATGATGTCGGGCTCCGACTCGCCAATGCGGTACGTGGTCTCGACGTTTTCGTCGCTGATGTACGTCAGGATGGCCACGGCATGCCCCCGGGCTTGGAAGCCCGATGCGGACGCTTCCAAGAAAACGCAATGATGTTGGGCGCTTGACGCGAGTCGCGCAACGGGCGCCGACGCGAAAACTACCACGTGGGGGCTGTGACACACAATCCCGCAGCGAGACCCGGGTGGAGGCTGCGGTCACAGTGCTGCATCGCGCCGCCACCGCGCGGCGATCGTGATCGGCAAGGCCCCTTGACACGGCCGACGCCGCACCTACCTTGTCCCCGGCGGCGGCCTCATGGCAAATGCCGTTTGGTTTTGCTGGGTTGGCGATGGCCCCCCCGTGCGACCAGACGGGGGCGTGTGGCTTTCGTTGCCAACGCCAACCGCTCGCCGCGCCGCCCACGGGGCTGGATGAGCGGGCCGCCAAGCGCAATCACAGACCGCCAGCGCGTCGACGCCGCGTGGTCGCCAATCGGTCGCCGCAGCCAGGCCGCGGCAGGAGCATTCCGTCATGGGCAAGATCATCGGCATCGATCTCGGCACCACCAACTCGGTGGTCGCCATCATGGAGGGTGGCCAACCCAAGGTCATCGCCAACCAGGAGGGCGCGCAGACCACGCCGTCGGTCGTCGCCTGGAACGACAAGGGCGATAACCTGGTCGGCCAGATTGCGCAGCGCCAGGCGGTGGTCAACAGCCGCAACACCATCTACTCGGCCAAGCGCTTGATCGGCCGCAAGCACACCGAAGTCAGCGAGGAACTCAAGCGCCTGCCCTACAAGGTCGAGCCCGCCGACAATGGCGACGCCCACGTGGTGGTCAACGGCCGGCGCATGAGCCCGCCCGAAGTCTCGGCCAAGGTGCTCGCCAAGCTCAAGGCCGCGGCGGAAGCGTACCTCGGCGAGACCGTGACAGAGGCCGTCATCACCGTGCCCGCCTATTTCAACGACAGCCAACGCAGCGCCACCAAGGACGCCGGCCGGATCGCTGGCCTGGACGTCAAGCGCATCGTCAACGAGCCCACCGCTGCCGCGCTGGCCTACGGCCTGGACAAGAAGGCGGACGAACTGGTGGCGGTGTTCGACCTGGGCGGCGGCACCTTTGACATCTCGATCCTGGAGATCAGCGACCACGTCGTCGAGGTCAAGGCGACCAACGGCGACACCCACCTGGGCGGCGACGACGTCGACAACGTGGTCATCGACCACCTGGTGGCCGAGTTCAAGCGCGACCAGGGCATCGACCTCAGCCAGGACATGATGGCCCGCCAGCGGCTCAAGGAAGCGGCCGAGAAGGCCAAGATCGAACTCAGCCAGGCCGCCGAGACCGAGGTCAACCTGCCGTTCATCACCATGGACGCCACGGGGCCCAAGCACCTGCAACTGCGCATCTCGCGCGCCAAGCTGGAGCAACTGTGCGAGCCGCTGTTCGCGCGGGTACTGGAGCCGTGCCGCAAGTGCCTCGCCGATGCCGGTGTCAAGGCCTCGCAGATCGACGAAGTCATCATGGTCGGCGGTTCGACGCGCATTCCAAAGATCCAGCAGATCGTCAAGGATTTCTTCGGCAAGGAACTCAACCGCTCGGTCAACCCCGACGAGGTGGTGGCCTTGGGCGCCGCGGTGCAGGCGGGCGTGTTGGCGGGTGAAGTCAAGGACATGCTGCTGCTCGACGTCACGCCGCTCTCGCTCGGTGTCGAGACCTTGGGCGGGGTGATGACCACGCTCATCAAGCGCAACACCACGATTCCGCACCGCAAGGCCGAGGTGTTCTCGACCGCCGACGACATGCAGACCGCGGTGACCGTCAAGGTGTTCCAGGGCGAGCGCGAGATGGCGCGCGACAACAAGCTGCTCGGCCAATTCAACCTCGAGGGCATTCCGCCGGCACCGCGCGGAGTGCCGCAGGTCGAGGTGACGTTCGACATCGACGCCAACGGCATCCTGCACGTGACGGCCAAGGACAAGGCCACCGGCAAGGAGAACAAGATCACCGTGCAAGGCGGATCCGGCCTGGCCAAGGACGAGATCGACCGGCTGGTCAAGGAGGCCGAATCGCACGCCGCCGAGGACAAGAAGCGCCGCGAAGAGGCCGAGACGCGCAACCAGGCCGAGAGCACCGTCTACCAGATGGAGAAGATGCTCAAGGAAAACGGCGACAAGTTGCAGGGCGCCGACCGGGCGCGGCTCGACAAGGCGCTCGCCGACGCCAAGGAAGCGCTCAAGGACGGCCAGATGGACCGCATCCGCGCCACGCAAGAGGAGCTCAAGCAGGCCGCCTTCAAGCTGAGTGAGGCCATGTACGCCAATGCCAGCCCGGCCGACGGGCAGGGGCAAGGCGGCCCGCAGGATGGCGCTGGACCCACGGGCGGCGCCAAGGCCGGCGCGACGGGCGGCAAGGGTGACGGCGACGTCATCGACGCAGAGTTCGATTAGTCGGTCGCGGTGTTCCACCGCGTGCGAACCTCGCGGGAGCGCGGCGGGTGGCGACACCTGTCGCGCTCCCGGGCGCTTTTGAGCAATGACTTTGGCGCGGCGATGGCCGCTGGCCCTCGGGGAGGCAGGTCGTGAAGCAGGACTACTACACGCTGCTCGGCGTGCCCCGCGATGCGACCCCGGATGTCATCCGCAAGGCCTATCGCAAGCAGGCCATGCAGTGGCACCCGGACAAGAATCCGGGCAACAAGGCCGCCGAAGAGCAGTTCAAGCGAGTCGCCGAAGCGTACGCCGTGCTGTCAGACCCGGCCAAGCGGCGCCAGTACGACTCGTTCAGCAGCGCCGAGGAGTTTTCTCAGAATGTGTCGGTCGAGGAGATCTTCAAGGATTTCAACTTTGAGGATCTGCTCGCCCAGTTCGGCCTCAAGAGCAGCGGCTGGGGCAATTTCAGGGCGCGCAAGGGGGGGGGCGCGGCGTCGATCTTCGACGACCTCATCGGTGCCGTGCGCGGGCAGGCGTCCGCGGCGCCGATGGATACAGCCGCTCCTGGCCCGGCGGGTACCGGCCGTCCGCGCCCAGTGGGCCAGGCCGGCAAGGGGCGCGACGCGGAGGTGCCGATCGTCATCAGCTTCTACGAGGCGATGCACGGCGGCGAGCGCCAACTGCGCCTGAACATCGACAACGAGGATCGCGAACTCAAGGTGCGCATTCCGGCTGGCGTGACCACGGGCAAAAAACTGCGGGTGCGCGGGCAAGGTCACGCTGGCGTCACCGCCAAGGGTGACTTGACCCTGGTGGTGACGGTCGAGTCGGATCCGCGCTTCGAGCGCAAAGGCGACGACCTGCACACTGTGGCCATCGTCAGGCCGAGCACGCTCCTGCTGGGGGGCGTGGCCGAAGTCGAGACGCTCGACGGTCGCAAGTCCGTGCGCATCGCCGCCGGCACTTCGTCGGGAGCGCTGGTGCGGGTGCGCAGCCAAGGCGCTCCGGCGCTCGGCAAGGCCGACGAGCGCGGCGACCTCTACGTCAAGCTCGAAGTGCAGGTGCCCGCCGTGCTGAGCGACGCGCAGCGCTCGGCCGCTGACGCTCTGCGAGAGGCCGGGCTGTAGCCTTCAAACCGCAGTATTGCGCCGCAGCCAGTCGATGGTGTCGGCCAGGGTTTGCCGGGGTGGTCGGGCGCGAAAGCCAAGTTCGCGTTCGGCGTGCAGGCTCGCCAACCCCCAATAGTGGCGGCCCATTTCGAGGACCACCGGGTCCGGCAGCGGGGACTTGCGCCCGGTCAGGTGGGCCACGCGCTCGGCGGCTGTCGCGAGGCGGTGGGCGATCGCAAACGGCAACACGTAGTCAGGTGGCCGCACGCCACAGACCTGGCGGCACAACTCGAAGAACGCGACGACCCCGCAGTCCGTGCCGTTGAGGTGATACACCGGGCGCCTTGCAGGGTGGTCGAGCGCGCGCAGGATGGCCGGCGCCGCGTCGCGGACGTCCACGAAGCTCATGCCGCCCTCGATGAGGAACGGGTACGCGCCGCGCAGGTACTTGAGGACGTGGCCCGTCGACCGCAGCCGGTGATCCCCAGGTCCGAGCAGGATCGGCGGCCGCACCAGGGTCAGCGGCACACCCAACTGTGCGGCCAGTGCGCGGGCCTTGCGCTCGGCGCGGATCTTGCTGTCGTAGTACGGCCACCCCCCGACGGTGCGCTCGACGTAGGGCGCGTCTTCGTCGGCTTTTTCGTCCGGCGACTCGAAGCAGCCCACCGTGCCCGAGGTGGACACGAACACCATCGGGCAGCCCAATTGCGCGGCAAGGCGCACCATGCGCAAGGTGCCGTCGACGTTGGTCTCGTACAGGTCGGCGGGGTCTCGGCGGCTGTGGCGCACGACCGCGGCCAAGTGCACGAGGCCCGCGCAGCCCTTGAGGCGCCGATCGCCGGTCCAGCCCTCGGGGCCGGTCACGCCCCCCTCGATGACGTCGACGTGGTCGAGCGGGGCCGTCCACGGCTGGCGGTTCCAGTCGGCGCGGCGGCGGCACAGGGCCAGCGCGCGGGTTTCTGGCTGGTCGGCGCGCAGCGCCTGGAGCACATGTCGGCCGAGAAAGCCGGTCGCGCCAGTGATGAGCAGTCGGCGGGGCGGGGTGGCCATGGCAGCGAGCCTCAGTTGGCGGCGAAATGGCCCGCGACGGGCGCCTTGACCGAACGCAGCCGGGGTTTGGGCGGCGCCGGTTCTGGCAGGCGGCACGCATCGCGGTAGCTGGCCAGGTCGTCTGCGCGCGGCCCCCACGCGTGGCGACCGCCCGGCCCGACGACCAGGACTCCGCGCTCGACCAGGTCGTCGAATGCGGCCTGGATGGTCGGCAGATAGGCGTCCGGCATCTCGTGGACGGCGGTGCTCGCCAGGGCATGGCGGGGAGGAAAGGCCGGCGAACCCAGCGCCTGAGCGACGCGCGCATAGTCGCGGGCCACCGGCTCGAAAAGCGCCCGCAACAGCTTGTGCAGCCGTGGGTCGTGGATTTCCGCGCCGGTCGCCGTGTATTGCTGGCGGTGGTAGCTGTTGCGCGCGACGTGGTGGTGCAGCGCCGGATGGTCGGGCCAGATTGCCAGCGCCTCTTCCATGAAGAGGTGCTGCCACTGATAGCGCAGCGAGTGTTCGGTGGTGGGGTCGAGGTTGTCTTCGCCGCCGAGCGGGCTGTCGATGACCTGGCCACCGCGCCGCTCGATGGCGTCGCGCAACCACGCCAGGTCCATGCCGGCCACGTCGGCGTGGTGCAGGAAGGCGCGCAGGTGGTGGGTGGTGGTCGCCGTGCGCGCTTGCAGTTCCGCGACCACGTGGTGGCTGATTTCGCGGGCGTCGCTTTCGGGCCGCATGACCAGCGGATCGCCGCAGGTGATGTGCACCCGACCCAGCGAGACCTCGCCGCGCACCATGCCCGTGGACCACTGCAACAGGGCCGAGAGCTTCATCTTGGACTTGGGCGCCCCGGAAAGTTCGCGCGCCAGCGCTTGCTCTTCGGGCACGCGGTCGTAGGTGATGGCGATGGGCAGCAGCGTGAACGTCTCGCCCGTGGCCTGCAGGCAGCGCAGCATGCCGGTCTTGGGCGGCAGGAACTGGCGCGAACGCGACCGGGCGCCTTCGATGAAGAACTGGATCGTCTCGCGGTTCTGCACCAGGCTGTGGACGTGCCGGGTCAGCTCGGGGTCGGGCTTGCCGCCGCCGCGCTTGAGGTAGAAGGCCTGGGTCTTCTTGAAAAGCTGGCCGAGCAACGGAATGCGCGAGAACTCCTCGGCTGCGGCGATGTGCGGGATGGCGATGCCGAGGTCGGGGCGTGCAAAAAAGAGGTAGGAGACCAGCAGAAAGTCCATGTAGGATCGGTGGTTTGGCACCAGCACCACCAGGCTGCCGGGCGCCGCGTTGCCCACGGCGCGCTCGAAACTCGGTCGGTCGAACGTGATGGCGTGGGTGATCTGCCGCATCGCCTTGCGCACGGTCAGCGCGCTCAGGCGGATGGCCCAGTTGCCGCGCGGCTGATTCATGGCCCACTGCCAGTCTGTCAGCGCGTCGTCCTTGTGCTTGCGGCCGGCGAGCAGCATTTCGCTTTCGTCTTTCTTGAGCAGGTAGCGGTAGATGCCGCGGCACGCCGCCTCGGCGTACTCCTCCCGGCGAAAAAGTGGATCTTCCAGCGGTTCGGTGGCCCGAAAGTCGAAGGTCAGCGACGTGAAGTAGGGAAACTGGTCGTTGAGGCTCTGCAGCTTGTCGGCCAGGCGCGTGGCTTGCTTGGCGAGCTTGGCGTTGCCCGAGAGCGTGGCAAAGGTCGCCGCCAGCCGCGTCGGCACGTCATGGTGGCGCATGGCCACTGCCTTGAACTGGGGGTCGCTGGCCTTGCCGATGTAGTACAGGCCCGGCGTGCGGTCGACCGGGTGGCTGCGGTAGAAGCGCGCGATGATTTCGGACAGCGTGTCGACGCGGCACGAGTGCTGCAGCCCGGCCACGGCGTAGCGGATGTGCGGGTGCTGCAGTGGCGCGCTGCCAAAGGTGGTGTCCAGCACGCGGTCCGAGACGACGTCGCACGGCACCACGTCGAGGCGGCTGGCGCGGTCGCCGACCAGGGCCCGCATGTAGCCGGCGCCGATCATCAGCGCAAACCCAGCGAAGGCCGCCGCCGAGTCGATCCAGCCCGGGAACGGGTGGCGCCAGGTCGTCGACACCACGCTCGGCCGCACGATGGCCAGTTCGACGCGCCCGCGGCGCTCCATCAGCAGTTGCTCGGCGACACACTTGGTGAAGGTGTAGGTGTTCGGGTGCCCGGTTTCGGCCAGCAGCGCCCTCTCGTCCGCGGTTCCGTCGAGGATCGACTGGTAGATGGCGAGCGGCGCGCGCGGCAGCGGCACCAGCGTCTCGGTGCACGGCTGCGGGCGCCACGGCGTGACGTACGCGGTCGACACCGCGGTCATTCGCACCAGGTTCTGGCAGCGGCGGGCCACCTCGAGCATGTGCAGCGCGCTGGTGATGTTGGCGGCGGCGGCTTCGGCGATGGGCAGGTCGAACTCGACCGACGCCGCGCAGTGCACGATGTGGGTGACGTGGCGCGACAGGTGGTCGAGATCGTGGGCGGCGAGTCCGCAGTCGCGGTGCGTCAGTTCGCCGGTCACGGGCCGCACGAACGCGGTCCAGTCGGGCGGCAGCAGTTCGAAGCAGCGCGATGCGGCGATCTCCTCGCTGAAGCGCTCTTGCGGTGTCTTGCCCTTCTTGGCGCGGATGAGCACGTAGACGCAGTCAACGCCGAGTTCACCCTTGCGGCGCAGCAACTCTTCGAGGACGACCTTGCCGACAAAGCCGGTTGCGCCCGTCAGAAGCACTTGGGCAGTCATGGGTTGCGCGATGCGCATGCGGACTCCGTGGTGGCCTAGGCGTAGTCGCCTGCGGCGCGGCCGGCGGTCTGGTTGCCGGCGCCAAAGATGTTGTGCGGATCGACGGCCGTCTTGAGCGCGTCGTGCAGCTGCAGCGCGGCCGGGCTCAAGATCCGCCGCATGAAGTGCTGGCGCAGCTTGCCGACGCCGTGGTGGTGCGACAGCGAACCGCCCGAGCGCAGGATTTCTTCGCGTGCGGCGTTCTCAACCTCGTGGAAGGTGTGGGTCGGGTCGCTCAATCCCTTGTAGCTGAAGGCGAAGTAGAAGTAGACACACGCGCCGGTGTCGTAGATCTGGGTGACGCGCGCGGTGATGAACGGCAGGCCGGGCAGCCCGTGGGCCTTGTGCTCTTCCAGGACCCGGCGCTTGACGTTGTCGACCATGGCGGTGAGCTTGGACCACGGCACGCTGGTCTCGAAAGACTCGGCGATGACCCAGTGGTCCATCACGAAATCGCGAATGTACGCGATGCCCCACGTCAACTGGTAGCCGCGCTGACCGTTCTCGGCGCCGGCCGGGAATCCGCTGTGCTTCTTGGCGATCTCGTAGACCAGCGCTTCCTGGGCGGCGACGTCGCGCTTGCTGCCCTCGAAGACCAGGGTGCAGGCCGTCATCTGATTGACGTCGAACCCCTGGATCTTGGTGACGAAAAGTTTCTCGGCCTTGGATTTGTGCACTTTCCAGCCTTTGGCCGCCGGCTTGAGCGCCTGGCCGAACTGGAATTGCAGGTTGTCCATCAGCCGCACGCTGGCGGGCCAGTTGCCGGCCTGCGCCAGCTCGTACATGAAGGCCACGCCCGTTTCGAAATCGGGAAAAAGGATCGAACCGTACTTCTGCACTTCGGGCAGCGGGAAAAGCTTGACCACGCAACTGGTGATGATGCCGAGCTTTCCTTCGGAGCCGAGCAGCCACAGCCGCGGGTCGATACCGATGCTCTCGCGTGGCGCCACCTCGTTGGGCTGCAGCATGCCCTCATTGCGCTGCAGCAACCCGTGCGGCGTCACGGCGGTGACGTCCAGGAGCAGATCCTCGATGTTGCCGTATTTGTTCTTCTTCATGCCCGAGGCGTGGGTGGCGACCCAGCCGCCCATGGTGCTGAATTCGACGCTGTCGGGCTCGTGGCCCATGGTGAAGCCGTGGTTCTTGAGCAACTCCATGATGTGGCGGCCGACCGCGCCGGCCTCGATGCACGCCATGCGGTTGACCGGGTCGATCCAGCGCACCTTGTTCATGCAGCGCAAATCGACCGAGGCGATGGTGCGCTTCTCGCCGGTCGGACAGCGCAGCGCGTCGGTGACGTTGGTGCCGCCTCCGTACGGGATGAGCACGACGTCGTGGGCGAGCGCTGCCTGGGTCAGGCGCACGACCTCGTCTTCGCTCGCCGGGTACACCACGAGATCGGGCACGCGCGGCAGCGTGCCGTACTTGATGGCGTACATCTCTTCTTGCGTGTGGCCGTGGCCCCTGCGCAGGCGCGCGCGGTCGTCGGTCGTCACCTGGTCGGGGTGCAGGAAAGTGGCGATTGCCGCGTCGAAGGCAGCGTTCGGCAGGGGCGCCGGCACCACGGGCGGGAATGCGTACGGGTGCTTGTCGTCCGGCCGCAGCTCCAGTTGCATCACGCCGCGGATCCACGGCATCAGGCCCGGCAACGGCTCGCCGCACAGCAGGTATCGACCGCCGGTCAGCACCACAGAAGAGTCGGCGCGGGCCTCAAAGCGCGTGTCGGCAAAACCCCATGTCGCGTCGCTTTCTTCCTCGTCCTTGGCGGTCGGCAGCGGCGGCGGCACGAAGCGTGGATCGCTGGCGCCGTGGGGGCTCGCGCCGCGCGGCGTGAGGAGACTGCGCAGCTTGCGCGCCTGCTGGACGGCTTGGGCGCCAGCGGCGACGAGGTGGTCAGCACGGAGGAGGTCGGCAGGCTTCATCGCTTTCCGGGGGGATTCGGCACGGGGAAGGCATTTGGGGCCGAAAATCGGGGCGCGGACTCTAGTCGCAACGGCTGCGACGCGCAAGGCCTTTTTGTGGGATCGCTCGACCAGCGGCGGTGCCGGAGATGCGGCTGGTGACGCGATCGCGACCTCGCCGTGACGCTACGGTGACACGGCTGCGGCGCCCGCGCAAGCTCCGCCGTCGGCCGGCATGGGCCCCGATTTCCGACGGCACGTGGCCGCGGGTGGGATGGCGGCCGCTGCCCTCCAAGGGGTTCGCGCTGCATCTTGACGCTGAACGTCTGTTCAGTATCCTTGGGCCATGGCCCTGCCGCAGCCCAAGGCTTCCAAGGTCCCCGTCAAGCCCTATGCGCCGCTGTGGGTCAAGTCGAACTTCAGTTTCCAGCACGCGGCCTCGCACCCCGAGGAGTTGATCTCCGAGGCGGCGGCCCACGGACTGCCGGCGTTGGCGCTGACCGATCTCGACGGCGTGTACGGCGCGGTGCGGGCCCATCTGGCGGCGCGCGAGCGCGGGGTGCGGTTGGTGCACGGCGTGCAGTTGACGGTGGCGGACGTCGAACCCGACGGTCTGGGCATGGCGGCCGCCAACGCGGGCGACGGCTTCGATGCGCCCGGTCCATTGCTGCGAACGCCGATCGGGCTATGGCGCGATGCGCCGGTTGACGCCGACGCGATCGCGCGCATGCGGCCGCAGTCGCTGGTCCTGCTGGCGATGAACCGGCAGGGATGGGGCAACCTGTGCCGCCTGGTGACGCTCGGCCGGCGGCGCTGCACCAAGGGGGCGTCGGTGGCCAGTTGGCGGCAGGTCGCCGATCACGCCGCGGGCCTGATCCTGCTCGCGCCCGAGGTCCGGGCTGCGGTGCCCTGCCGGCACCTGCACATGCTGGCCGATGCGTTCGGCGACCGCGCCTATGCGCTGTTGACCCGCCACCGCGATGCCACCGACGTGCCGCGCGCCCAGCGGCTGCAGGCGGTTGCGCGGGCGCTGGGGTGGCCGCTGCTGGCCGGCAACGAGGTGCTCTACCACCACCCGACGCGCCGCGCGCTGCACGATGTGCTGACGGCGGTGCGCCACAACACCAGCCTGGAGGCGGCCGGCGACCGCCTGCGACCCAACGCCGAGCACGCCCTGAATTCGCCGCACGCGATGGCTGCGCTCTTTCACGACCACCCCGACGCGCTGCGCCGCACGGTGCAGGTGGCCGAGCGCTGCACCTTCCGCTTGGACGAGCTGCGCTACGTGTACCCGGCCGAGCGCATGCCAGACGGGACAACGCTCGACCAATGGCTGCGACAGTGCACGGAACGCGGCGCCTGCGAACGCTACCAGGTCAGCGCCTGGCCCGACGTGCCGGCCGATGTGCGCGCGCAAATCGACAAGGAGCTAGGCCTCATCCACCAGCTCGACTACGGCGGCTACTTTCTGACCATGTGGGAGATCGTGCAGTTCTGTCGCCGCAGCCACATCTTGTGCCAGGGCCGCGGTTCGGCGGCCAACAGCGCGGTGTGCTACTGCCTGGGCATCACGGCCATCGACCCGGTGCGCATGGGCCTGCTTTTCGAGCGTTTTCTGTCGCTGGAGCGCGCCGAGCCGCCGGACATCGACCTCGACATCGAGCACGACCGCCGCGAGGAGGTCATCCAGTACGTCTATGGTCGCTATGACCCGCTGCACCCGGCGGCGGCCAGGGTGGCGCAGGCGGCGCCGTGCGTTCAGGAACCGGACCGGTCGCATGCCGCGATGGTCGCGGTGGTCATCCGCTACCGCGCCAAGAGTGCGGTTCGCGACGTCGGCAAGGCTCTGGGCATGCCCGAGACCGCGCTCGACCGCCTGAGCAAGCTGGTGTCCCGCTATGGCGACGGCATGGGCGACGACGACCTGCGGCTGGCTGGCCTCGACCCCGAGACGCCGACGCATCGGCTGCTGTGCCAGTTGACCACGGAGATCCAGGACTTTCCGAGGCACCTGTCGATCCACCCGGGCGGCTTCCTGCTCGGCCACGAACCGGTGGACAGCATCGTGCCCATCGAGAACGGCGCCATGGACAACCGCACGGTCATCCAGTGGGACAAGGACGACGTCGACGCGATCGGTCTGTTCAAGGTGGACCTGCTGGGCCTGGGGATGCTGAGCCAGGTGCACCGCTGCTTCGACCTTTTGCGGCAGTCCAAGGGCCAGGAGTTGACGATGGCGACTGTGCCGGCCGAGGATCCGGCGACCTACGCCATGATCCAGCGCGCCGACACGGTCGGGGTGTTCCAGATCGAGAGCCGCGCGCAGATGTCGATGTTGCCGCGCCTGCGGCCGCGCACCTTCTATGACCTGGTGGTCGAGGTGGCGATCATCCGACCGGGACCGATCACTGGCGGCATGGTCCACCCGTACCTGCGCCGCCGCCACGGCCAGGAACCGGTCGAATACCCGCACCCGAGCCTGGTGCCCGTGCTCGAAAAGACCATGGGCGTCCCGCTTTTCCAAGAGCAGGTGATGAAGCTGGCGATGGTCGCCGCCGATTACAGCCCCGGCGAGGCCGATCAACTGCGGCGCGACATGGCGGCCTGGCGGCGTTGCGGGCGCATCGAACAACACCGCGACCGGCTGGTCGAGCGCATGGCCGCCAAGGGCATCTCGCGCGCGTTCGCAGAGCGTGTTTTCGAGCAGATCCGCGGCTTTGGCGAGTACGGTTTTCCCGAGAGCCACGCGGCGTCGTTTGCGCTGATTTCGTACGTGACCGCTTGGCTCAAGTGCCACCATCCGGTCGAGTTCACCTGCGCGCTGCTCAACGCCTGGCCGATGGGTTTCTACACGCCGGCGACCCTGTTGGAGGACGCCCGCCGCCACGGCGTGGTGGTGTTGCCGGTCGACGTGCGGCGCTCGGGGTGGGAGTGCCGGCTGGAGGCGGTGGCAGGCACAGGGACAGGCACAGGGACAGGCACAGGCACAGGCACAGGGACAGGCGCAGGTGCAGGCGCAGGCACAGGGACAGGCGCAGGTGCAGGCGCAGGCACAGGGACAGGCGCAGGTGCAGGCGCAGGCACAGG
>VGRO01000129.1 GCA_016875335.1 Deltaproteobacteria bacterium | reverse complement strand
AGGGCCAGGAAATGATTTACTCAATCATTTCTCGGGCCCGTTTGCTTGCTCCGTGGGTCGCCAGCTCGCGGACCAAAGGTCCGACTCGCGGCTCCGTCCTGATGTGAGAGTGATCGACTTATTGTTTTCCAGTCCCTAAGGATTTCGGCGAGCTTGTCCATGTGCGGCTGATGGACCACCCTGGCATCGTCCGCCTGGCGCCTTGTGCAGCGCGGGCCCAGGCTGACCGCATTGCGGAGGCGGTAGAGCGCCACGCCGAAGCTTTGGCGGATGGCGCACTGGTTGTCGTGGATCGCGAGCGGATCCGCGTGCGCTTGCGGCGCGTTCAATAGGTCGTGGACAACGTGCAGACCATGCAAGGCCGCCACAGGGTCACGGCAGGGTCACGACGCGCAGCGCACCTGGAGCACCGCGGCCTTTCCCTAACCGATCTCTGACGACTGCTTGGGTGCGCAATCCCGACCACGCCGCGCTCGCCCCGACCTGTGCTACCCTAGCTGTGGCGGTCGGCACGGCCGCCCACCCAATCCAGGAGGTTCCCATGCTTTGGCCGTTGCGCCACGCCGCCCTCGCAGCCATGTGTGTCCTCGCGGTCGCGTGCGATGCGCCCGCTCCGCCGGTCGGGGTGGGCGATGCCACCACGAAAAACGACGGCGGCAGCGTCGGTACACCCGCGGACGCGGCCCAACCTACCGACGCAACCCAACCGCCCGACGCCGGCCAGCCAGCCGACACGGGCCAACCCACAGACGCCGGCGCCGCCGCCGATGCCGCCAAACCGCTGGACACGGCGCCAACGGCAGACGGCGCGGCGGTGCCCGACACGGCGCCCGTGACCGACGCGATGCTGTCCGATGCGGGGCTGTCCGACGCGGCGTCGTGCAAGGCCGGCGGTGCATGCGGCGTGGGCGAGTTCTGCAACCCGGCCGGGGTGTGCTGCCCGGCGTTGGGCTGCAACCCGCAGTGCCCGCACGGCGTGGCCCTCGACGCCAAGGGCTGCGAGACCTGCCAGTGCGCGCCCGCGCCGGCCGGCACCTTTTGGTTCCTGTCGTGCGGCTACCCCGTCTGCAATGGCACCTGGCAGCCGACCGAAGGCGTGGCGCTGTGCACCACGGAAACCGTCGGCAAGGGCTGTGCCGTCGAGGGCGCCAAGTGCGATGCCAAGAACGGCTGCGGCCAGTTGCTCGTCTGCGCAAAAAGCGATCCCAAGCTCAACGGCTGCCCGAAATCGCGCGCCAGCCTCAAGCGCGACATCCGCTACGTCGACGCTGCGCAGCGCCAAACGCTGGCTGCGGAGTTGCTGGAGACCCAGCTTGCCACCTGGCGCTACACCGCCGCTGCGCCCGAGGCGCCGCGCCGCCTGGGCTTTCTCATCGACGACCAGCCGCTCGGCCGGTCCGTGGACCCAGAGCGCGACATGGTGGACCTCTATAGCTACCTGAGCTTGAGCGTGGCGACGTTGCAGGAGCAGCAGGCGCAGATCCGGGCGCTGCGCAGCGAAGTCGAGGCCCTGCGGAAGGCCTGCGGGCGGTAGGGCAAATCTACGAATCGGCGTGTCATTTTCAGCCGGTCACCGCTCCGTCCCCAGCCCATGCCAGCGCGCGACCGGCGCCGGCCCCAACCGCACCCGCCGCAGCAGCACGTCCAGGATCAGCAGCGCCAGCGCCGACAGCGCCAGTTCCGGCCACAGCGGCGTCCATGCGCGATGGAGCAGCCCGCGGGTGTCGAGCCAGTCGGCCGGCGTCGACCTCAACCGACCCGAGGTCGCCGCGGACAGGGCCTCCAAGTCGCGCGGCGGCGCGGCGGCCATGCGGTGTTCGTCGGGGTACGGATGCAGCGCGGTGGCCCGGCCCGTCGCCCACACCGGCTTGTCGGCGGCGGCGCGCAAAGCCACGGCGACGTCCCAGGCGCCAAAGCCGACCATCGGCGCCTCGGCTTCGTAGTGGCCCGGCGCTGCCTCGCGCAACGCGATGGTCCGGGCCGCGCCGGACGGACCGCGCACCACGGCCTCGCCGACAAGGCCAGGCACCGGCGTGTCGGCGTCTTCGAGCACGTCGACGGCGACGCGGATGCGGTCGCGCTCGCGCACCAGCCGCACCTGGGCCTCCAGCCCGATTTCCTCTTGCAGCACGTCGCGGACGGTCTGGCGGGCCAGGCGGGCATAGCCGGGCCAATCGCTCCACGTGGCGGCCCAGCGGTTCTTCAGATCGCTCGTCCATACGCTGACCTTGCCCAACCCCAGGCGCCAGCGCACCAGCAAGGGCTTGCCGTTGGAAAGGCGCAGGATCTCCTCAGCCCCCGGCTTGACCCGTGCCGGCAAGAACCCGGTCAAGGCCGGAGCGGTACCGATCTCGACGCCGCGCAACAGGTCGACGCGCCGCACGCCCGGGGCCACACGGGCGCGCACAGCCGTCTCCACCACCGACTGACCGGCGACGAGCTTGGTCTCGCGGACGAAGATGCGCGGCAGCGTCTCGGGCCGATCGGTGAAGTAGGAGCGTCCACCGCCGCGGTCGGCGATGGCTTCCAGCAGGTTGCGGTCCACGTCGTTGCCCACGCCGACGCTCGACACGGTGATGCCCGAGTTGCGCATCTGCCGCACCAAAGCGTCGATGCCGGCGCGTGGGGCTTGGCCGTCGGTCATGACGATGACGTGTTTGACCTTGGCGTGCGCGGTCACCAACTGTTGGTAGGCGAGGTCGATGGCCGGGTAGATGTGGGTCCCGCCCGAGGGCGACAACTTGGCGATGTCGGACTCGATGCGGTAACTGTTGCCGGCCCGCTGCAGGCGCACCGCCAGCCGCGCTTCGCTGTCGAACGCCACGACGCCAATCAAGTCGTCGCGCGCGAGCGCCTGGGCCGTGGCGATGGCGGCGGCCTTGGCCAGCTCCATCTTGGGCCCCGACATCGAACCAGAACGGTCGATGCACAGCATCATGCCGATGGTCGGTGTCTCGGTCCTGGACTCGACGTCCATGGCGACCGGCAGCACCTTCTTGTCGAGGTAGGTGTCCTGGTAGCCGCCCGACCCGAGTGCATCCTCGCCACCGACCACCAGCAGACCGCCGCCCGACTGCACGTAGGCCTCCAGGTTGCGCATGTCTCCGTCGGTCAGGAGCGGCACGCCCTCGCGCGAGACCCGCGGCACGTCGCTCAACACGATGGCTTGGAAGGGCCGCAGCCCAGCAAGCGACCGCGGCAAGCCGTCGCCTGCGCGCAATTCGACGTCGAAATCGTCGCGCAGCGCCTGGGTCAGCGCCACTGCGGCGCGCGCACCCTGGCCCTCGACATAGAGGATCCGCGGTCGGTCGCGCACCACCACGCGCCCACGCAACTGGTTGTTCGACGCGAACCGATCCTGGCTGGCCGCCGCGGGCGTGCACTCGACCTGCAGATCGACAGCTCCGGGCTTGCGCAGCACCAGGTCGCCGAGCGCCACCCGGGTCTCGCCCAGCGGAAGGTCCACGGACACGGGCGCCGGGGATTGGCCCTCGGCTCGCACCTGGCACTGTGCGCGGCCGCCCGCGTTGGACTGCACCTGCACGGCCAACGGAAAGCGCACGCCCGCACGGACGACCTCGGGAAGCTCAAGGCGATCCACCAGCATCTCAGCCGCGACCGGCCAGGAGGGCAACTGGGGCAGGTGGACGCGCACGCCGGCACTGCGCAGGGCCGCGGCCAGATCGAGGGCCTCGCCTTGGGTTTGCACGCCGTCGCTCCACACCACCGCGTGCGGCACGGACCGCGCATCGACCAGTCCCAGGGCGAGGTTGAGCGCGGCCTGCAGGTCGGTCGCACCACCGCCGAGGTCGTCGCCGACTGCGGGCCGACGCGGCACGGCCGGCCCCTTGAGTTGCTCCGCCGTCGCTGAAAACGGCAGCCGCGCGGCGCGCGCGTCAAAGGCGACCACGGCGATCTGGGCGTCGCCATCCGGTTCGTCGCCTGGCTGCGGTGGACGCGCCGCGGTCAGGGCGCGCAACGCCTGGCTCGACGCCACAATCCCCTGGCGGGCCGCATCGACGAGGGCGTCCGGGACCGAATCCGAGCGGTCGACCAGGTGCAGGATTTGCGGCCGGCGCGGGCGGTCGCGCTGCACGCGCGGCTGGCCGAGCGCTACGGCGAGCAGCGCCAGCAAGGTCATGCGGACCACAGTCTGCGCGGCCACCTGCCAGCGCGGCAAGTCGGTCAGGCGCCACGGCAAGCTCGCGGGCACCAGCCAAGCGGCCAGCGCACACCACAGCCAATGCGGTGCTGCAAAGGCGATGCCGTGGACCGCCAGCGCATCGGCGACCGCCCCGCGCGCGGAAAACGCCCAAATCGACACAGCGCCGGCCACCGCGGCCACGAGCGCCACCCACAGCCCGCGCCGCGCCGTCACAGCGTCCTCCGCCGCAGATAGAGCAGCCACTCGGCGGTCAGCGCGACCAGGGCGGCCAGCAACCACGCCGCCCACCGCGGCAAGTCGAACGCGTGCTCGGAGGCCGTTGCAGCCGGGTGCTGCACAGGTCGAGGGCCCGGCGCCGCGGCAATCCGCGGATCCTCGGACCGCGGCAGGTCGCTCGCCCGGGCCACGCGCACGCCTTGGCCGTCGACCCACACGTGGATGCCGTGGCGCTCGCTCGACGCCAGCGCCTGCCCGGCGGCGATCCTGGCCGGGCGCTCGGCCACGCCCGGTTCGCGGTAGCGCCAGTCTGCGCGGCGGTTGGGCAGCTCGACCGCCCACGGCCGACCCAAGGGCAGCGCGGGCACCAGCGGTTCAGCGTCGCCCGCCAGCCACGCCAGCGCGTTGGCCGCGAGGATCGGCATCGAGATGCGCGCCACGAGGTCGGTCTCCAGCAGGTCCAGGCCCCACCACAGTTGGCGCACGGGCGCCTCGGTCGCCACCAGCACCGGCAGGTGCCGGCCCGCCACCGCCGCCGCAGCGAGCACCACCTGACCGGGCAGCGCCGGCACAGTCCGCGCCGTGTCGAAATTGGTGTCTTGGAAGCTCACGCCGCGCATGGTCGGGTGACCGCCGGCACGCACCAGCAGATCAGGTGCTTGCAGAAGCGCTCCCGTGCGCGTGGGATCGCTCGGCGCCGCGACCGAAATCGTCCACACCGGCCACTGGGCGGGCACGGCCACCGCCGCCTGGTGGACCAGCACCACGTCAGGGCGCGGCGCGCGGGCGATGTGCGCAGCGAACGCCTCTGCGGCGATCTCTGTGACTTCGGCGCGGCCGCTGGCCAAGAGCGCTCCGCGCAGGAACTGGTTGCTGTCGCCCACCACCAGCACCTGCAACTGCCGCAGGTCGCTCACGGCCGCAAAAGCCCAGTCGTTCCACGGCGCCCGGTCGCGCCACGCCGGTTCGGCGCCTTCAATGTGCACGGCGAACTGCGGTTCGGCGAGATCGAGGTCGGCCACCTCGTGGCGGGACTCGCCGGGCGGCGCCACGATCGGCCGCAGCAACCGCAGGGTCGCGTCGCGGTGGAACCCCGCGGCATGCTGGGCCTCGTTGGAAGACCGCACCGCGAGGCGCGCCGGCAGCGCGCGATCGGATCGATTGAGCACCTGCACCGTCAAGGTGCCCACGTCGCGATCGCCCGGCACCGGTCGCAGCCGCAGGTCGCGCACTTCCAGGTCATCGAGCGGCCCCGTATCCACCGAGGTCGCCGCCTGGGGATCGCGCACGGTCGCGGTAAGGTCGCGCGCCGGCCCGACGGCGAGCCATTGCACCGCCAAGGAGGTGGGCCCCACCTCGCTCTGTGGCGGCCCCGTGTCGCTGACCCACACGACGCGCGCACCGGGTCGGCCGCGCAGCATCGCTTCGGCGTCCAGGTGCAGCCGGCGCAGGTCCAGGCCTGCATCGGTCGCCGTCGCCGCGGCAATGGCCTTGCGTTGCACGTCGCGGTCGCTCCCCCACCCCGCCAGGACGGCGGTGTGCCCGGACGCCGCCAGCACAGCTACCGCCTCGTCTGCCGGCAGGGTGTCCAGGAATCGCAGCGCCTCGCGCCGCGCCTCGGCCAGCCGGTCGTGCCAGGTGGCGGCGGTCGTGGTCGGCAGGCGACCATCGAGGGTCGCCATCGATGCCGAGACGTCGACGGCCAGCAAGGTCGACCACCGCATCGGGCGCTGGGGCGGCGGTTCGGGCCGCCACAAGGGCTCCCCCAAAGCACCGAGCACGGCGCCGGCGACCGCCAGGAACAGCAGGAACGACCAAAGCCGCTGCCAGCGCCGACCGAATGTCCGCGCCTGCGACTGCGCCAGCACCTGCCGCCACAGCCCTCCAAAAGGCACCTCGACCCGGCGGCGGCGCGGCCGCAGCAGGTACAGCAGCCCCAGCGCAGCGGCCACCAGCGCGGCCAGGGACAGCCATGAGCCGATGTCGGTGGGAGCGCCCATCAGCCCAGGAATCCGCCCGCGCGAAAGACGCGCAATACGGCGTCGTCGTACGGCACGGCGACGTCGAGCCGCAGGCAAAGCGCGCCCACTTCGCGCGCGGCCCGGTCGATGTCGCCACAAAACGCCTCAAAGGCCTTGCGATACTCGTCCATCATCGCGGGGGTCAGCGTGATTTCGCGCAATTCGCCCGTCTCGCTGTCGACGAGCGCCACGTCGCCATAGCTTCCGGCCGTGAGCAACCCGGCGTCCACCAGGTGCAGCACCATCGGTTGAAAGCCGCGGTGGGCGAGCAATTTCAACCCGTCGCCCAGGCCCGCGGGGTCGAAAAAGTCGCTGACCACGACGACCAGGCCCTTGCGCGGCTGGTACCGCACAAACTGCTGCAACGCCATGCCGATGTCGGTGCGCCCAGCCGGCGTCACCGCCGACAGCGCGCGCAACACCGTGAAGAACTGACCGCGGCCGCGCACGGGGCGCATCGGCGGATCGGCGCCCTGCGCAAAGGCTACGGCCGCCACGCGATCCAGGTTCGACAGCGAGATGTACGCCAGCGCCGCCGACACCTGCAGCGCGCGGTCGAGCAGGGTCACGTGGCCGGGCGGACCGGCATCCATCGACCTGGAGTGATCGATGAGCAGGTACACCGAGAGGTCCTCCTCCTCTTCGTACTCGCGAATCTGCAACTGGTCCGAGCGCGCGAGCAGCGCCCAGTCGATCTGCGACGGTTCGTCGCCGGGGGCGTAGTCGCGGTGTTCGGCAAACTCGAGGCCCGAGCCGATCTTCTTGCTGCGGCGGTGCGCCTGGGCCCCCGACGTCGCCATGCGCCGGGCGAGCAGCGCCAACTGTTCGACGCGACCGAGGAACTGCGCATCGAAAAGGTCGTCGCGAAAAGCGCCCGACTCGGCCGCCACGGTCGGATCCTACACCTTGGCGAGGCGATCGACCTCGGCCAGCATCTGTTCTACGACCTGGTCGGGCCGCACCTTGTCGGCCTCGGCGTCGAAGCTGAGCAGGATGCGGTGGCGCAGGGCCGGTTTCGCCAGCGCCTTGAGGTCGTCGATGCTCGCCTGCGGCCGCCCCTGCGAGAGCGCCCGCAGCTTGGCGCCCATGACCATCGCCTGCAGCGCGCGCGGCGACGCCCCCGACCGCAGGTATTTCTGCACGCTCTTGAGGCCGCCATTGCTGCCGTGGACCAGTTGGACAGCGAAATCCACGACGTGGCGAGCAATTGGGCAGCCGAGCGCGAACTGGTGAATCCGCAAGATGTCCTCGCCCGACATCACCGGTTGCACGGCGTGGGGTGCGGGCGAAAGGGTGCGGGCCACGATGTCGTGCAGGTCGGCCTGGCTCGGCAGCGGCACCTCGATCTTGAACACGAAGCGGTCCAGTTGCGCCTCGGGCAGCGGATAGGTGCCTTCCATCTCCAGCGGGTTCTGCGTCGCCAGCACGAAGAAGGGGGCGGCCAGCGCGTGGGTGGTGCGGCCAATCGTGACCGACCGCTCTTGCATCGCTTCCAGCAGCGCGCTTTGGGTCTTGGGGGTGGCGCGGTTGATTTCGTCGGCGAGCAGCACGTGGGTGAACACCGGCCCCGGCTGGAACACCAACTGCCGGCCGCCGCGCTCATCTTCGGCCAGCACCTGCGTGCCCAACACGTCGCTGGCCTTGAGGTCGGGCGTGAACTGCACCCGCGAGAAATCCAGGTGCAGGGCCTGGGCCAAGGTGCGCACCAGCAGCGTCTTGCCGATGCCCGGCACGCCTTCGAGCAACACGTGGCCGTGGCACAACATGCCGAGGATCACCAGATCGATGACCTCGCGCTGACCGACCACGACGCGCCCCAACTCCGCGCGCAGGGTGCCGAGGCGCTCGGCCATCCAGGCGATGGTGTTTTCGATGTCGGCGGCGCTCGCGGGCGCGCGCGTTGCGGCGGCGGTGTCCATGGGGTTGCCTTGACCCAGCGGCTAGCGCGGGCGGATTTTCTCGAAATAGCGGCGCACCAGGGCCTTGCGGCCGGCCGGCAACGACTCCTTGTCGACCATTTCTTCGGCAACTTCGCTGTATTCGCGGTAGGTCTGCCGCCAACCCTGCCGTGCGAACCCCTTGCGCGCGGCGTCGAGGAACACCCGCTTGGTGTCTGGTCCGTCGCCCTTTTCGCCGCTGAGTTTTTCGGTGCGCGCGCTGGCCAGCTTGGGGTCCTTGCCTTGGTCCGGTCCGCCCTTGCCGTCGCCCTGACCCGGGCCTTCGTGCACGCGTTGGCCGCTGCGGCTGCCGCCCTTACCGGCGCGCTGCTCGTAGCCCTCGTTGATGAGTTCGGTGCGGGTCTTGTCGCCCAGCCCCTTGGAGCCGAGCCGGAAGCCAGGGCGCTCGGCCTTTTCGCGCTCGCGGACGCGCCCTTGGCTTGGTTCGCCTTGTTGTTCCGCTGCCGCGGCCTCGGCCTTGCCGCCATTGTCGCCCGAGTTGTGGCCTTGTTGGTCGCGCCGTGCCCGACCGGGTTGTCGCCCGTCGGCCGCTGACCGCGGCTGGCTCTCCTGGCCCTGCTGCCCGGCCTGGTCCCCCTCGCACGGCTTGTCGTCGTCGCCCTGCGGATTCTGCCGGCCCGAGCGGCGCTGCTGCGACGCACCGGACTGTTCGGGGCGCTGCCCGCTGCGACCCAGGGCATCGCGCACGTCGCGCAGCCGCGATTGGCCGATGCGCTGGGCTTGCCGCGACTTTTGGCTCTCGTCTTGGCGCCGCAGTTCTTCGGCCGCTTGGCGCAGCGCTTGCTGGGCGCGTTGGGCCTGTTGCTTGGCGTCGTCGCGCCTGGCGCCCTTTTGCTCTGCTTGCGCCTCCTGGGCCCGGCGCATTTCGTCGGCGGCGGAGCGGGCTTGCCGTTCCAGACGTTGCAGTTGGTGCTCGGCGCCCTGCACATCGCCCACCTGCTTGCGCAACTGATCCAATTGGTGACGCGCGTCCTGCAACCTGCGCTGCTCTTGCGGGCCCAGGCCCCCTTGGTCCTGCCGTTGCTGCTGCAGGCGCTCGACCTTTTTGGCCAGCGCTTCCAGTTCCTTGGGCGCCTTGCGGTCCTTGAGAGCGTCCGCGAATTTCTCAAGGGTTTTCTGCCATTTCTTGACTTCTTCCGCCGAGAGGTCCTTGCTGGCCAGCTTTTCCATCAGCTTGGCGACCAACCCGAGGTCGCCATGGTCGACGGCCCGCTGGAGTTGTTCCTTGTCCGGGCCTTTGGGCGCCTCGTCGAGGGCCTGCTGTGCGGCATCCAACGCGGCCTGGCGCGCCGCGAGATCGCGTTGCCGCTCAGATTCCGCAGTCTGGCGCGGGTCGACCGTGGGTGCGGGCGCCGGGTCGGCCGCGGCGGCCCCTGCAGATTCAGGATGGGCCGGCTTTTGCGCTTCCAGGGCTGCGAGCTTTTCCAGGGCCTCGCGTTTGTCCAGGCTACCGTCGCGCACGCGCTCGATGACATGCCGAAGATCGCGCAGCCACGCTCGGGTGGCCGGATCGGGCACCTGGTCCTCGACCTCTCGCAAGAGCGCCGCGTCGGCGCCGAGCAGGCTGGTCGCGTCTTCGCCGAGCACATCGCGGGCAGAGACGAACCCTTGGGGCGGTGCGGGCAGGTCGAGTTGGGCCGCGTCCGCAGCGCGCGGCGCAGACACCCAGGCAGTGGGCGTGTCGAGCGGAGCGAGGCCCGCCGCGACCAGGACGACGGTACCGGCCAGCGCCGCGCTGGCGCCGTTGGGCCACCGGTGCAGCCGAATCCATGCGCTTGGCCGCACCTGCGCTGCGATGCGCTCGGCCGCGCGCGCCTGTGCGATGGCCCACCCGTCGGCGCGACCGGTCTGCAGGAGCCACACGGCGGTGGCCAGCGCATCGTGGGTCGCCCCGGCCCGGTCCAGCGCACGCGCAGCCAAAAGGCGAGGAACCTGGTGGGCGACAGCGTAGCCGAGAGCGGTGACCGCGGCCACGGCGACGAGGGTGTCGCCCACCGGGTCGAACCGTGCGTCGAGCCACGCCAACCGTGTGGCCAATACCCAAGCGGCGGCGAGGCCCAACGGAACCACAGCCACCCGGGCGGCGCGGGCCCAGGTCGCGTTGCACCACAGCCGCCTTTGGGCATGCCGCACCGCGCGCAGGATGTTCGCGAGGTCAACGGAGCCGACGGGCGTGCGTGGACTGTGGAGAGCGTCGGCCATCGCGTCCAAGGGTGCCAGAAAGCGCGGCGAATACGCCAGCAGCGGGCTTGAACCCGGCGCGGCGGCCGCGCATTCCGGCGGCTCGGCTTCGACGCGCCCGCGCGACATCGGATTCAGCGGCGGCTGCGACGCTTGTCGGCCTGGACCGCCTGGGCGGCGACCTTGAACTTCGCCGAGGCCTTGAGGGTCTTGGGCCCGCGCTCGGTGACCTTGTGCGGCGTGCCCTTGGCGACCTTGTGCGGCGTGCCCTTGGCGACCCGGGCGCCCGCAGCCTTCTTGTACGACACCTGGACCTTGGCGATTGCCTTGGCTGCGCGACCCTTGTGGGCCCCCAGTTTGGCGCGACCGATCGGCTTGGCGACGGCGGACTTGGGCGCGGGGGGCGGTGGCGCCGCCGCGGACTCCAGCGCTTCGGATTCGACCATTGGGGCGGGCGCCGCGGCCGGGGCAGCGGGCGGTGACGCCGACCCCGAGGGCTCGGTGGCCGGCTCGTCGCTGGCGGGCACGGGTTTCTGGGTCAGCGCCAGCGCGAACGCCGGATCGTCGTAATACAGGTTGCGGTACACGGCAATCGTCGCCGAAACGCGCTTGGCGTAGTCGCGGGTCTCGCGGAAGGGAATGGTCTCGACGAAAAGGTCCATCGGCCAGTCGCCGCGCTGCTTGCGCCAGCGGCCGACCGCGCCGCCGCCGGCGTTGTAGCCTGCCGCCATCTGCTGTTCGCGTTCGAAGCGGTCGAAGAGCTTTTTCAAGTAGCGTGCACCCAACCGCACATTGATGGGCGGCTGCTTGAGCGTGTCCGCGTTGGCGTCGATGTCCAGGCCCTTGGCCATGGCTTTGGCGGTGGGGACGATGAGCTGCAGCAGGCCATGCGCATCCGCAAACGACACGACCTTGGGATTGAAGCCGCTCTCGGCCCGACAGATCGCGTAGAGCACCGACGGGTGCAGGCCAAACTCCTTGGCGGCCGCGTCCATCAGGCTCTGGTAACCGCGAGGATACGCCACCTTCCATGCCGCGCGATTGGCCGCGTTCGGCCAGGACGTTGCGTACGCCCGCAGCACGTCTCGGCCCACGCTGTGCGACGCCGTCCAGCGCCCAGCTTCGTCGTCGAGCGCCGCCCGCGCCCACAGGCGACCCGGGTCGCCGGCCTGCCAGCGCAGCGTGCGATCGCCGTCGCGGCCGAGCCCGGCGGCGTCGAGCTCCTCCGCGGCCTCGTCGTGCCAGCCCAGTTGGCCGAGCTTGCGGGCGCGCTGGATGCGGGGGTCGGCCAGCAGGTCCGGGCCCAGGTCGGGTCCCGCCTCGACGGACGGGCGTGCACTGTCCGCGTCGCCCGACGTAGCTGGTCCGGCGGCGCGCAACTGCGACAAGGCCATGTGCGCGTAGTAGCTCAGCGGGTGGCGCCGCACGATCCTCTGCCAGCGCGCCGTGGCTTCCTGTTTCCTTTCCAGCGCCCACAGGGCCCGGCCAGCGAAGTAGTCGGCCCGACCCATCGCCCAATCGCGGTCGTCGAAGCGTGCATCCTGCTCGCCGCCCGTCGGCGCGGGGTCGCGGTCGCGCGCCTCGGCCAACCGGTCGAGCAGGTCGAGCGCCCCTTTCCACTGGCGGTCGATCAGCCGCTGCAGCGCCACGCGCCACACGGCCACGTCGACCATGTCGCGCTCCGCATAATCCAGCGCCGCAACTGGACCCTGTTTAGCCAGCACCTCGCGCGCCTCGGGGTTGCCCAGCACGTGGCGCAGGGTGCGCGCCTCGTCGGCCTGCACGCCAGCCAGACCCTGGTCGAGCGCCGTCTGCAGGTGTGTCGCCCCTTCGGCCTTGCCCTGCATGCCCAGCGCCCGGCCGGTGCGAAATGCCACGTCGCCAGCGCCCACCGGGTCTTCGTCGACAGTCAGCGAGGCCATGGCCTGATGGGCTTCGGTCGAGGCGCAGTCCCTGCCGAGCGCCTCGAGCGCAGCCAGCGACTTGTCGAATTCCGCCTTGCGATCGTGGCACTTGGCCAACCAGGACCTGGCATGGCACTGCACGCCCAGCCCGACGGCCGGCCGCTCTGCCAGCGCGGCGAAGGCCGGAATCGCCCGGGCATAGCGCCGCCGCTGCGCGGTGAATACCAGGGCGTCCAACACGGCAGGGCCGTCCTGCGGCCGGCGATCGAGGCGCTTGTGCCAGGTCGCGTCGCTCGAACCGAGCAGCCAATCCACCACTTCCTCGGCCTGCTGGTGCTTGGCGCCGTTGGCGAGCAGCGCGCGGGCGACCGCGACCGCCGTGTCTTCCTGGCCGCTCGACGACAGCAGGCGCATCCGTTCCAGCGCCACGCGGCGGGCCAACCCGGTGCCCCGCGCGGCGGCAATGGCGTCCAGTTCGGCCAGCGCCGGCCGAAACTCGCCATTCCTGCGCAGGGCCCGGGCGCGCGCCAGCTTCAGGCTCGGCTCTGCGCGATTGCCGACCAGCGACAGCACCACCGCCGACAGTCCGGCATCGTCGGCGCGGGCCACCACCCAGCGCAGGGCGGCGATGCCGAGCGCAGGATGCCCGGTCGCGATGCGGGCCGCGGCGATGGCGCTCGCCTTCTTGCCTTCGGCCCAGCGCACCTGCGCGAGCAGCAAAGCGAAAAGGCGCCGTTCGTCATCGGGCTGTGCCGCCGCCTTGTCGCCCGCCCACTGCAGCCACGCCTTTTCGGCCAGTTCCAGGGCCTTGGCCTGCCGCCCCTCGCGCCAGGCGCGCCAGGCTGCGTTGCAGGCTTCGGTCGCGAAAGGTTCGCCCAACGTGCCGACGGGTGCCGTCAACTTGAGGTCGGCGGCCTTTTCTGGGGGTTGCTTGTCCAGTGTCCAGTCGTCGGGCAGGCCTACGCCAGCGACACCCAGGGCTGCGGCCAGTTCGACCAACGGCCGCGGCCAATGTGGACCGCGCGGCGCGAATGCCTGCCAGGTCAGAGCCGCCGCGCCCCCCACGGCGGCGCAAACGACGATGGCCGCGATCCAGCGCAGCGGCGCCGCTTGGCGGGCGGCGCCCCCTACAGGGCAAGGAGGCTGTGTGCAGACGATGCGATTGCTTGCGCACGCAAAGGGCGGCGCGTCGACGTCGAATCCGGCGAGGCTGCGACCGAGGAGGCCAGCCAGCGGGCCGATCAGGCGATCAGACGTTGTCGCGCGGGCCCCGAACGCTGTATCAGCGAATGGTCGGCAGGGCAACCGGCTCGCCCAGGGCGGCGGCCAGCTTCTTTTCGGCCGCGGCGCGCTGCTCAGCGGCTTGCTCGCGCTTGCGTCCCTGGCCATTGGCCGTGCGCTTGGCCTTGCGGATGCGTTCGGTGACTCGGGTGGGCGATGCCATGGCGACGACTCGCTGCCGCGGCCATGGGCCGCTGGGGGACGGGGTCCGACGATGCAAGACCCGGAATTATCAGAGGAACTTGCCGCGGGAGGTCCGTCGGCGGGGGCAGAATTTTGCCAGCATCCGCCGCGGTCGTCAATGATCCCGCAGGCCACCGGCCCCAAGCCGACCAGTTCTCGCGCGGTCGCCATCGTCTGCAACTCCTCGACCGGCAGGAACGGCGCGACCGGTCACAGCTTGCGCATCCGCTCGATGATGGCGGAACGCTTGTTGGCGTCGACGCCGGCCTCGAACGCCGCAAGCGCCCGCGACTCGATTTCCGCCAGCGCTTGGGCGAGCGCCGGATCGTCCTGGCCGCGCATCTGCAGCGGGTGGTCGTCCGCAGCAGCGATGCCATAGCGCATGCGCAGCACATTTTCTTCCTGTGCGGGCAGCTCGACTTGCCGCAAGGCGCGATCGAACTCGGCGCGGGTGCGCACGGCGGTCCGGGTCGCGGTGTGGGTCTTGGTGTCGGTCACGGTGTACTCCTTGCGCGGGTCGGCCACCGGTGCACCATGGGCGCGGCGGGTGGCGGATTTGGCATGCCGGTCACCGCGGTGCGGCGGTTCCGGGTCCACAAAACGGTACGACGCCGTGCCGGGGGCGCAAAAAAAAACGGGGCTGCGCCAACCCACGGTCGACATCCGCGACATCGAACGCCGCGGTTATCGGCCGGATCCGTGGGCGGGATCCGAACCTCGGACCCGCGGTTGACAGTTTGGTATCGTCCGGGATTCTGTCAACTTTTCCCGTCGGGTAGCCCGCAGCGCATCGCCAGGGATTCGAAGTTTCCCCTTGTCATGCCAGCCAGTTGCGCCGCGTGCCCCACCAGTCCGCCGCACGCCTGCAGGGCCGCGCCACAATACGCGCGCTCAAACTGCCGCAGGGCCAGGGCGCGCGCCTCGGCGAACGGCAGGGGACGGGCCGGTGACCCGTCGGTGGCATCCTCCATGGCTCCCGCAGGTTGCGGCATGGCCAGCGGCAGCGTGCCACCGACAGCGGCGCCGGCGGCGGCTTCGAGGTGCCGGCGCAGTTCGCGCACATTGCCCGGCCACGCATACGACTGAAGCGCGCGCAAGGTCGTGTGCGACAGCACCAAGGGGCCGGCTTCCGGGTTGGCGGCTTCGAGTTCGGCCAGCATGCCGTCGACCAACGGCGCGATGTCCTCTGGGCGATGGCGCAGCGCGGGAAGCACGATGCGGCGCCCGGCGAACAGCTTTGCGAACTCCTTGGGAAGCCGCCCCTCGCGCACCGCCGCTGGAATGCTCGTGGTCAGGGTCGCGAGCAACTGCGGCGCCGTTCCCGATTCGGCCCGCTGCGCGTAGGTCGCAGCAAGCGTCAGGGCGACCTCTTGCGGAATCTCCTCGACGTCCAAGATCACCAGCGTTCCGGCCGCGCAGCGCGCCCACCCTGGTCCGCCGGGCGCCCACTCGACCATGGGCGCCGACCAGTCTACGGCCGTACAGTCAACGGTTTCAACGTCGGCCGCGGCGCGTGGCGAGCAGCGGTGCCATGCCACGGCGGCCGTGCGCTTGCCCGTGCCCGGTTCGCCTTCGATGGCGGCGGGCCTGCCGTCCGCTGCCAGGTGGGCGATGCGCGCAAACACTTCGCGCATGGCGTCGCTGTGGCCTTGCAGGCCCCAGAGTTCGGTTTCGCGGGCGACGGCGATTTCGTGCAATTCGCCCAGTTGCTCGTATTGCAATTCGGTCTGCCCCAGACGCAGGGTGGCCGCCGGGCCGAGCAGCAATTCGATCGCCCGCGAACCGGCAAACCAGGTGCCGTTCTTGCTGTCGAGATCGCGCAACCGATAGCCGACGCGGTCGCCGGTGATGCGGATGTGCTCGCGCGACGCGGCGGTGTCGGTCAGGGCGAAGTCGGCGTCGGGCGCGCTGCCGATGACGACCACCCGCTGCGCGAACACCTCGGACTTGCCAGCGTCGGGTCCCGCTGAGACCCGCAGGCGGAAGGCAGGCAGCGTGTAGCGCTCGGCCAGGGTGGCCCGGCTCAGGTTGAGACTGGACAGCGTGACGGTCGCGTCACCGGCGGCGGCGCGCAAGTTGGCGGTCGGCTGGGTCAGGCGCGGCGATGCCATCTAGGGCCCTTCGGGACAATCGGCGCCCAGGCAGATGCCGCGGTCGATGGTGCGAACCTCACCATCGCCTACGGCCTCGATGTGCACGGTCTTGCGCAGGCCGCTGGGCGTGTCTTCGACCACGACTCGGTGGTCGCCGGGCGCCACCTTGACCTCGTAGCGGTCGCTGTTCGCGACCGGCAACCGCCGCTCGCCGTCCACGGTGACGCGGCAGCCGAACGGGCGGACGCGAAAACGCAGCGTCGCGGTGCGCTCGGCCCTGTCGCGTGGCCTGGGGCGCTGGACCTTTGCATCGTTGTCGCCGGCCTCGGCGACGCGGGTGGCGTCGGCCGCCGCCGCCACGGGCGGCGGGAATTGTGCAGGGGCGGCGGCGCTGACCGGGTCCGGCAGGTGGACAACGCCGCTTCCCAGGGCAGCCACGGCCAGGGACGACCGGTGTGCAGAAATGGCAGGGGTCGCGGGTTCGGCGGGTGGCCGGGCTTGGTCGGAGGCTGGCCCTGCGAGCGGCGGTCCTTGAAGCATCCAGAACGCCGCGGCCATCGCGCCCAGGGCCGCGACCAGCGATGCCGCGACCCAGCGCTGGCCGATGCGCCGCCGCGGCTGCGTCGCCTCGTCGCGGGCGCTGGCGGCGGCGATCGACACCACGTCCAGGCCTGGCAGGCTGAGCGTGCCGGTGCGGTCCGCGGACGGGGCGCTGTCGGCGAGCCCGAGGATACCGAGCAGGGTCTGG
>VGRO01000128.1 GCA_016875335.1 Deltaproteobacteria bacterium | reverse complement strand
GATTTACTCAATCATTTCTCGGGCCCGTTTGCTTGCTCCGTGGGTCGCCAGCTCGCGGACCAAAGGTCCGACTCGCGGCTCCGTCCTGATGTGAGAGTGATCGACTTATTATTTTCCAGTTCCTTAGGCGTCCAATCAGGGCATTTGCGGCCGGGCCCGCACGCTTGGCCGATGTGCAGGTCGATTGCCAAGAGGGTTCACCGTGATCGCACGCGCGGCAGCCGGACTCGTCGCGTGCGTCGTCGCCTTGGCCGCGCGCCCTGCCCTCGCCCAGTTGGACCGCGTCGAGGCCGCTTGGGCGGAATTGGTGTTCGCCCGCCCAGGCTTTGATGAGGCCGTGGTCCTCGCCGAGGAGTACCACGTCTTGCCGACGCTGCCCGCCCGGGCCTGGGCGCAGGCGGCCGCCGGACTGTTCCGAACCCTGGATCCGCCCTTGGAGCTGGTGCCGCGGTCGTTCTTGCTGGCCGAGCGCGCCGATGCCGCGCACGCCGACGGCTGGGCGGGCAAAGTGCTGGAGCTGCCCGTCTGTGGCACGCGGACCCTGGACGCCGTGCTCTTGCACCGGGAAAAAGGGGGGCCGCCGGCCAGCTCGGCCGCGGAATTGCGGGCCCTGCGCGAAAAACGCAAGGAACTCACGCGCCGCCTTCACGCTGCCTGGGATCGGTCGCCGCTTGACCGAGCGGCGTTCGATTGCCTCGCCCGCCATGCCGAAGCGACGCTCGACGCCCAGCCCGTGTCGGCTGACGCACCGCCGCCGCTGCCCGCGGGCGCGACGCCCACCAACGCCGACCCGCGGGTCGCGCGCAAAAGCCGCATGTGGCGGGTGGCGACCGGCCAGTTCCTGCAAGGCTTGGACGCCCACGGCAGCGTGATGCCTTCAGCCCTCTTCAACGCCTTGGAAAAGGAGTCCTCGCAAAGCGAGAACGTCGACGTCGGCATGACCCTGGGCAAGCAAGGCGACGTGGTATCGGTGGTGCGTGTCGAGCGCGGCGGCCCGGCGGCCAAGGCCGGATTGCGCAAGGGCTGGACCGTGCTGCGCATCGACGGCAAGGAATTCGGCGGCCTGGAACCGCAGGCGATCAATGCGCTTCTCGAGGGCAGAGCCGGCAGCAAGGTCGCCATCGACGCCCGGGCGACCGCGACCGCCAAGCCCAAGAAACTGACGCTCAAGCGCGCTGCGTTCGTCCGCAGCACCGTCACGGGCTATGCCGTCGGCGAGGGAACCGCCTTGGGCGCCATCCGGCTCGGCAGCTTTGCCTCTGGGTCTGCCCCGGGCGTGCGCGGCGCCTTGCTCGACGTGCAACTGGAGACCGGCCAACTGCCGACGGCGCTGGTACTGGACCTGCGCGGCAACGGCGGCGGCTGGGTCAGGGAAGGCGTCGCGGTGGCCGACGTGTTCCTGGGCGACGGCGTAGTCGCGACCCAGCACAACAAGAGGCCGCCGCCCAAGGTGTTTTCAGCCAAGACCGCCAAGGACGACCTCCTGCAGCCGCTGGTGGTGCTGGTCGATGGCGAGTGCAGGTCGGCGTGCGAGATGGTGTCGAGCGCCCTGCAAGACCACGACCGCGCAGTGGTGCTGGGCCAGCGCACCTACGGCAAGGGATCGGTTCAGGCCGTCATCGACGCCACCGTTGGGGCCTGGGCGGTGCTATTGACCATCGCCACCTATCGCGGTCCGCGCGGCCGGTCGCTGCAGAGCTTGGGTGTCGATCCCGACCACGAGCTGCCCAACCCGCCCGGCATGGTCGCCACTGGCAGCCGCGAGGCGGATTTGCCCACGGCGCTGCACGCCGACACCCGGGTGGCGCCCCATCGGAGCGCGCTCGCGACCCAGGCCGTACACGACTGCGTCGCCGGGCGGGCCAAGGCAGCGGCTTCCTGGCGGGTCGCGCTCACCAAGGCCGATCCATGGTTGTTGGCGGCCGCGGATTGGGCGGTGTGCCTGCGCGAGACGCGGTAGCGACCGACACGCGCGCACCAGGAGATCGGCCGTCATGGCCGGCTGGAGTTCCATGCAGGCCTTCACCGCCCCTCAGGGCCACACGCTCCACTACGACCGGCGCGGCAGCGGCCCGCCGGTGCTCTTGATCATGGGCTTTGCCACCCCCGGCAGCGCGTGGATGGGTCAAGTGGACGGCCTGTCCAGCGACCATGAGGTCATCTGGTTCAACAACCGCGGCGTCGGCGGTTCCGGGTCGTCGCCAGGGTCATGGACCATGGCCGACTTTGCCGCAGACGCGCTGGCGCTGCTCGACCATCTGGGCCACCAGACCGCGCACGTCGTCGGCCAGTCGATGGGCGGGATGATCGCCCAGCATGTTGCGCTGGAAGCCCCCCACCGGGTGCGAACGCTGTCGCTGTTTGCCACCCATCCGGGCGGTCCCGGGGCCGCGCGTCCGCCGTTGGCGGCCTGGCCGTGGTTGCTGCTGAGCGGTGCGTCGGCGCGCCGGTTGCGCGTGGCGGCGATGTCGCGGTTGCTGTTTCCGGCGGCGGTGCGGGCGCAGGCGGGATTTGACGTCATCCGCGCCGACCTCGATCGCGACTACGGCCCGGCACAGCCCAAGGCCACCGTGGCCCGGCAACTGCAGGCCATGCGCGGCCACGACACCCGCGCCCGCTTGGCGGAGCTGGGCAGCCGTCCGGTGCTGGTGATGCAGCCTGGCCAGGACATCTTGATCGCGCCCCGGCACAGTGAGGTGTTGCACGCGGCGATCGCGGGGTCGGAGCTGTTGCGGTTGCCCGAGGCGGGCCATGGGGCGATTCGGCAGTGCGCGGGGCTGGTCAATGCGGCGCTGCGGGGGGTTTTTCGGCGGGGCTAGTAGGCGAAACCCCAAATTCGCACCGGGATACGGGCCGTGATGCCACAACAATTCCTCAATCGGTTTTGCCTACTAGCTGCTCGTTGCGTGAAGGGGGCTCGCAGCCCCCTCGCGCGCCCATGCGCGCTCACCCCCGCGGCCGGCCGCAGCCGCGGCCGGAAGTACCTCAGCCCTGTTGCGCGCCGGAACCCGGCGCGAATTTCGGGCCTGAGGTACTAGGAGCGTGTCGGACTGTCGTCCGACAGGCTCCTGGCAGCGAGCCAGCGCGTGCCCTGCTGCTGGCTTCAGTTGCAGCCCTTGCCAACCGTCCACTTCTTGCCCGCCTTGAGGCACGCCTGACACAGCTTGATGTTCGCCTCGGCCGGGATCATGGCGCACTGTGCGGGGTCTTCGACCACTTGGCCCACATTGAGCTCCTTGACGCAACCCTTGCCGACCACCCAGTTGGCGCGGTCGCTGGCGACGCAGGCCTTGCATAGCTTGATGTTGGCCTCCGCCGGGATCATCTCGCACGTGGCCGCAATGTTGATGATGGTGCCGGGCGCCAACTCTTTGAGGCAGCCCCTGCCGACCACCCAGTTGTGGCCGCCGGTCTTGATGCACGCCTTGCACTGGCCGATGTTGGCCTCGCTGGGGATTTGCGCGCACAGCGCCGCGGTGTTGAGCACGGTGCCTGCGGCCAGTTCGCTCTGGCAGCCCTGGCCGACCACCCAGTTCTTGCCGGCCTTGACGCAGTGGACGCAGTCGTCGATGTGGGCCTTGTTGGGGATGAGCGCGCAACCCCTGGGCTTCTGGATGGTGACGCCAGCCTTGGGTTCGGCGTCGGCGCTGGCGGCGATCGCGGCAGCGCACAACGCGCCGAGGGCGAGCAGAATGGGCTTGGGCATGGGATCCTCGTGGAGGCGGCGCGCAGTCTTGCGGTCGCGGTAGGCGGGCCGGCCCCGACGGCCTGGTTGATGCGGATCAGACGCCTTTTGTGCGCAAAAGTAAAAGGCGCTTGGCGCCGACACGGGCGTGGACGGCCACAACAAGACGGCCCCCTTGAACCCGCCGTCCTTGCGCGCTACCGCCCCGATGGCACCCGGCGTATTCTATCGCGCCCGCGGCCAAGGCCGCCCGTCGAGGTCCCCATGCCGCTGCACATCCAGGGTCGCACCATCGCCAAGGTCGCGGTCATCGGCTCTGGCCAGATCGGCCCCGACATTGCGCTGCATTTCGCCAAGGTGCTCGCCCCGGTCGCGGGCAGCGTCGTCGTGGTCGACCTGCGTCAGGCCGCGCTCGACGCGGGCCGGAGCCGCGCCGCCAAGAAAATCGACAAGGGCGCCGAGACGGGCGCCTGGAAGCCGCCACAGGCCGAGGCGATGAAGGCCGCCCTTGCATTCACCACCGACTACGCTGCGCTTTCCGGCGCCGACTTGGTGATCGAAGCGGCGACGGAAGACGAACCGATCAAGGCCCGCATCTTCGCCCAGGTCGAGGCGGTTGTGGCCCCGGACGCGATCCTCTTGTCGAACAGTTCGCACCTGGAGCCGGAGCGCATCTTTGGCGGCCTGGCGCATCCCGGCCGCGCGGCGGTGGCCCACTACTTCTTTCCGGCCGAGCGCAACCCGGTGGTCGAGATCGTGCCTGGCGCGGCCACTGAGCCCCAGGTGACGCGCTGGCTGATGCGGTTCTACACGGCAATCGGCAAGTTGCCGTTTCACGTCGCGTCGCGGTACGGGTACGCCGTGGACCCGATCTTCGAGGGCACCTTCCAGGCCGCCTGCCTCGCGGTGCAGCAGGGCCTGGGCAGCGTCAAGGAGGTCGATTTCGTGGCGCGCAAGGCCCTGGGCATGCAGGTCGGGCCGTTCACGGCCATGAACCTGACCGGCGGCAACCCGCTGACCGACCACGGCCTGGACCTGATGCACCAGCGGTTCGCGTCGAGCCACTGGCCCCAGCCTTGGTACCGGGCGCCAACCTTGCTCAAGGACAAGCTGGCCCAGGACGGCGGCGCCCCGTGGCAGGTGTGCGGTCGCGGCGAGACCGTGTCGCTGCCCGCCGACCAGGAAACGGCGATCGTCGACGCGCTGCGCGGGGCCTACCTCGGCCTGGCCTTCGGCATCCTGGACACCGGCATCATCGCCCGCGACGCGTATGAACTGTGCCTGGAGACGGCGCTCGACCAGAAAGGCCCCATTCGCCTGTGCAACGAGATCGGCCCGGCGGCGGCGCTCGCGCTGGTCGAACGCTACGCACAGGCCCACCCGACGATGCCGGTGCCGGCGAGCTTGCGGGCCATTGCCCACCTGGACCGGGTGGACGCGGGCAGGGTATGGGTCAGCGACGAACCGACCGAGGCGGGCAAGGTGCGCGTGGTCACAGTGTGCCGTCCCAAGGTGCTGAACGCGCTCGATGCAGCGACCTACCGCGAGATTGCCGCGGCGCTGCGGGGGGCCGAGGGCGACCCGGAGGTGGTCGGCGTGGTCATCACCGGCCAGGGCACCAAGGCGTTTGCAAGCGGTGCGGACATCGCCGCCCTGGCTGGGGTGCGGACGCCGCAGGACGGCCGGGCTCTGGCCGAACTCGGCCAATCGGTGTGCCGGGCGCTGGAGGCGTGCAGCAAGCCCACGGTGGCGGCGATCAATGGCCTGGCGTTCGGCGGCGGGTTCGAACTGGCGCTCGGCTGCCGGGCGCGGGTGGCGGTGGCGGGTCACAAGGCCCTGCTCGGCCTGCCGGAAGTCAACCTCGGCATCATCCCGGGGTCGGGGGGCACCCAGCGGCTGCCGCGACTGGTCGGGGTGGAGCGCGGTTTGGTTTTGCTGCGCACCGCGGCCACGCTGTCGAGCGACGAGGCGCTGCAGTTCGGCGTCGTGCGCGCGCTGGTGCCGGCTGGGTCGGAGGTCGACGTCGCGGTCCAGCTCTGTGCTGACGTCGCCCGGGGCCTTGTGGCAATGCCTGCACTGCCCGAAGGTCCGGTCGCCGACGCCGACGCCGCCTGCCAGGTGGACATCGGCCACCGCAGCCGGGCCGTCGATGCGGTGCTGTGCGAGGTGGTGCGCGCGGGCGCTCGCCTGGGCCTGCACGCGGGGTTGGAGGCGGAACTCGACGGGTTTGCGCGGATTTGCAGCTTGCAGGACATGCGCATCGGCGTGGATACGTTCGTGCAGCAGGGCCCCAGGGCGATCCCTGCGTTCGTGCACGGATAGCCGTGAAGTACGCCGCCTGGATTGCCCTGACCTACGGGCTGCTGGCGCTCTTGAGTCCACTGCTCGGGTTTCTCGACGCCCAGCTGTATGCACCCGACGTCGCGCTGCTGACGGCGCTTTTCGCGGGCAGCCGCTGCGGGTTGGGCCCGGCCCTGGCCACCGGGTTTGCCGCAGGGCTGGTCAAGGACGGCTTCTCGCTGTCGTCGCCCGTCGGGACCTATACCGAGATATGCACGCTGGTGGCGCTGGTCGGCCAGGTGTTGCAGCACCGTGTCGACCTGGTCAGTCCGATGCCGGTCATGGCCACGGCGGCCGCGACCTCGCTCTTGGCCTCGGGCGTGTTCCTGGGCCTGGTGGCGGTGTTCGCGCGCACGTTCGAGGCCTACGGCACGGTGCTGGCTGCGGCGCTGCCGATCGCGCTCACCACCATGTTGTGGGCACCCGCGCAGTTCGCGGCGCTCGACCGCATCGGCCGCAAGCTCGATCTCCGCGGCCGGGGCGCCATGTTGTTGGGCCGGTGACACGTTGGGCCGGTGACACGTTGGGCCAATGAACCGTTGGGCCCATGACACGTTGGGCAGGTGACATGTTGCGCTAGTGATGCGTTGGGCTGGGGGCGCAGCGCGCTGGTCGATTTCGCGCCCAACCGGCATCTGCGCAAAAACACACAGTTTTTCCGCCTTGACGCGTGCGGTGCGCGCCGCTATCATCGCGCGCTCCGCGCCGGCCCCTGCGTCTGGCGGCGCCCGTGCCCGTTTGCGATCGCGATTTCACCCGCCGGCCATTGGATTCCGATGGCTCCGGCCCCAGCGGCGGCGTTGGCCCCACGGCCGGCGTGCGATTGGCAGTTGCCCCATGACCTCGCCCTTCCGATTCCTGGTCCCGTCGCGTGCCGCCGGGGTTCCGACCAAGGCCGTGCTTTCGGCATTCGCGCTCTTGCTGGCGTTGCCGCTGCTCGGCGCATGCGAAAAAGGCGAGAAGTCTTGCCGCTACTACAGCATGGTGCTCGATGCCAAGGGCGCCACCCTGCGCAAGCGCGCCGACGCCTTGGAGACCATCAAAAGCATCCCCTACCGCGACGTGCACAAGTGCGACGATCAGCACGTGTTTGACCGCCTCGGCCGGGCCATGGACACCAAGGAGCTGCGGCCGCTGGTCATTGCCACGGTCGAGAGCATCGGTCGCAGCAGCAAGGGCCTGCGCGACAAAGCCGAAAAGCTGCTCATCAAGGCACTGGGCTTCGAGGACATCGCCGGCCAAGCCGCAGTCACGGTGCGCACCTGGCGCATCGAATCGGCGGAGTCGGGCCGCGATCCCTACTTCCCGAGCAAGCCGGTCATCCAGGCGCTCGCCGACAAGGTCAAGAAATACAAGAAGGAAACCAAGGCCCTGCTGGTCGAGGCGCTTTTCGTGTCGCTGGTCACCAATGAGCAGCGCATGGAATACGAGGACCTGCTCATCGACCTCGCGCTGACCGACCCCGCCGACCAGGGTCTGGACACCAACTTGAAGGCCTTGATGTACCTGACCGAGATCTACCGGGCGGTGCCGGGTCAGCCGGTCAAGGATTGGGCCCAGGGCACGGGACCCAAGGCCTTCGATGCGTTCGTCAAGGCGCTGTACACGCGCGACGCGGTTCGCGCCGAGACCTACATGCTCGGCCGCATTGCGCTCGGCACCGTCGACGGCGGCGTGCTGTCCAAGAAGATCCTGGCCATGGCCACCCAGCGCGACCCGGAGTTCGAGAAGTGGGCCAAAGAATACGGGCTGTCGGACTGGGAGTGGAAGGAAGGCCCCAAGCTGGCCCAAGTGCTGGCCGACCTGCACGACCCGCAGACGGCGCAGGACATCGTGGCGCAGATGGGCAAGCCGATCGACGCGGCCACGTCGCCCGGCGACTACGAGCAGAAGATGGGCAGGTCGCTGCCCTATGCCGGCTACATCACCAGCCGGCTGCAGTTGTCGATGTGGGCGCTGGCGGCCATGGGCGAAGGCCTCGCTCCGGTGGCAGACAAGATCGCCGCAAACGCCAAGAGCAATGGCCTGACCGTCGAGCAGCGCACCTTTGGCTTCAACGCGCTGGCGTTTTCGGGTGCGTCGAATGCGTGGCCGACGATGTTCAAGGTGTTCAGTGAGTTGCCCGACAATGAGAAGCCCGATTTTCTGGTGTCGATGTCCTATGCCATTGAGCCCGAAAACCTCGACGACTGGACCAAGGGCATGGTCGAGTCCAAGGCCGAGGGCGTCAAGAAGTTCGTCTCCGACCCGACGATCAAGGCCCGCGTCGACCTGGTCACCAAATGCAAAGGCGCGGTGGACGCAGCAACCGACGACGCGGCCAAGACCCTGGCGCTCTTGACCTGCTACAAGGGGTTCCTGACCACCGGCGACGACCTGGCCAAAGAGAAGGCGGTGATTGGCCTCATCCACTTGGGCGTGCGCAAGGGGGCGGACGTGGTGCCGCTCTTGTGCGACGCCATGACCAAGGCGCAGGCCACCTCGAGTACGCTGCGGCAGGTGGCGATGGCTGGCATCCGCCAATTGGCGCAGCCCAAGCACGCCAATCTCGTGTACACGACCAAGGAATTCCAGGTGTCGATTCCCAACGCCACGCCGTGGATGTTCGACATGGAAGTGCTGGTGTCGCAACTGCTCCGCAAACCCGGCGCCGTCCCTGTCGGCAACATCGCTGCGCCGGGATCGCAGGTCAAGCCCGAAGAAGCAGCCACCCCGACCGCCGCCCCGCCCGCCGCTCCGAAGTAGCCGTCGGGCCACTCGCCGGGTTCGCCCGCGTCATCGGTTTGCAACCTATCAGAACTACGCGCGTCTTGTGGTCCGATGCGCCCACTGTAGCGGGTGCGGTTGGCTTGACACCAGCCCCCGCGCAGACCGATCCTACGCCGCCCGCCGGCCGGCCATGGCGTTGTGGTCGCGCAGGCCGTTGGGCAGAACCGTCACCGCAGCCCGCGCGGCTGCCCGAACTGGAGTCCGCATGTCCGCCCGCCCTCGCATCGCCATCAACGGCTTTGGCCGCATCGGCCGCGCTTTTGCGCGCATCGCCGCTCTGGACGACCACTGCCCGTTCGACCTGGTCGCCGCCAATGACCTTACCGACCCGGCCGCGCTGGAGTACCTGACCCGCTACGACTCGGCCCACGGTCGTTTCCGGGGCAGCGTCAGCCTGCACGGCACCACCTTGAAGGCGGGTCGCCAGCAGATCGAACTCATCGCCCAGCCCGACCCCAGCAAGCTGCCGTGGAAGCAACTGGGCATCGACGTGGTCATCGAATCGACAGGTCGTTTCCGCAAGAAATCCCAAGCATTGCAGCACGTGGCTGCCGGCGCCCGCCGTGTCATCATCTCGGCGCCCGGCGAGAGCAAGGACGAGGCCCCGGACGCCACGGTCATCCGCGGCATCAACTGCGACACCCTCAAGCCCGACCACACGGTCATCAGCGCGGCCTCGTGCACCACCACTTGCCTCGCACCTGTGGCCAAGGCGCTGCACCAGGCGCTCGGCATCGAAAACGGCGTGATGACGACGGTGCACGCCTACACCGCCGACCAGGTCATCGTCGACACGCCGCACAAGAAGGAGTGGCGGCGCGGTCGCACGGCGGCGGTCAACATCGTGCCGACGTCCACCGGCGCGGCCAAGGCCATTGGGCTTGTGGTGCCCGAACTGCAAGGCAAGATGCACGGGATTGCGCTGCGCGTGCCGGTGCAAGACGTGTCGCTGTGCGATCTGGTGTGCATGGTCGGCCGCGACACCAGCGCCGACGAGGTCAACCAGATCGTGCGCGCCGCGGCCGCCGCCTACCTGCCGGGCACGCTGCGGGTCGAGGACCAACTGGTGGTGTCCACCGATCTGTTGACCGACGGCACGGGTTCGGTGTTTGACCCGTCGATGACCCACGTACAGGGCGGGCGCCTGGTCAAGGCGGTGGCATGGTACGACAACGAGTGGGGCTACACGTCGCGGCTGTACGCCCTCACCGCCCACGTCGCGGCCATGCCCTAGCCCGACAGCCTGCGACATGGAGGCGGCGCGGGTGCACAGTCCTGCCCTCCGTCGCGTGCGAATCGCACTTTCGATCCAGCGGAGCTGCCATGGAACCGGGAACTATCCTGAAATCACAGGGCATTCTATCGGTCCGCGACCTGCACCTGCCCAACAAGCGGGTGCTCCTGCGCGCCGACTTCAACGTGCCGCTCGACGAGTCGCTGTCGATCACGGACGACTCGCGCATTCGCGCGACGCTGCCGACCATCGAGTTCATCCGCAAGGCCGACGCCCGCCTGATCTTGTGCTCGCACCTGGGCCGGCCCAAGGGCAAGAAGGCGCCCAAATATTCGCTGGAGCCCGTCGGTCGGCGGCTGGCCGAGCTCTTGCAGTGCGAAGTGCTGGTGCCCGACGACTGCGTGGGCGACGCCGCCATCCACCTGATCGCCAACCAGCGCAGCAACCAGGTGATTCTTTTGGAGAACCTGCGCTACCACGCCGGCGAGGAGGAGAACAGCGAGGAACTGGCCCGCAAGCTCGCCGACCTGTGCGACGTGTTCGTGTGCGACGCGTTTGGTTGCGTGCACCGCGCCCACGCCAGCGTCTCCGCGTTGCCGCGGCTGGTGCCGGCGCGGGGCGCAGGGCTGCTGCTCGAGCGCGAAATCGAGGTGTTGACGCGGCTGACCACCGCACCCGAGGGGCCGTACGTGGCGCTGCTCGGGGGCGCCAAGGTCTCGGACAAGATCGAAGTCATCGAGAGCCTGCTGCCGCTGGTCAACGGCCTGGTCATCGGCGGTGCGATGGCCTACACCTTCCTGGCCGCCCAAGGTCTGGACATGGGCAAGAGTCTCGTCGAGCGGGACCATGTCGGTCTCGCCAAGCACCTGCTCGGCCGCTGCGCCGAGAAGAACCTGCCGGTTTTCCTGCCGGTGGACCACACGGTCGTGACCGAAATCAAGGCGGACGCCGTGGCCGTGACCAAGGCCAACGGCGCCCTGGGCGCGGACGACATCGCGGTCGACATCGGACCCCAGACCATCGCCCTGTTCACCGACGTGCTCGGCGGCCGCAGTTCGCAGTTGGCCGGCGCCCCGCGCACCGTGTTGTGGAACGGCCCGATGGGCATCTTCGAGATGGACGCCTTTGCCGCCGGCACCATGGCGGTGGCGCGCGCAGTGGCTCAAAGCACGGCGACCAGCGTGGTAGGTGGCGGCGACTCGGTGGCGGCGGTGCAGAAGGCCGGTGTCACGCCGATGATCAGCCACATCAGCACCGGCGGCGGCGCAAGCCTCGAATTCCTGTCGGGCCAGCCGATGCCGGGCATTGCGGCCTTGCGCGGCGGCCGGCGCTGAGCCGGCTCCAGGGCCACACCGGCAGACCGTGCATCCCACCACTTCGGCCAGGCGCATGGTTGCCCGCGCCCCATGGAGAATCCCTTGACGACCAAGCGCAAACCCGTCATCGGCGGCAACTGGAAAATGCACACCACGCTCAGCGAGGCCGTGGATCTGGCGAGCGAGGTGCGCAATCGGCTCAACAGCTATGGCGCCGCGCAGACGCTGGTGTTTCCCCCGTTCCCGTTTCTCGGGGCGGTGGCACAGCGGCTGGCCGACAGCCACATCGGCCTGGGCGCCCAGGACCTGCACTTTGAGAAGAAGGGCGCGTTCACGGGCGCGGTATCAGCCGACATGCTGGTCTCGGTGGGCTGCGCCTGGGTCCTTGTCGGTCACTCCGAGCGCAGGCACGTGTTCGGCGACGGCGACGAGGTGGTGGGCAAGAAGCTGCGCGCGGCGCTGACTGCGGGCCTCAAGCCCGTCCTGTGCATCGGCGAGAAGCTGGAAGAGCGCAAATCCGGCGAGACCTTTGCCGTCAATCGGCGGCAACTGCGAACCGCGCTGCAAGGGCTCGACACGGCACAGCTGCAGCACCTGGTCATCGCCTACGAACCCGTGTGGGCGATCGGCACCGGCCTCGTCGCCACGCCGGAGCAAGCGCAGGAAGTCCACGCGGACGTGCGCGCGGCGGTCGGCGAACTGCTCGGCGGCGCGTTTGCCGCGGCGGTGCGCATCCAATACGGCGGCAGCGTCAAGGCCGAGACTGCGGCAGGCCTGCTTGCCAAGGCCGACGTCGACGGGTTGCTGGTCGGCGGCGCCAGCCTCAAGGCCGAGGAATTCGCCGCAATCGTGCGGGCGCGGGCGTAGGTCGGGTCCTGGGCCGACGGGTGGGCCGGGTCAAAAAAACCACCGCAGCGCGCCGCCGAGCGCGCCCATCTGCAGGGCATCGTCCAGTTCGTAAAACGGCCGCCAATCCGCGATGACCTCGACCGGCAAGGCAGCGAACTGCCAGCCGACCTGCACGATGCCGGCGACCGCGACGTGCTTGCTGCCGGCCGATCCCCAATAGGCCAAGCCCGCGCCGCCGCCCACGTGCAACCGACCGCTCGGGTGCTTGTAGGCCTGCAGCGGCTCTACCACGCAGTCGAGGCTGACCGCCGTATCGCGCACGCCGTTGCGGCCAACGAAGGCCAGCAACGCGAGGTCGTCGCCCAGGTAATACTTGGCGGTCAAGCCCAGGCTGCCCTTGGTGCCCGAGCCGACGCCCAGGCCCACCTTCTTGGTGACGCCGACCTCCTGGCCGACTGCAGGCGCCACCCACAACGCCAGCAGCGCAACGAGCGAGCACGACCACCGACTGTGCACTGCCATCACCACCACCGCAGGTCGCCCGCGCGGACGAAGCGGCAACCCTAGCACATGGCGGCGCGGCTGCCACGGTCCGGTTGTCCTTCAGCTTGCCATTGCCCGTGCGCTTCGCTACAACGCCGGATGCGCGGCGCACCGCCAGCGCACGGAAACCGCCATGTTCGCCCGTACCTTCTGGACCGCCGCCGCGTGCCTCGGCATGCTCGCCCACTGTGGCAAAGAGGAGGCCGCCAAGCCCGCCGGCCCGCCTGCGACCTTTTGCAAGGACGGCGACCGTGTGTGCAAGGGCAACTACCAGGCGACGTGCACAGGCGGCGGCACCGCGTACAGCCTGGTGTTTTGCGGCGACAAGAGCTGCCAGGGCGGGCAGTGCGTGGCCACCGTATGCCCCAAGAACCAGAAGACCTGCGACGGCAAGGCCGCCGTGCTGCAATGCCCGGCCGACGGCCTGACGGAGGCCACCACGCTGGTCAAGTGCAAGGCCGCCAACCCCATCGAGGCCTGCAACGACGGTGTGTGTCTGCCCAATGCATGCAAGGCCGACGAGGCGCGCTGCGGCGACAAGACCCTGTTCGTGTGCACCAAGGGCATCTGGGCCCTGACGCCCTGCGCCAGCAACCAGTACTGCGACGCCGCCGCCAAGGCGTGCAAGGACCGCAGCTGCCAACCGGCGCAGCAGCAGTGCAAGGACGGCAAGACCTACCAGGTGTGTGATGCGATGGGCGCCACCTGGAGCGACAAGCCCTGCCCCGGCGGCGAGGGCTGTTTCGACGGCGTGTGCCACACCATCGTGGCTGCGGCCGCGGGTGCCAAGGACGCCAGTTCGGGCGGCACCGCCGACGCACCGAGCGGCGAGACCAGCGACAGCGTGTCGATCGGCACCGGCGACACCCTGGTCAAGCCCAAGAAGGACATCGACCTCGGGGTGCCCGACGTATTCAAGGTCACGCTTGGCGATACCAAGGCCGCTGGACCGGGCGACCAGGAGTTGTCGATGGATTTCCCGGGCGCCAGCTTTCTGCCGGTGCTCAAGGCGCTGCAGATCTCGGGCAACAAGGACAACATCATCATCGAAGTGCAGATCGGACCCATCGAGGACTTCCAGACCGGCACGTTCTCGCAAGTCGGCGGCGAGGCCGGCGAGACGCTGGTCAGCATGGGCGACGGCAGCGGTCGCGCAGGCGGCAAGCACCCCTGGCAGTCGGCGGACTACGACATCGAGTTGACGACCTTTGAGGACTCTGGCGGGCGGGTCATCGGCAAGTTCAGCGCCGAACTGGTCAACGGCAAGCAGAAGAAATACCTCAAGAATGGGGTTTTCGACATCAAGCGCAACTGATGCCCGCCGTGGCCGATAGCGCTCCAAACGGCTCCGACCTCGGCGACCCTGCGCCCGCAAAGCCGCAGCCCGAAACGCTTTTCATCCAGTCCAGCGCAGAAGAGACGCGCGTGGCGCTGCAGTCCGGCGCGCAGGTGGTCGAACTGCAGGTCGAGCGGACCACCGGCCGCGGCTTGTCGGGCAATCTGTATTTCGGCCGAGTGCAGCGGATCATCGCCAGCATGGACGCCGCGTTCGTCGACATCGGCCTTGATCGTGCGGCATTGCTGCACGCGTCGGACGTGTGGGCTCCGGACGCACCGGGGCGCGACGACGACGACGAATCGGTCGGCGACGCCCCGCTGCGCCGCTCCTTCCGGCCGATTGGCGACCTCTTGCACCAAGGCCAGGGCATCCTGGTGCAAGTCGTGCGCGAACCGGTCGCCAAAAAGGGCCCGCGCGTGACCACCTATGTGTCGCTGCCCGGTCGCAACGCCGTCCTGCTCGCCCGCGAACCCCAGGTGGGCGTCAGCAAGATGATCGACGACCCGGCCGAGCGCGCGCGACTGCAAGCCATCGCCCGCAAATACCTGCCGCCCGGCTGCGGCGCCATCGTGCGCACCGTTGGCGAGGGCGCCACCGAGGCGGAACTCGCCGAGGACATCGGCTTCTTGGCGCGGCAGTGGGTCGACATCCGCACCCGCTTTGAGGCCGCGACCGGTCCGAGCTTTCTTTTCGACGACCTCGACCTGGTGCTGCGCGCGCTGCGCGACATGGTGGGGGCGCAGACCCAGACCGTGTGGATCAGCGACCGCGGCGACTTCGACCGGGTGGCGACGTTCGTCCGGCGCTTCCATCCCGACGCGCGGCCGGAGGTCAAGGCGCACGATGGGCCACTGCCGCTGTTTGCCACGTTTGGCCTGGACCGCTGGGTTCGGCAGGCCGTCGAGCCCAAGGTCCACCTGCCGTCGGGCGGCGAACTGGTCCTGCAGCGCACCGAGGCCATGACGGTCATCGACGTCAACTCGGCCAAGCAGGTCGGCGGTGGGGCACTCGATGACGCGGTGTTGACCCTGAACGTCGAAGCCGCCCATGCCATCGCACATCAACTGCGGCTGCGCAACATCGGGGGGCTGGTGATCGTCGATTTCGTGGACATGAAGCGCGCCGACGACAGGCGCACCTTGGAGCGCGTGTTCGGTGAGGCGTTGGCGCGCGACCGGGCGCGGGTGCGCGTGGGCAAGCTCAGCGAGTTCGGCACGATGCAGTTGACCCGCAAACGCGTGCGCGAGAGCCTCGCCGACCGGTTGACCGAGCCGTGCCCGACCTGCCACGCCCGCGGGTTCGTGCGCAGTTCGTCGGACCTCGCCATCGAAACCTTGGGCCGGCTGCGCACGGCGCTGGCTGCCGCGGCGACCACCCAGACCGCGGTCGTCAGGGTGCACGCACCGGCGCGGATCGCGGCGATTCTCGGCGACCAGTTGGCAGGGTCCGTCAAGGCGCTCGAAAAGAACTTCGGGGTGCGCGTCGAGCTGTCCGAGCGCAGCGGCCACGGCGGCGAGATTCAGGTGCAGACCGGAGGCGACCATGGGGTGGGCTCCAAGTAGGGGCAGGAGCTGCGAATCGACAGGTTCGGCCGGCTGCACGCCGAGGAGCGGCGCAGACGGTGGTCCGTTGTGGCTGGCCATCGCAGCGTGCATCGCGCTGCTCGCGGCGTGCGGGGCTGCCCAGACCGTTGCCGCGGCGACCGCACCCCGCGCCCTTGGCGACGAGGCGCTGCTGCCGTCCGAAGTGCAGGCCCTTGCGGCCGCTGGCGTCGACCTTGCGCAACTGCGGTGCCTGCCGAGGCAGCGCTGGAGCACCACGCTGCGGGGCGATGCGCGCTTGACCGCAGGGCAGATCCTGGACGAACTGGGGCGCCTCGGTGTGCAGATCCCCGACGACAAGCGCGAGACTGCGCGCAAGCAGGTGGTGGACACGGTGTTTTGGCGCATGGTGCTGACCCAGATCCTCGACGGGCAGATGCACAACCTGGGCGCTACCCGCCTCGGCGATCTCAAGTCCGCCGACGGCAAGCCCCTGCTGCTGGTGCGCAGCGCCTTCACGCCCGACCCGCAGGCGCGCGATTCGTGTGTCCACAGTCTGTTGCGCGCGGCCGGCGTGCGCCACATGGTCAACTTGTACAGCGGCCCGATGCCGACCCAGGCGCTAGAGGCGGCAGAGCGCCAGGCGGTCGCCGCGGCCGGCGGCAGCTACTACACGGCCCGCGACGACCCGCACGGCAGTTGGCGCGAGGATCTGCGCGAGGGTGAGGCCGACGCGCGCAAGGCCGCGATGGTTGCGGTCGCCGATCTCATCCGCAGCCAGATCCTGCGGCCGGGCGGTGCGCCGCCCAAGGGCAGCGTGCAAATCCATTGCGGTGGCGGCATGCACCGGACCGGCATGGTGTTCGGGGTATTCGACCGGTGCGTCAACGGCACCGCCTGGCCGGTGGTGGTCGAGGGCTACAAGCGCCACGTGGGGTGGCGCAGCGACGCCGATCCGGGAGGCTTCGAGCCCGCCAACCTGCAGTTCATCGAACAGTTCGACTGCGGCTTGCTGTCGCCGCGACCGTGAGCTTGCTGCAATGGCCAGCCAGCGCGTAGCCTAGGAGCCTGTCGCCGAAATGCCAGTATCGGCAGATTCTGGCCGACAGGCTCCTAGGCAGGCCGCGGCTGCGGCCTGCCAGCGACCGAAACTGCCTGAATTTACTTCAGGCAG
>VGRO01000127.1 GCA_016875335.1 Deltaproteobacteria bacterium | reverse complement strand
AGGCGCAGGGGCAGGGGCAGGCACAGGGACAGGCGCAGGGACAGGGACAGGGACAGGGACAGGGACAGGCGCAGGCACAGGGACAGGCGCAGGCGCAGGCACAGGCACAGGGACAGGCGCAGGCACAGGCCCAGGTACAGGGACAGGCGCAGGCGCAGGCCCAGGTACAGGGACAGGCACAGGGACAGGCCCAGGCACAGGCACAGGCACAGGGACAAGCCCGGATGCTGCCCCCGCGACCGAACCGCAGAGCCTTGCCGTCCGCGTGGGTCTGCGTTTCGTCAAGGGCCTCGGCGTCGTCCACCGTGCCAAGCTGGAGGCGGCGCCCGCGCCGTACACCGATCTGGATGATTTCGTGCGGCGGGTGCCGTTGGACCGCGCGGCCCACGAGGCGCTGGCCGAGGCCGGGGCGTTCGACGGGTTCGGGCTGCAGCGCCGCGAAGCGCTATGGCTGTTGCGTGCGGTCTTGCGGCGCGTCCAAGACGAACTGCCGCTTGTGCCGCGCGACGATCTGCCGTCGCTCGCCCGGCTGTCCGCCCATGCCGAGGTGGTGTGGGACTACCGGCGCACCCAGCATTCGGCGCGCGGCCACCCGCTGCTGCACGTGCGCGACCAACTGCGGGCGCGCAAGCTGCCCACCGCTGCCGAAGTGCAGGCCACGCCGCACGGCCGGCGGGTGCGCTACGTCGGTCTGGTCATCTGCCGGCAGCGGCCCGGCACCGCCAAGGGCGTGACGTTCTTCACGCTCGAGGACGAAACGGGGTTCGTCAACCTGGTGTTGTGGCGCGACGTGTACGAAAAACACCGCCTGCTGGCCAAGACCGCGGCGCTGCTGGGCGTCAGCGGCAAGGTGCAGGCCCAGGACGGCGTGACCCACGTGGTCGTCGAAGAACTCTGGGAGTTGGCGTTGGGCCAGAGCGTGCCGGCGGCGGGAAGCCGGGATTTTCATTGACAGGAACGGGCGGCTATCCGCTGGCCGCATCGCTCGCGCGCAACCGCCGCGCCAGCGACGTCTCGTGCGGATGCCCGGCGCCCCGGGTCCCGACCGCAATCCACTGGTGCGGCACCAAAAAGACGTCCATGGTCAGGCCCTCGAACTGCCGCAACACGAAGGCGTTGAGCGCCGCCATGGGGTCGCGCAGGCTGCACGTGTCCAAGCGCTCGCATTCATGGCTCGGCATCTGGCACGACACCATCGCCAGCTTGTCCTCGAACGGCTGCACGACGTCGAGGAACCGAATCTCCGCGGGCGATCGCGACAGCCCGTAGCCGCCGCCCGCGCCCTTGACCGCGCGCACCACGCCCGCGCGCTTGAGGCCCTGCAACACCTTGGCCAACACGTCGGCGGGCACCTGGGTCTGCTGCGACAGGTCGGCGACGGACACCACGCGATCCGGAAGCGACCGCGCCAATTGCTGTACTGCAATCAGGGCGTATTCGGATTTGCGGCTCACCTTGAACATCGCGCGGCCACGGTACGGCACCGACCGGAACCGCGCAAGCCAACTTCGGCAACCCCTTGGAACCGTGAAGCAATCCAGTCTGCGCAGGATGCTCCGCAAGGTGCACCGCGCGGTTGACGTCAACGGCGGTCGCAGGCAAAATCAAAATCGGACCATTTTGGTCCTCTACTTTCGCCGACCATGACCCTCGTCGAATTGCAAAAGATCCGCCGCGAGCGCGCCGATCGCGTTGACCTGGGCAGCGAATTCTATTGCCGGCCGCGGCGTCGCAAGCTCACGATCGAACACTGCCTGCGCGACTACCTGAACGCCAACGCCTTCGAGGACCGGCGCAGCGCGTGCTGGCGCTGTTCGCTGGGTTGCGCGAACCGCCAGAAATACAGCGAAGGCGCGTAGACGAAAGCGTCAGTGTGGACCGGCGGCGCCGATCTCCGGGGCGTCGAAGATCTCTTTGCGGCTCAGCCACAAGAGCACCAGCGCCACGAACAAAAGCGCGCCTGCGCCGGGGCCGGCGAAATCAAGCAGGCCCGGCACAAACTTGGGCACGAACTCCTCCTTGGTCGTCCAGTCACCAAAGCTGTCCTTGACCTGGGTGACGCGCAACACCTTGTCCTGGATGAACCAACTGGCGCCAGCGCCCGCCCACCACACCAGCAGGTCCAGGGCTCCAGCGATGGCCAGCAATGCCGCAGTGACTTTCATGGAAACCCCATTGGCGATGCCCGCGCAGCAATCCTAGCGCGCGGCGCAGATGACCGTGACATCGACGTCGATGGAGGCGCCGACCTTGCTGCCGACGGTGCCGGCCGAGCCCTTGACGGCGTGGTCGGCGAGCGCGACCTTGAACGATGCGGTGACCTTGATCATGTTCTTGTCCGGGGCATAGGCGATGTCCACCGCGATGTCCTTGTCGACCGCCTTGCCGTTGACGCTGAACTTGCCGTGGGCGCGGCCCTTGGCGCGGTTGCCCTCGACCTTGGCGATGTCGACCTTGCTGAACTCGAAGGTGATGTTGGGGTTGGCGCTCGCGTTCAACCAATCCGGGCCCTGCAGGTGCTTGTCGCGCATCCCGTTGCCGGTCTCGATCTTGGCGACGGGCACGCTGAAGCGGCCGCTGGCCGTGGCGAGGTTGGTGGCGTCGGGCACGTTGACTTCGCCGGTGGCGGTGCCGTCGGCCCGCCCCTTGATCTTCTCCATCGGCGCGTCGCTGAAGAACGACACCTTGGAATCCGCGGCGTTGGACGCGAACTTGAGCGCCCCGGTCTTGCCGGTGAACGGCGTATCGGCATGGGCCGGCCACGCGGCGAGCGCGGCGATCGACAGAACGGAAAGGAAAAAACTGCGCATGATGAACTCCTTGAAACCCTGGCGTTGGCTTGCAGCCCGCGCGCCCGCCCCATGCGTCCGCGCGTGGCACCAACGGTTGGCGGCGACCGCCGATTCGTCTCCCAGCCCCGGGAGATCGTTCAGAACCATACGTGCATTTGCAAGGCCCACTGACCGATGGTCCAGGCCTCGTTCTGGAGCAGGCGGTACTCGGGGCGCAGTTCGACGTTGGGCAGCGGCACGAACTGGACGCCAGCGACGACGGCCGTCATGTCGGTTTGGTCGGTCTTGGCGCCCGATCCCTTGGTGGCCTTGCTGACCTCATAGCGTGCCTCGAACACCAACCAGTCGTACAGCGGGTAGGCAGCGTGCACCAGGGCCGACATCACCTCTTGGTTTTGCGCCGACTTGGTCATCAGGACCTCGCCCATGAGGCTTCCCCAATAGGTCTTGCCCAGGCCGAGATGGCCGCCCATCGCGGTCAGTTGGCCGGCCTTGAGGAACGACCCGCCAAGCCACGCGTTGACGCCGAGATCCAGCGACTGCGGCCACAGCGTCAAGCGTCCGCTGAACACCAGGTCGTCGGCCTTGACCGTGCCCGCGCACGATTTCGACAGGTTGTCGGCCTTGAAGGCGCCGGCCTCGACCGATAGCCAGTGCAGTCCTTCGTAGGACACCTCCGCTCCCAGTTCATTCCAGTTGGGCGCGAAAAGCGGCAGCGCAGGCTGGAACGGATTGCGGCGCAGCAGAATCGTGTGGTCGTCGTGGCGGATGCCCATGCTCGGCTGGATCATGCCCACGCGGACCGACGGCAGCTCCGGGTCGGGGGCGACGCGCACCCAACCGTCGAACGGCGTCTGTCCTGCGTATTTCTTGAAAAAGTGAGCGAGGTTGCCAGTGGCCGCCACCGACAGCCACTCCGCGATCTTGAACGCCGCACCCAGGTTCTGCTGCATCGGAAAGATCTGGCGCGACGGGTTGACCTGCACGCCATTGTCCCAACGCGGCACGCCGAACTTGGCCATCTGGCTGCGCAGGTCCATGCCGAGCGTCAGGCGGCCATCGAAAAGGCGGTTGTCACTGAGGTCGTGGAAGGACTGCCAGCCCAGCTTGTCCCAGGTCACCGCGCCATTTTGCGCCATCGAATAAAAGCCGAACTCGGTGCGCGTGCCCGACCCTTGCGGATTGACGTGACAATTCGAGCAGCGGCTGCCGGCCATCAGGGTCATGCGCGGCAGTGCGTCGGCCGCAGCGGACCCAAGGCAGCCCGCGGCGACCGCGGCAACCACCGACCAGGCACGGGCAGCCGCGATCACGTGGTCACCGTGCCCTTGGTACCGTCGAAGGTCACCTTGAAGGTCTGCGGCGGCTTGGCGATGGTGCCGCCATTGATGGGCTGCGCGACGATTTTGCCGTCCTTGGAAAACTTGGCCGAGTGGCAGCCACAGGTCAGCACGCCGTCCTTCTCGCTCCAGTTGCCGACCGAGTCGAGCGGGCACGCCTGGTGCGCACAGGCGTTGGTCATCGCGAACACCTCGGTCTTGCTGGCGCGCACCAGCAGGATGTCCTGGCCACCGAGCGCGACCTTGGCCTTGCCGCCCACAACCGCCAAGGCCTTGAAGTCATTGGACGCAACGTCGAAGTTCAGCGTCAGCCCTGCCGCGGGCTTGGGCGTATGCAGATCACTGACTTCGCACCCGGCCAGGGGCGCCAGGGCCGCGGTGCCAGCCAGTGCGCCGAATGTGCACAAGAACTGCCGCCTTGGCTGCGGCGGGGTGAGGTCGGTGACGTCGAGGTGGGCCATGGTGCTGCGTGGGAGCGACAATCCAGCGTCGGCGCTAGGGTTGCAGAGCGCGCCCCGGTCGTCAAGGCTGCCATGGGTTTGTCACGCCCGTCGGTCAAGCCGGCAGGAACGGCGACAGGTCCACCGAGGTATCCGCTTGCAGGACTGCCTGCGCCACCACCTGGGCCGTCGCGGGCACCAGCAGGATGCCGTTGCGGTGGTGGCCGGTCGCCAGGAACAGCCCCGCAACCTCGGGGTGCGGCCCCAAAAGCGGCAGGCCGTCCGCCGACATCGGCCGCAGCCCGGCCCAGTGGTCGCGCAATTGGCCTTCGCCCAAAGCCGGCATCACTGCCGTCGCCATTGCCAACAAGTGCAGCATGCCGCCCGCAGTCACGCGCTTGTCGAAGCCCGCATCATCGGCGGTCGCGCCCAGAACGATCCGACCGTCGCGCCGCGGCACCGCGTAGCCACCGCGCCACACCAGCACCGGACGCAGCGGCGGCGCCTCCATTTCCACGAGCGCAAGTTGGCCGCGCTGCGGCCGCACCGTCGTGCGCAACGTCAGGCCCGCCAGCAGCGGCTGTGACCAGGCACCGGCTGCGATCACCACGGCATCGGCCTGCAGCGTTTCCCGGTCGCATGCGACGGCGGTGACGTGGCCGTGCTGCACGACCAGCGCTCGGGCGCCCTGGCCACAATGGAACTGCGCCCCGCACCGCGCGGCGTCAATGGCCAGCGCTTTGGCGAGCAGCGCTGGCTCGACCTGACCATCGCCGGGATGCAGCAGCCCGCCACAGACGTCGTCGGCCAACTCGGGCACGCGGACCCGCAACTCGCGCGCGTCAAGCCAACGCGGGGCGAGGCTTGCGGCCACGCCCGCCAGCAACTGGCCCTTGCGATCGAGCGCCACCGCGCTGTCGGCGTCGCGGGCAACCTCGATGGCGCCGCACGTCTCCCAGCCGCAGCCAAAACCGACGCGCTGTCGCAACGACACGACAAAATCGGGCCACAGGTCCAGGCTGTGCGTGCACAGGTCCAGCAACGGCCCCGGCTCGCCGCATTCGGCCCCAGCGCCCAGGATGCCCGCGGCCGCGCCCGAGGCCTCGCCGCCAGGCTGGCCGCGGTCGACCACGGTGACCCGACAGTCGCGGCGGGCAAGTTTGGCGGCGATCGCGCAGCCGACCGCGCCGGCCCCCACGACGACCACGCGCAAGGGAGTCATGGTCCGACTACACGCGCTCGATGGCGCACGCCACACCCTGGCCGACGCCGACGCACAAACTCGCGACGCCGCGCCGCGCTTCGCGGTCACCGAGGGCGAACAGCAGGTGGGCCACCAGTCGCGCGCCAGAACACCCAAGGGGGTGGCCGATGGCGATGGCGCCGCCGTCGACGTTGACGCGATCGCGGTCGAACGGCAAAACACACAGCACGCTCAGCGCTTGCGCGGCAAAGGCCTCGTTGAGTTCGACCAACTCAATGTCGCCAAGCGACCAGCCGGTCCGCTGCAGGAGCTTGCGGATCGCCGGCACCGGGCCGATGCCCATGACCGTCGGGTCTACGCCGGCCTGCGCGCATGCCACCACGCGCCCCAGCGGTTGCCAGCCGTGGGCCGATACAGCGCTCTCCGATGCCAACAGCACTGCGGCCGCGCCGTCGTTCAGCGATGACGAATTGCCCGCGGTCACCGACCCATCCTTGCGGAAAGCAGGTCGCAGCCTGGCCAGCGCCTCCAGGGTGCAGTCCGCGCGCGGTTGTTCGTCGGCGCCCACCAGGGTCGTGGACTTGCCCGCGACGACCTCGACCGCCACGATCTCGCGGGCAAACCGCCCGGCGGCCTGGGCCTCGAGCGCGCGGCGGTGGCTTTCGACCGCGAATGCGTCCTGATCGGCGCGCGACACCCGGTAGCGGTCCACCAGGTTCTCGGCGGTCTCTCCCATCTGCTGCAGCGGAAAGCGGGCTTCGAGTCGTGGGTTGGGAAAGCGCCAACCCAGCGCGGTGTCGTACATCACGTTGTTGCCGCGTGGCGGTTCCGTATGCGGCTTGGGGACCGCCCACGGCGCGCGCGACATCGACTCGACACCGCCGGCCAGCACCACCTCGGCGTCGCCGACGGCGATCATCCGCGCGCCCGCAGCGATCGCGTCCAGTCCAGACGCGCACAGGCGGTTGACCGTGTGGGCGGGCACCGAGTCCGCGAACCCGGCGATGAGCGCGGCCATCCGCGCGACGTTGCGGTTGTCTTCGCCGGCCTGGTTGGCGCAGCCAAGCACCACTTCGTCCACCGCGTCGGTCGCCAGCCGGTTGCGGTCCGCCAGCGTGCGCAACACCAGCGCCGCCAGGTCGTCGGGGCGCACGCTCGCCAGTTGTCCGCCGAAGCGGCCGATGGGCGTTCTGCAGGCGTCGACTGCGAACACGGCGCGGCCGTTCATGGCGCCACCTGGAGATCTTGCGCGAGGTGCTCGCCGTCCTGTTCGACGAGCGCAGGCGACAGACGTGCGGCAGCGCGCCTGAATTGCGTCTTGGCAAAGGCGACGTCCGGCCATCGGTCGGGGCCTTCGCGCAGGGCCCGCGCGCACGCCAGCGCACGAAAGGCGTGGTCGCGCTGCCCGACGTTGGCCAGAAGCCACGCATTGAATTCCATGTGGGCTGCGAGCGACAGAGCGCCGAGCGCCGAGACCCAATTGGCGAGGCCCACCCGGCACGACTGGTCCCACGCGGCCAACCGCTCTGCTTCGGTGGCGCCCACCGGGTGCGGCACGTGCTGCAGAATCCAGGACTCGCGCGGCGCGAAATAGTCCTCGAACACCGCGCACTCGGTCAGCGCGCCTGAATCCGCCAGGTAGTCCTCGTAGCGCGCCTCGTCGGCCGGATCGAGGTCGAAGCCGACTTCGGCTACCGGATCGACGTCGGCCACCCACAGGCGCGCCTCGGCCAGGTCGCCGTCGCACGTCCCGGCCTTGGCGTCGAGCAGGTCCACCCCGAAGCGCACCCTGCCGGCCGCCAACTCCAGCGGCACCTCGAAAAACTCGGTCACCGCGGTGCGAAGACGGCCCAGCAACTCGCGCTGCTGCGTGCGGCTGAAGCAGTTGAACACGTAGACGCTGCCCAGACCGTACGCCACGTCGAAGGCCGCCATCAGGCAGCGCGGGCCATCGCCGGGCCGCCATCCGCCGATCAGGGCGATTTGCGTGCCCTCCGGCGCCACGGGGCTGAGGTAGCTCGGCAGGGGTTCGGGCCGCGCGCTCAGCGTCACCGGCGAGCGCTGGGGTGACCGCTCTGGCACGTGGATGCCCCGTTGCCGCAGCCTGAAAAGCACCTTCTTGGCGTGCTTGGCGACGGCCTTTTCGGCGGCGTGGTCGGCCAACTGCGCCACCAGGGTCGCGTTGTTCGACGCCTCGGCCTCGAGCAGCAAGGCCATCTCCAGGTCGGCACCCAGGCCGATGCGGGCGCCGCTCAACGGCAGCGCGCCGTCGCGCACCAGCAGCGCTCGGGCCACCTCCGGGGCGCGGGCGGCCGGCGCCTGGCCGCTCGACAACCACGTGCGCGCGGACTGCACGGCCGCAGAATCAGGAATGGACATGCGAACCTCACGTGCTGCCGGCGGCGGAGGGGGACGAGGCGACTGCGGGCGCGCCGAGCGCGGCAGCCAGCGCGGATTCTGTGGCTTGCAGTTCCTGGCGCAAGCCGGCGGCGATGTCGGCAAGGGCGCGCGGCTCTGCCAGCAGGTTGCACACCTCGCGCAGCCGCACCAGCACGGTGGCACGGCCGATCGCCGCGATCGACTCGAAAAGCGGCGGCGAGGCCGGCCGGCCGCACACGGCGACGCGCACCGCCATCATGCCATCGCCGATCGCGGCGGGGATCGTCGCGAGCGTCGCGCGAAGGACGGCTTCGATGGCGGGCGCCGACCACTCAGTCAACGACTCCAGCCCCGCGATGACGTCCTCGAAGAAGGCCCGCGAGGCCGCAATTGGCATGCGCACTGCGTATTTCTTGCGAGACGCGCAACCGACCAGCAGATACCGCGCGTTTGCGCCGTAGTCGAGACTGCCGCGGTAGAACGGTCCGGCGTGGTGCATGTAGTCGCCGAGTTCGGGCACGCGCTCTTGAACCAGCGCGGCGATTTCGGCGGCCCGATCGTCCTGGCCGAACCAGCGCACGGCGCGATCGGCCAGCTCGGCCGGCGTCATCGCACGAATGTACAGTCCGTTGATCCAGCGCAGCTTCTCAAGGTCGAACACCGGTCCGCCCAGCGAAATCCGACTCAATTCCAGATCGGCCGCGAACTCGGCAAAGCCGAATTTCTCGATGTCCGCGCCGGCCTCGTCCTTGCGCGAATAGCCCATGAGCGCCAGGAAGTTGAGCATCGCCTCGGGCAGGATGCCGGCGCGCTGGTAGTACTGCAGGCTGGTCGGGTTCTTGCGCTTGCTGATCTTGCTCTTGTCGGCGTTGCGCAGCAGCGGCATGTGCACGAACACCGGCGGCGTCCAGCCAAACGCTTCATAGAGCGCCAAGTGCTTGGGCGTCGAGTTCAGCCACTCCTCGGCGCGGATGACGTGGGTGATGCCCATCAGGTGGTCGTCGACCACGTTGGCGAGGTGGTAGGTCGGCAGGCCGTCGGATTTGATCAGCACCTGGTCGTCGATCTGCCGGTTGTCGTACACCACCTGGCCGCGCAGTGCGTCGGGCACGGCCGTCTCGCCCTCCTGGCGCATCCGCAGTCGCACCACGCACGCCTCGCCCTGCTGGGCCCGCCGATCCGCGTGGGTGGGGTCCAAACCGCGGCAAAAACCGTCGTAGCGGGCGGTCTCCTTGCGCGATCGCTGATCGGCACGCACGGCTTCGAGGCGCTCGGCGGTGCAAAAGCACCGGTAGGCGGTGCCGTTGTCCAGCAGCAGTTGGCTGTGCGCGAGGTAGATGGAGCTGCGCTCGCTCTGCCGGTACGGACCGCAGGGGCCGCCGACGTCGGGGCCTTCGTCCCAGCGCAAACCCACCCAGTGCAGGCTGTCAAAAATGGCCGTTTCGCTCTGGCGGGTCGACCGCTTCTGGTCGGTGTCCTCGATGCGCAGGATGAACTGGCCGCCGTGCCGCAGCGCGAACGCCGCGTTGAAAAGCCCGATGTAGGCGGTGCCCACGTGGGGATCGCCGGTCGGACTTGGCGCGATGCGCACGCGGACTGGGGTCGCCGGAACCGGGATCGCCATCGCGGCCTCGTGTGGCCAGGGATTCGGATGGGTGCGGCGATCGGATACCGCAGCGCCACGCCGAAACGACAACAACATCAAAATACGCGGCAATCTCGCAGTCGAGACAGCCCCGCCGGCCCCGTCCTGCCCCCTGGTGCGGCAATACGGGGGCGAAAAGGTGCCGCCGCGCGCGGCCGCGGTCAAGGTGGTGGAACCCGTTGGCCGGCAAGTCCGTGACAATGCGCGCTCTGGACACGCCGCGGAGACCCCGGTCCTGTGGGTCGCGTCACGCCTCGCGCCATAAACCGCTGATTTTGCGGCCTGCGCACCCCTTGCGGTGGGCCGCGGTCACCGACAGGTCCTGGACGAGGGCCGCCAACCTACACCCCTATCAACCCCACGCGAATCGCCGTCCGCACCAGGCTGGCCACGTCGCGCACCCCGAGTTTCTCCATCAGGTTCGCCCGATGGGCCTCGACGGTCTTGGCGCTGATGCCCAGCCGTTCGGCGATCTGCACACTGGTGAACCCGTCGGCGACTGCGGCCAGCACCTCGCGCTCGCGGGCGGTCAAGGGGTGGGTGCCCTCACCTGGCACCCGGCCGACCGGCCCTGCCGTCCAGCGCTTCACGCTCTGGCTGTAGTACGCATCTCCGGCCGCGACCGCCCGTACGGCGGCAATCAGCTCGCCCAAGTCCGCTCCCTTGACCAGATAGCCAGCCACGCCCGCGCGCAGGGCAGGGCGCACGAACTCTTCGGCGGCGTGCATCGACAGCACTACCACGCGCGTGCGCGGCGCCTGGACGCGCAGTTGCTCGGCGGTGGCGACACCGTGCACGCCGGGCAGGGTCAGGTCGAGCAGGCACACGTCGGGATCGAGCTGCAGGGCCATGGCCACCGCGACATCGCCGCGGTCGGCCTCGCCAACGACGCGCAGGTCTGCAGTGGTGCCGAAAAGTGCGCGCACGCCCTGCCGCACGATGGCGTGGTCGTCGCACAATAGGATGCGGATGGCGCTCACGGGGCGGCCCCGTGGCGGGTGGATGGGTCGCCCAGGGGCAGCACCGCGTGGACGCGGGTGCCTCCGCCCTCGACTGCGCCTACGTCCAACGTTCCGCCGAGCAGCGCGGCGCGCTCGGTCATGCTGGTCCTCCCGGCCCGCGGTGCCGCCGACCCGATGCCGCGGCCGTCGTCGCCCACGGTCAGGTGCAGCGCGTCACCGACGATCGCGAGCGAGACCGTCACGTGGCGGGCACCGCTGTGGCGCACCACGTTGGTCAGCGCCTCCTGGGCAATGCGGTAGGCGGCCCACTCGACCGCCGTGTCGGGCTGCGCGCCTTGCAGGTTGCCGTTGCAGCAGGCCGCGATGCCGTGCTCCTCCTGGAGCGACTCGCACAGCCGCGTCACGGCCCGCGTCAGCCCCAATTCGTCGAGCGCGGTCGGCGCCAACGACAGCACCGCGCGCCGTACGCTGTCGATGGCGGCGTCGACCAGGGCCACGCTTTCGCCCAAGGTTGGATTCGCCTGGGCCGCCACCTGCAAGCGCAAGCGCAGGGCCGTCAGCGTCTGCCCCAGGTCGTCGTGCAGCTCTCGAGCCAGCGCCTTGCGCTCGGCGGCCTGGACGGTCGTCGCGCGCGCCGACAACTGCCGCAGGGCCGCCTGTTGGGCGCGCAGTTCGGCTGTGCGGGCGGCGACTTGGGCCTCGAGATTGTCATTGTGGTTCTGCAGCGCAAGGCGCGAAGCCTCCCGCTCGTCCCACAGCAGGCGCAGCCCCGACTCCGCAGCCCGCGCCATGCGCAGCGGCACCCACCACAGCAGCGCGCCCAGCGCAGCAGCCAGCACACCAAACCCGCCCACCAGCGCCAATGCGGTGTGCAACGCCCTGCGCATCGATGTCGCCACCCACAGGCTCCCCGGCGCCGCGCCGCCCACGCGCACAGGAAACGATTGCCACAGCAACGGCCCGCGCTCGTCCGTGCCGGCTGCGCGCGCGTCGAGCGGTGTACCCGCGTGGTCCACAAGGCGCACGGCGGCCAGGTCCGTCCCCGAGAGCAATGGCTTGGCGTGCTGCAACAGCTTCAGAGAATCATAGCGCCACAGGTCGGGACGCTCGTCGACTTCGCGTTCGATGCGATCGGCAAGCTGCGCCGCAGCCGCTTCGGCGTGCAGGCGCAACTCGCCCACCTCGAACGCCAGCCACAGCACCGGCGGCGACAGCCATACCGTCGCGGCGACGATGGCCACCAGCGGATCCATCAGCGCACGCAGCCGCGGCACGAGCTGCAGGGGCACCAGTTGCGGCTGCGTCATCGCCCCTCACAGGCCCAGCGCGTCCGCGCGGAGCAACACCGGCCGAGCGAGCGGGCCGCGAAAGCAACGTGCCAGCCGTCGCACCTCCGCCGCGGCGCCCGGCGCCAGCACGACGGAAAGATCCTTGTAGAACGGCCATCGCCGTGCGGCCAATGCAGCGGCGCCTGGCGATTGACCTGCCAGCGCAGGCACGGCCACGTTGGCGCCCTGCAGCCGAATCGTGGCAAGGTCGGACAGGCCGAGCGCGCCCGGTGCCCGCGCGACCGCCTGCAACAGTGCGGCGTCGTGGTACACCGTGCGCCAGCGCCGCCTTTGGGCGTTGTCGTCGTCCACCCGCGCGAACTCTGGCAAGGCGCGTGCGACGGCCAAGTGTCCCGAATCGCCCGGTTCGCGCTGCAGCACCACCAGCGGCTGGCCGTCGGGCCAGGTCGGGTGGCGGCCGGCATACACCGCGACCAGATCGGCCGGCTGCCATTGGACCGGCGGCACATCGGGATGGGCGGCGACCACCACGGGAACCCGGGCGTAGGCAATGACCTCAAGGCCATGGCGGCGCTCGTCTGGGTGCAGGGGCCTGGAGATCAAGGCAGCGTCGATGGCGCCGTCGATGAGCGCACGCACGCCTCCGGTGCTGCCGATGCTGTCTGCGACCGTGGGCGTGGCGGCGCCTTCGGGGGTGCACACGGAGACGAGTTCGCGGGTCAGCGCCACGTTGCTGCCCGATCCGGCGAGCAGCAGAGTGCCGCGCACGCGAGTGGCACGCGATGGACGGCCTGGATGGACCTCGGGTGGGCCGTCGCTCCACCCCGGCGCCAACGCTGCGGTCAAAAAGCCGCCGTGTGCCGCAAAAGCCAAGGCCGCAACGCACCACAGCGCGACGGCCGTGTTGAGGCGACGCGGGCCATCGGCTGCGGCGGCGTTGGGCGCGGGCATGGACGGCAATCCGGTGGTCCTCGCGTCCGGTTGCGGGGATGCGATGTTGCCGCGAACCCGTGGCCTTGTCGACCCTCGGCGTTGCCGCGGGTCCGCTCGGCGGTCATGACGTGGCGGTGACCAAACCTGGCAAAACGGCTTTGACTTCGCCGGTTGCCCAAGTCACGCTGCCCGGGCGGCCTTGCTGGCCGGGTGCGCACCGCATGCGCGTCGCCTTGCCAATCGCTCGACCCGGGTCAGTGCTCGTTCGCACCCTGTGGCGCACGGCGGTGGCGTCCCTGGCGGTCATCGTGGCGCTGCATGCCGCGGGCCTGGGCCTTGTTTGCCTGTGCGGGTCATGCCCGACAAGTCGTGCGTGGACCGCTGAGGCGCCAGCGGAGCACCCATGCTGTGCGAGCGCGGCACACGGCGAGGCAAAAGCCCTGGGCGCCAAACTGCGCAGCCGCGATTGTCCCTGCGCCGAGAACGGGGGCCATCCGGTCGCCGACGAGGCAGCGGAGCCGCCGTACCCGACCGCCGCGACGCCGCCGCCGGTGGCGCTGCTCGCGGTCGCTGGCGAGCGCGCGATTTGTGTCGCGCACTTCCGGTCCCGGCATCCAGTGGCGCCGTTTCCGCGCGGGCCACCGCCCCAAGCGCGGATCGCCGTTTTCCTGCGGACGTGTTCGCTGCGGATTTAGACGATACGGCCGCCGGCACAGCCCGCGCTGTTGCTGTCTGCGTTTGCCCCTGCGCCACCCAGCCGCCTTGAGCGCGCTTGCCGCCTCGTGCGCGCGCGCGGCCTCGTGCGCAGCCCCTTCAGTCCGCAAGAGCAGGAGTCTGCCCATGCCTACACATCCATCGCTTCCGCGGTCGCTGGCCGCGGGGTTGTTCCTCGTCGTCGCCTGGACGGCGTGCGCTACCGACGCCCACGCCATCCCGGCCTTTGCCCGCCGCTACGAAACCTCGTGCACGACGTGCCACACCGCCTTTCCGCGGCTGACGCCGTTCGGAGAGGCCTTTCGACGCAATGCCTATCGCTTTCCCGGCGGTGGCGACGCGACCAGTGAAAAGCAAGAACCGCTGATGCTCGGCAACGAGGCCCAAAAGGACCGCTATCCCGTCGCCGTCTGGCCCGGCGCGCTCCCCGGCATCGTGCCCCTGTCGGTCGTGGCCGATGGCAAGGTGGTGGTCGGCCCACATCCCGAGACCCACGGTGTGGCCCCGGGCGGGCACAGCCACGCGTCGGCCGCGTCGGGCGGTCACGGTAGCCAGAGCAGCCCCGATCTCGCGGGACTCGGCGGCCACCTGATGCTGCGCACCGGCGGCACGTTCGGCGATCGGGCTGCGTTTTTTGGCGGCATCGACTTTGGCGGGCACGACGGCACCGCGGTCGAGCGCGCCGCGCTGGTGCTGACGCCATGGGACGCCACGGCCCTGCAAGTACGCGTTGGCCGCTTCGAGCCGGCGCTGCACGGCGTCTCCATCCACCGCGGCCTGCTCTCGCACCAGTTGCGCCTGACGACGACGGCCGGCGGGATTTCGGCCTTCGCTCCAGAACCGAGCTTGAACGGCGTCGAGCTCTCCGGCGTGGCGCTCGGTCGGCTGGGTTGGGCGGTCGGCGCGGTCGAAAGCGCCTCTGGCAACATCAGCTGGCAGAAAGATGCCTACGCCCGCATCGAGGGCAAGCTCGGCGGCATGCGCCTCGACGGCCTGCACGCCGAAGCCACCGGCAATGCCTGGAGCGAGCGAAGCCTTTCGCTCGGCGCCTCGGCGTATCGCGGGCGCACCCACATCGAGAGCGCCGGCCGGATGCTGCACCAGGACAACTTCTGGCGCGCGGGCCTGGACGTGCACGCGGTGTTCGACGACTTCCAGTTCGACGCTGTCGCGGCTCGCCAATCGCATACCCAGCCCACCGCAAAGGCCGCGGTCGCGGGCGAGCTCGACCTCGCCTTCGCCGAACTGGCGTGGGTGCCGGCCGCGTCGTTCATTCCTCTGCTGCGCGCCGAGTACAGCCGGTTCTCGGCCGGCGGCACATCGAGCACCCGCTGGGTCGCCTCGGCCGCACTGGCCTGGGTGGTGCGCCCGAACGTGGTGGCCCGCCTGCAGGGCGATGTGGGTGCCGACGCGGATGAGCGCGCCGGGTTTCGCAATGCCTCTGCCGGTTTCTCCATTGCGTTCTGATGGTTGAACAAAGGCAGGGTGCGTCCGGGCGAGGATCGGATGGAGGGGGCCAGAAGATCCGCCCGATTATCACGCATTTGGCCGTGCGAACCGCGGCCTGCCCAGGAGCCTGGCGGCCAGAAACTGCCGATTCTGGCATTTCGCCGACAGGCTCCTAGGTCAGCGTACTGGCGTGGTCGTGGGCGCCTTGGCTACGGACCCGGACCGGTGCCGGGCACGTAGGTCACGCCCTTGGGCGGCGTGGTGTTGTAGGCGCCGTTGCCGTACTGGCCCTGGTAGTTGTCGCCCCAGCAGGCCAGCGAGCCGTCGCCGAGCAAGGCGCAGGCGTGGGTCTTGCCGGCGTAGATGCGCTCGGCGCCGACCAGGCCGTGCAGCATCGCTGGCCGCGCCGCAAGCGCGTGCTTGTCGTTGCCGGTGCACTCGCCGTTGGCGTTGTAGCCCCAGCACGCCACGCGGCCGTCGACCAGCTTGGCGCACACGAAGCCGCCGCGCGCCACCAGCGAAGTGGCCTTGCCGACCACAGGCACCGGCACCGCGGCCGCCGACTTCGCCGCTGAGGGCAGGTAGTGACCCGGCGCGCCGTAGTTGGCGTCGCCGGTCCAGGCCCGCACGATGCCGCTGGTGTCCACCACGAAGGTGGTCGCGGCGTTGGCCGCAATCGACTGCACCAGCGGCGCCAGGCTGATTTGCTGCGGCGTCGGCTGCGATTGGCCGGTCGGTGAGGCCAGGCCGAGCGCGCCGGAGTCCTCGCCCCAGCACCACAGCTTGCTGCCGCTGCCGATGGCGCAGGTGTGGACGTCGCCCGTGACCGCCGCTTTGACGCCGCCGAGGCCTCCCGCGACCGCCTGTGGCGTGGCGTAGAAGGTCGGGCTGGTCGACGAAACGGTGCCGGTTCCGGCCTGGCCCTTGTCGTTGCGGCCCCAGCAGTGCAGCGCGCCGGCGGCGTTCCAGGCGCATGCGCCATCAGTGCCGACCGTCACCGCGACCTTGTCGGTCAGGCCGACCACCTCGATCGGCACGGTCTGCGAATAGGCGGCGGCCGGGTTGCCGAGCGCGCCGCTGAAGCTGCTGCCCCAGCACATCACCTTGCCGTCGGTCTTGACCGCGCACACCTGCTTGTCGGCTGCCGCCAGCGAGACCGCGCCGCCGCTACCGAAGCCGGTGACCGCGATCGGGATGTAGGACGACTTGCTGGTGTCGAGTCCGGCGCCGAGGTTGCCGTCGCCGTTGCTGCCCCAGCAGTACACGGCGCCGCTCGGCTTGCGGGCGCACGAGAAGCCAAAGCCGAGCGCCAGTTCGACCGCCCACGGCGTCTTGCACGCCCCGGCCGCGCACACCTTGGCGCTGCCCGAGCCGCCGCAGGGCGCGCCGTCCTTGGCCGGCGGGTGGTCGCACTGGCCGGTGACCGGGTTGCATGTGTCGGCGGTGCACGGGTCGCCGTCGTCGCAGAATCCCGGGGCCCCGCACAGGGCGCCCTTTGGCTTCGCAGCCGAGGCCGCCACCAGCATCGGCTTGGCTTGCGCGGCGCCGCTGCCGGTCGGTCCGCCGCCGAGCTGGCCGAACTCGTTGCTGCCCCAGCACCACACCTGCCCGGCGGCGTCGAGCGCGCAGGTGTGGGCGCCGCCGGCCGCGACCTGATCGACGGCGTACAGCCCGCCGACCGCGACCACGCCGCCCGCCGGCCCGCCGCCGC
>VGRO01000126.1 GCA_016875335.1 Deltaproteobacteria bacterium | reverse complement strand
GGGCGCCGGTGCGGGCGCGGGGGCAGCGGCGGCCTCGCTGCCCTCCGGGGGCGCAGGTGGCGGTTCCGGCGGCGCGTTGACCTTGATGTACACCGCCACCGCTACCATGGCGGTCGCGAACGCCGCCACCGTGCCGATCAAGAGCTTGCTGACCTTGTGGGGCGGCGGCACCGGCGGGCCCTGTTCGTGAAGATCCTTGACCGCGTCGTGCTTGTCTCCCTGCGCGAAGAAGGCTGATTCGTGCATCGCCTCGACGCGAATGCGGTCGGTGGTCTTGACGGTGCGACCGGTGCCGGCCGCCGGTGCGGCGGCGGGCGTAGCGGCCGGCGTGCCGCTCTTGGGTTGTGCCGCGGCCCCGCCCACGACGACCCCAGCGGCCGCGGCTGGTTTGGCCGCGTCTGAAGGTCTGGCGGGCTCAGCCGGTCTGGCGGGATCGACCTTGGCGACCGGCGAAGCGACGGGCGTCGGCGTCGACTTGCCGCCGATGGGTTGCGGCCCGCCGCGGTCGCGATCGCGGCGGCTCTTCTTGCCCTTCTTGCCGCGGCGGCCGGCGTCTGCGACTGCCCCCGGGGGTGGGCTGCCGTCGTCGTCCTCGTCGCCGTCGTCGTCGTCCTCGCCGCCGGCAGGTACGGCAGCCGATTCGGCTGCGGCCGGCTGCGCGGCCGGCGCGGCCGGCTCGGCCTTGACCGGTTCCTGCACGACCGCGGCAGCCGCTGGCTCGGCTGGCTTGGCAGTGGCCGCGACCTCGGCGACAACGACCGCGGGCTCGACCGGCGCGGTCGCGGGCTCGGCGGCGATCTTGACGACCACGGTCGGCGCCGCTTCCTCTGCGACCGGTTCGGAACCGCCGCCGAGCGCGCGCATCCGCTGCGGCGCGATGGCGTCGTCGCCGCCGGGCAGCGGTCCCCAGTTGGCGGCCACGGCTTGGAGCGTCGCTTGCCATGCCGTCGCGGCGGGCCGCTTCGCGGGCTCCTTGTCGAGTGCCTCAGCGAGGGTGGCCTGCAAGTCCTTGACGCCCTTGAGCGCCGGCTTGACCAGATCCAGGCGAAGTGGTTTCTCGGCTGCCTGGCGTTTGACGACCGACAGCGGCTGCGGGCCGTGGAAGGGCGGTTTGCCGGCCGCGAGCGCCCAAACGGTAATGGCCGCCGAGTACACGTCCGACGCTGCGGATAGCGGCGCGCCCTTGCACGCTTCGGCCGCGAGGAACTCGGGAGCGCCAAAGAACTCTTCGGCGGCCGAACCGGGCGAAACGCCGGGCAGCAGACGCCACCACCCATAGCCAAAGGCGCGCAGCTTGCCGCCCACCGCGCCGCCCTGGAGCCACAGGCGGTGCGGGCCGAGGTCGCCGATCCACACCCCTGCCGCAGCCGCGGCTGCGCAGGCCTTGGCCATGGCCTGCGCGGCGTCGATCAAGTGCGGCATCTCGAGCTTGTCGCGGCGACGCAGAAGCTCTTCGCCCACGCAGCCGTCGGTCGCCTCGACGGCGATCCACGCGCCTTGTTCGTCGCGGCCACTGGCGTAGGCCAACAGCGCCTGCGGACAGTCCGCCAGCAGCCGATTGTCGGCCAGCACGGCGGCGATCGTCGCCTCGTCCGACCGGGTCGCCGCAGAAAGGCGCAGCACCAGCGCTGGTGCCGCCAGCCGGTCGTCCGTCGCACGCACGATCGTGCCGAGCTTGGAGGTTTCCAGCGTTTCGTGGGCGGTGAAGCGCTGGCCGATCTTGTCGCTCATGGAGGTTCCTCGGCGCTCTGCGCCGCCGGCCTGAGGCTGGGACGCCAAAGTGCGCTTTTGGGTGGCTGCGATCGCCCGCGCGGACGCCGCGCCACTCCGCTCCGCTCAGCCCCCGCCCGCGCGCCACCGCGATCAGGCTGCCCAGCGAAGCGCAGGATGATAGGACCGTTGCGCACTTGGGGGCAAGATGGCGTCCCGCCTCGAACAACCTCTCGATCTGGCAAAGGAAAGTCGAGCGCGACGCTCCGCGGTGCAGCGCGGCGTCTTCACAATTTGCCGCAACACCATCAGGCGGTCCGCACCCCTTGGAGGTCGAACGGAAAGTGCGACAACCCCACGCGATTGCCTTCAGGGTCGCGCACGTACAGCGTCCACGGCGACTGGTGGACCACGTCGACGCCGCAGTGTCGCAGGTGTTCCATCCAGATCTGTCGATTCTGCCAATGGATTTCTACGGCGAGCAGGTGCAGCCCGGGCCGGCTGTCCTGCCATGGCGGCGGGTCGGGGTTGCCGGCACACGCTTCCAGCGCCAACACACTGCCGCCCAGTCGCAACCACACCGATCGGTCACCCAGGCCATCGGCCGCCGGCCAGCGCCGATCGACGCGCAACCGCAACACGCGCTCGTAGAAGCGGGCCATGGCCGACAGGTCGCGGCACTGGATGGCGAGGTGATGGACGCCGAACGGGGCGATGGGTGGTACGGCCATGGCGGCCTGCGCATCCGATCGGGCGCGATCGGCGGCGCCGTTTATGCCCGTTGGCGGCAGGTGCGGTCAATGGTCGGTCGGCAATTCTGCCGGCTCGCGACGGCGGTCTAGGTTGCCAAAACGGCGATGGCTATTTAGGCTTGCCGCCGCGGCGCGGCCGCGGCGCGGGGACTCGTGAATGGATAACGCAAAGAGCGACAAATCGTTGCGCCTCCGACCGCCGTTGCGGGTATGCGATTGGTGGGCACGCGCCGTGGTGGGCCTTGTGTGGGTCGCACTGGCGGCCGGCTGCGCCAACCCGGAATTCGAGCAGGTTCGCAGCTACAAGGAATTTCTGAACAGCGCCCGGCCGCAACTGCAGGCGATGAACAAGGTTCGCCAGGAGTTGTACGAGGCCGACGACATCGACGCGATGCTGACCAAGTTCGACACCGGCCTCTTGGCCAACATCGAGGGCCTGCGTCACCTGGCCGACACCGCCAAGGCGCCCGAGGGCAAGCTCGGCGAACTGCACCAGGCGTTGCGCAAGAACATGGACGACTACGTCATCGCCACCTCGTCGTTGGTCAAGCGACTCAAGGCAGCCAAGAAATCGGGCAACGACGACGAGATCCAGCGCGCGATCCTGGACTGGGGCGCCAAAGACAAGGAGTTCGGCGACCACATGTTCAAGTTGGTCACCGACCTGAACCACTACCTCGATCAGTTGGTCAAGAAGTAGGGCCTTGCGCGTCGAGGGTCACGGCAGCGGCTGGCGCAGGACCCGCAGGCGCTGCCGCATGCCGTCGGTCGCGTGCCAATGACCGGCCTCGTCGACCACCAGGGCCTCGGTCGCGCCCCACTGCACCACAGTCTGCAAGCCAGCCTTGCCAAGGATCATCAGCGGCTTGCCCAGTGCGTCCGCCAGGGTCGCCGAACGGGCCAGGACGACCGCCGCGCGCGTACCCTTGGTCGGCCAGCCCGTCCGCGGGTCGAGGACATGGTGGTATCGCACCCCGCCGGCGTCGAAAAAGCGCTCGTAGTCGCCCGAAGTCGCCAACGACTCGCCCGGTTGCAACTGCAGCGTCGCCCATATGTCGTTGGACTCGCCCCGCGGGTCGCGCAGGCCCGCCAGCCAGGGTCCATGCGGGCCCCGGCCGAGCGCCAGCAGTTGACCGCCCGCCGACAGCAGCGCGTCGGCGACGCCATGGCGCGCCAGGGCCTCGGCCGCGCGGTCCAGGGCCCATCCCTTGGCGATACCGCCGAGTCCGAGGGCCATGCCCTTGTCGGCCAACCGCACGCCGCGTGTCGCCGGCTCCAGGTGCAAGCGTTGCCAGCCCACCAGCGCCACCTGCCGGGCGACCGCCTCCGCGTCGGGCACCCGGGGTGCGGCGCCCAGCCGAAAGTCCCACAGACCCCACAGCGCCGCCCATGTCGGGTCGAACGTCCCGCCGGTCTTCTCCGCCAGCGCGCGCGCCTGGGTCAACCCGGCGAAAAGTTCCACACTGACGGGGATCGCCGCACCGCCCGCCCCGCGGTTGACGGTGCCGAGCTCGGATTCGGGTCGCCACTCGTTCATGCGGCGCTCGACCTCGTCGAACACGGCAAACGCGGCCCGCGCCCCAGCCGTGGGACTCGGCCCACTGGGCAGGTTGATTTCGAATACGGTGGCCATGCTCGGCGCGCGCAGGGTCTGCCACGCCGACGCCGGTTCCAGCAGGGCCTGATCGAGCACAGGGCCCCGCTCGGGGCCAGCCCCGCCGCAAGCCCAAAGCTGTGCAGCCGCTGCCCCGGCCAGGGCGCGCCGGGCGGTGGACACAGCCGGCCTCAGAAGCCCTTGGCCATGACCGCCGGCATGCCGCGCTCAATCTCGCGCACACTGCTGGTCAGGACCGCGAGGCAATGGCGGTCGTAGGCTTCGATGACGGTGGCGATGCCGATCTGCTCGTCGGGATAGTCCTTGAGGTTGGGCACCTGGCCGCGGCGCAGCCCGTCGCCGCGCCACATGATTTCAAACCGGTTGCCCTTCTCGACGCCGTCGTCCGCGCCCTTGTCGATGTACACATAGTGGTACTGCCCTGCCGCGGTCGTCTCGTGGTGGAAGTCCACGATCGTCGCCACCAGTTCGACCTTGTTGGGCATGGCGCGGGTCAGCACCAGCGGTTCGAACACGTTGGTGACCAGGTCGCCGCGGCTGATCTCGCTGTAGCTGCGGGTCACCAGCACGCTGACCAAAGGACGCACCGTGCGCAGGACTTTGCCTTCTCCCAGGAAGTTGATCTTGTAACCCACGATCTTGTTGGTCAGCGGATGGATGACCTCGCGTTCGACGCGGTACACGGTGTAGCGGTCGCCGTCGCGCACGCACGGCCCGACGAAGGCGTCCGGGTCCTTGTCCTTGCCGGACTCGTCGGAACACCGGCGCATGGCAAAGCGCACGTAGGCCTCGTCCAACTGGCCGAGCATGTTGCGCTCTTCGCGACTCGACTCGATGTTGCCCGACTCGCGGTAGTCGCGCGAACTGATGTAGCCGACGCGGCGCACCAGCTCGACTTGTGGCCGCTTGGGCGCCGAAAACCGCGACGTGGCATGCGAGATGGCCTTGCTCGCCGCGCTGGCCGTCGGGGCCGACCGCCGCGACAGGTACAGCACGTCGCCCGGGTAGATCTGGTGCGGGTTGGTGACCTGCGGGTTGTAGCTCCACAGGCTCGGCCAGTACCACGGGTCGTCGTACAGTTGCTCGGCGATCGACCACAACGTGTCGCCCTGCTCGACGACGTAGATGCGCTCGCCCGACTTGGCCGACTCCTGCACGGCGATCGACGGGCCGTGCGCGTCGGGCAGCCATTGGCCGACCGCTGGCGCGGCCCCACCCAGCACGCCGGCAGCGATTGCGGCCGGCAGCCACGGCGCAGGCATGTTCATAGTTCACCCTTGGCGTTCTTGCGTTGCAAGTCGTCCAGCGCCCGGCGCGCGGCGGGAGTGCCCGGGTATTGCCGCGAAAGCTGCTTGAGCACCTCACCGGCACCTGGGTCGTCGCCCATCTTCTCGTAGCTTTTTGCCAGCTTGTACATCGCGTCGGGCACCTTGTTGCCGCGCGGATAGTCCTTGGCGACCCGCACGAATGCCTGCGCGGCCTTGAGCCATTGCGACTGCGCGTACCAACTTTCGCCCACCCAGTAGACCGCGTTGTCGGCCAGATCGTGGTCGGGGTGCGCGAGCAGCAGTTTCTCGAACAGCGACCGAGCGGCGGTCAATTGCTCGGCGTCGAGCAGGTTCTTGGCCTGGGTGTACAGCGCCACCGCCAAGTCGGCCTTGGGCTTGTCGCTGTCCAGTTGCGGAGGCAGATCGCTCGACGGTCCGCTGGGCGCGGGGGCGGGCGGCGGTTCGGCAGTTGCGACGTCGGGCGCGGCCTCGGCCGGCGGCGCCACCTTGACAGTCGGCAGCTTGGGAATCCACCCGGACTCGCGGCGCGCGCGATCGACGCGGGCGGAGTCGGCGCGCTCCTCGACCATCACCAGCCGCGACTTGATCTCGTCGTATTGCACACGCGCCGCGGCCTGGCTGCGCTTGAGTTCGTCGAGTTCGTCGCGCAGCGCAGCGACCTCCGTCTCGACCGCCTGGGCGCGCGCCCCGCTGCATGCCGTCGCTGGGGCGGCGCACAGCGCGACCCAGGCCAGCCCGCGCGTGCGGCGCTTGGGGGGGGGCTGGCGGTGCGGCATGGGCGGGTCCTCTGGCCGGCCAGGGCGGGGGCCAAGGCCCAACGCTACCCGACCGTCAGCGGGTGTCAACATTTGCCCAGGCTTGGCGCGATCGGGCAAACCCCGCCCGCAAGGTCGGCGCCACACGCGCCCAGGCCCGACCCAGGGTGCGCGCGGCGGCGCCGATCGGGCCACTGCGCGGCACTGGCAGGACCAACGCCCCCCAGCGGACGGCCCTCAGCCGGCCGACGATCGCGGCGCGCGGGATCGGCGGATCGGCGCGATCGTTGGTGTCGCCGCGCAGGATCAGGCGATCGCCGTCGATGAACTGCACGCGGTGCACGACCATCGCGCCCCGGCGATCCGCGATTACCGCAACGATGTCGCCAACGTGAACATCCATCGCCAGGTCGTCAAGCAGGACCTCGGCCGGCGCGCACAGCGGCCACATCGACCGCCCGGACACAGGGTGCCACACCCCTGCGCCCGCACTCACGGTTCGGCCTTGGGGGCTGTCGCGCGCGCGCCGTGGCCCTTGCGCGGCCGGTAAATCGGAAAGACGAAGCGCGCAGGCCGCGGCGGTCGGACGTCTCCTTCGGGAACGGTCGCCCACTGTTCGGCGGTCCAGGTCGGGCCGTGCGCGGCTTCGTAGCCCCGCATCCAGTCGCGCGTACGGCTGTGGAAGTGGGCCGGCGCCCGCCGAAAGTCGCCGGTCGTCTTGAAGGCCTCGCCCATGCAGAAGAAACAGGTCTCGCTGCCGGCGCAATCATGGCATGCCGTGCGCTGGCGGTTGTCAAACGCCAGGATTTGCTGACGCTGTGGCGATTCTCTCCAGATCTCCGCCAGTCTGCGTTGGCGAAGATGCCCAAGCTCCATCGGGAACATGACACAGGGCCACACCGCTCCGTCGGGGCTGATGTACAACGACTGGCGTCCGGCGGTACACGGCCCCTGATTCATGCGCTGTCCAAGCGGTGGGTGAACGGTGGGAGGCCGGCCCCCCGCGGACCAGGCGAGTTGCTGCGCGCGGACCCGCTGCCGTCGTTCGAGATCCAATCGGTCGAGGCCGTCGCGCCCCAGGTGGTCGCGGTGGACTTTGGTGCCAAAGCCCACCGAAACGCCTTGGTCGGAAAAGTGCTGCGCGAGGGTCGGAATTTCCTCGATGGTCTCGGCGATCACGAACGCGTCGACGTGGACGGAGATCCCTGCCGCGCGCAGCGCCGCGATTCCAGCCAGCGTTGCCCGCAGCGAGCCCGGACCCGATGTCATGGCGTCGTGGACTTCGGGCCGCAGCGAGTACACGCTGACCCGCGCCGTGTCCACCCCCGCCTCGGCCAGTGCGCGGGCCACCGCGTCGGTCACCGCCATCGCGTGGGTCCGCAGGATGTGACCAAACCCCAAACGCCGACCGTGTCCAAGCAGTTCCAACAAGTCTGATCGCTGCAGCGGATCGCCGCCGCTCCAGGTCAACTGCAGCACCCCCACCTGCGCCAGTTGATCGAGGACCGAGCGCCATTCGTCGGTGGTCAGTTCCGGCCAGGTGTTGCGGTCGTCGAGGTAGCAGTGCTTGCACGCCAACTCACAACGGTAGGTGACATCGAGTTGCGCCTTGTAGGGCAGCTCGGCGCGGCCGTACGCCGCGGCGATGGCGTCCGACAGCTTTACCGGCCTTTGGTGGCTCACGTCGCCCCCCACAGCGCGTGCAGCAACTGCTGGTCGTCGTCGGCCAGCGCATGGTCCAGGGACCACGCCCCGTGTGTTCCCACCAACGCTGCGACCGCGTCGGCCAGTGGTGCTTGCGCGGCGCCGTCGGCGTCGAACACCTGCCCGAGCACGTGCATGACCGTCGAACCCACCCCAAGCGGTTGGGCGCGGATCTGGTCCCGCCGCGGACTCAACCACAAGATGCGGTGCAGGTCGAAGGCCCCCGTCGCTGCCGCGCCAAAGGGCCGGTAGACGTCCTGCGCCCACACCTGCCACCGCGGACCCTGGCGTGCGAGGACGACGATGTCGTCGTGCAGGGCCAACGCAGGCAGCCGGCCCGCCAGCGTTGTCTTGCCAGCACCCGATGGTCCGACGACGACGGCGGCACGCCCTTCCTTGACCAAGCTGCAGCCGTGCAACAGCAGGCCGCCGTGGCGCAGCGCCAGCGCTTGGATGGACAGCAGCCAGGACCGCTCGATGAGCACCGCAGTCGACGCGTCGGTCTGGTGCGGCCAGGGCCAGGACCACTGGCAGGCGCCTGAAATCCAATCCAGGTCGACGCCTATGGACCGACCCTGGACCTCGACGTGACCGTCGGCTGCGCGCGGATCGGTCCGGTAGTGGGGTCGGTCATTCCCCGCGCGGCGCGCCTTGCGAACGACCGAGCAGCGCAGCGAAGGTTGTCTTGGTGTCGCCTCGACGGGTCTCGCCAAATGAGTCGGCGGCGCGCAGTCCATCTCGGCGTGCAGCAGCCACGGACCGCACGCTCCGCCGACCGCGAATCGCTCGGGCGTCATGGCCTCGGTCGTGGCGCACACACCGAGGTCAGGCCGGATCGGGGTCCGTGCACCCCGAACCGAGCAAGGCTTGGAGCATGCCGTCTGCCGTTTCGACCTGGGGCGCCACATAGGGCTTGCGTTCGGCGGGCGCGCTTGCTTCGGTCATGGCGGGCGTCGGCGTGGATTCGGTGTCGTTCATGGCAATCCTGCAGGTGGCAGCCGCGCGCTGCCTGTTTGGATGCGCGGCGACCGGCCAAGGTTCACGGCCGCGCCCGCGCGAGAGATCAGTATACGACGACGAGGCTGCTGGACAGCGACCCGATGACCAGATCGGGCAGGCCGTCGCCGTTGAAGTCGCCGACGCCAGCCAGGGCCGAGGGGCCGATTTGCGAGTTGGTCGTATTGCCCCAGTTGGCCAACTTGGCACCGCCGACGGGGCTCGCCGGGTCGTAGAGGACCAGATCTTCGTACAACAAACTGTTTTCGTTGGGAACGCCGGACAACGGACGAACCAGGCCGAAGCGCACAATGACACGGTTGTTGCCACCGTCCGGGGCCGTCGCCGTCCGGGCATGGACGACGTCCACAAACGGGCCACCGCCCGACCGGCCACAGAAATTGCCGATGGCCTGCGGAGCCCAGTGATAGTCGCGTACCCGGTATCCACCGTTGACGGAAAACACATTGGTCTCGCCCGTGACGGCCACTTCGGTCGCCAAGGAGACGGCCTTGCCGAGGTTGCCGACGAGGAACGCGCCGCGCAGCCAGTACAAACCGCCTCCCTGCGGCGCCGTCGAATTGGTATGCTGCACGACGAGATCCGGGATCGCGTCGCCGTCGATCTGCACGCTATCGGCGTACAGGCCCGGCGCGTTGGTCGCCGTCGCGCCCGAACCACGGATCGCGACCGAGCCGGCGTCGCCTGCCGAGGTGGCGCTGCCCAGGTCGATGACGATTTCCATGTCGCTGGTGATGGGTCGTCCTTTGACCACGTAGAACGATTGCAAGCTCGCCTGCTGGCCGATGAACAAATCGTCGAACTGCGTCGCACCGCTGTCTGCCACCAGGTTGCCAACGCCAAACAGGCCATGGCCGAATGTCGGGACGCCGCCGCTGTTGGTGCCGCGAATTGTCGCTACGCCGTTGGCGATGCGATCGCCCTGGTTGTCGATGTTCAGCGTCTTGGGCGCCGCCTCGCTCCACGACGCGCTACCTGGAATCAGCAGGACGCGGTCGTAGGCCAGCGCCCCAGAACGGCAGGTGACGGCGATGTCGGCGATTGGTTTGCCGGCCGGCGACTTGTCGCCGTTGAAGTTGCCCACCGTATTGAGCTTCCATACGCCATCGCCGGTCGGCACCGTCAGGTTTTGGACGGTCATGACCGGGGTCGTGCCAACGGCCGCGCTCTTCTTGCCGAGGTACACGCGCACCTGGCGCGGCTGGCCCGAACCTGTGCCTGCGCCCACCACGAGGTCGTCGATGCCGTCGCCATTGACGTCGCCCGCGCGCGCGACCGGCGCACCCAGCCCGCCCGGGTTGTCGAGGCAGACGTGGCTCGGATAGGCGGATTTGGTGGACAGGTCGATGTCCGCCAGCGTGGCGCCCACGCGCCCATAGACGACACACAGAGGCTCGGTCGCACCCCCACCCAATCCGAAGTCCGCCAGGCCGTCGCCGTTGAGGTCGCCCAAGCGCCACACCCGTGAACGCAGGTCAGCGGTCGCCAGCGCGCCCCCCAACTTGATGTTGGCATAGCGCAAGGCCAGGTCGGCCGTGCTGACGACGTTGCTGATGGGCGAAAGGTTGCCGGCGGCATCTTGCGCCTGGACCGCGAAATACCACTTGGATTTGCCCGTACCGTCGCTGAAAGGCGCAAACTTGCATGCATCTGGCGCGGTTGCGCTGTTGGGGCGCGGGTCGGGCCCCTCTACGAAGATCTGCTGCGCCGTCCCTGCCGCCGCGGGCGCGGGAATCGTCGCCGATGGCAACTTCTTGGCATCGCAGGCCTTGTCGAAATCGGACTGGTTGGCAATGTCCTGCGCCCTGTATCGAACCAGGTACTCTTTGGCCGTCCCACTGGACCCATTGTCGCCCACCGCCGTCAGCGACAGTTTGGCCATCGGCCGACGCGCGTGGAGATCGGCCGCTTGCAGCGCAGCCAAGACCGGCGCCGCCGGCGCGACCCAGTCGACCGTGACCGTGATCTGGCCGCTGCCCACGTTGCCGGCAGCGTCGCTGAACGTCGCGGTCACCACGTTGTTGGCATCCTCTTGCAGGGTCGCGAACTGCACGCCGACCGTAGCCGTGCTGCCGGACAAGGCGACGGGCAGCGCATTGGGCTGCAGCATCGCCAGAGCGGTGGTGGTCGATCCCACGGTGCGCTCGAGCTTGGTCAGCTTGCCGCCAGCCAAGCCCGCGTCCGTCGCCTGCACCTGCAGGTGGATCTGATGCCCGGTTTGTCCGTTGAGATCCTTGGATTTTCCGACCAGCACCGGGCCGGGACCCGCCGACGTCGGGACTGTATTGACCGTACCCGCGACGAAGGCGACCTTGGGCGACGTCAAGTCGGCCTTGAGGGCGAGCGGACCCGACGTGCCCTTGCTGCCGCCGGAGCCGTCCAGTGCAATGGCTTCAAGCGTCGTGTTGTCGCCATCGTTGACGGTCACCGAGAATGTCGCGGACGAGCCGGTCGGCGGCTTCTTGCCGACCTCGGCCCCGGCCTTCTTGAGTTGGATATTGGCGATGGTGCCGCACGGTCCGAGCAGCTCTGCGGTCAGCGTGGTACTCAGGCTCGCGCAGTCCTTTCCAGCCGTTGCGCAGTTGCCGTTGTTGTAGACGCCGCCCGCGGGCAGCCCCTTGACCGACACCAGGCACCCGGACAACTGTACCTTGAAGCCGCGCGCGGCGGTTGCCGTGTTGCCATTGGCGTCGGTCACCGTGGCGCGAGCACTATAGTTGGGCGATGCCCCAAACGGAATCGTGATGTGGGTGCCGGGCTGGCTGGAAATGCTCGACCCCGCGGAACTGCCCGCCGACACCTGCTTGAAGGCCGCACAGTTGGAGAACGTGGCGTCGCAGCTCTCGCCCAACTCGATCTTGTACGTCGCGGTGTCGCCAACGTTGATGCCCCATGCGACCTGATATCCGCTGGCGGCCACATCAGCGTCCTGGGTGTCGCCGAACGTGGCGCCCTGGGCCGGCGATGTGAAAGCGACCGTCGGCGGCTGGGTATCGACGGTGACCTTCTTGGTGTCGGTGGTGGCGACGTTGCCGCACAGATCCCGCACGTCGGCTTGCAGGCTGTGATCACCATCGGACAACACCTTGTAGGAGGCATGGGCGAAATTCGCCGCGCCAGCAACCAGTTTCTCGGTGCCCTTGGCGGCGCCGCCGTCCTTGAGGACCACGTCCTGCCCCTCGGCGTCGGCCGAAGGCGACACCACCGCAACGTCCAGGGACTGTTTGGCCAGGACCTTGCCCGCGGAGGGACTCGACACTGCACCACTTGGTTTGAGGGTGTCCACCAAAAGTGCCGGCGAAACGAAGGCTTGACTTGCATTGCCATACAAGTCGGAAGCCGTCGTGCTGAAGGTCACGGTGCCCTCGCCTGGGAGCTTGATGGCCACAACGGCCTTGCCTGCCGTGGTCTTGCCGGTGCCGAAAGCGCCACCGCCAGCGACGGTCACGCTGCCGTCTTCGTCCGCGGTGACGGTCAGGCCGAACGTTCCGCCCGGGGCTCCGACGTCCGCGGCTGACTGGCTCGCTTCGTTGAGGCACGCGCCGGCCGCCCCCGGCGCTGCGGGCGGGACAACCGCCGCGATCGTCGGCGCCTTGGTGTCGATGACCACGGTGCGCTGCTTGGTCGTTGGGGATTCGGCGCTCAGCGACGACGTCCACGCGATGTCCGGCAACTGGCTGCCCTCGCCGATGAACGTGTACAGCCCGTCGGGCAGCGTATTGGGCAGCACCAGCGTCACGGTCGTGCCCTTGACCTGGGCTGTGGCGACGGTCTTGTACCCAGCGGTGGCACATGCCTCACCGGTGAGTCCGGCCGCGTTGCTGCACACGCGCGCGGTCGCGGCGCCCGACTTGCTGAGGCCCTCGGTGACCAAGGTCACCTTGCGCACTGCCGTGGCATTCCAAGCTGCCGCGCACTTGCCCTGCACGCAGAATCCCGAGCCGCACTGCCCTTGACCGGTGCAAGACGTCCCTTCGCTGTTGTTTACGGGCTCGCCGAACTTGACCACGGGCTTCTTGGGCTGCACTTGGGCAATCAAGGTCACTGTGGTCTGGTTGCCGGCCGCATCGGCGGCAGAGAAGACGAGCTTGACGGCATCGCCCTCTGGCAGCGTGACCAGCCCGAACGCGACCGACACAGCCTGCTTGTCGCTGGCCGCTTGGGAGGCGGTGGCGCTGAACGCAGTCTTCTTGCCGTCGTCGCCGATGACCTCCAAGGTGACCTTCTGGCCGGCTTCGATCCCCGCGAGTTGTACAGCGATCTGCACCTGGACGCCGTCAGAGAAGTCACCCCCGACGTCGTCGATGGCCGAAAACACCAGTTGGGCCATGTCCTTGCCCAGCGGACTGACGAGGCTGCCGAACTTGGGCCCCACCCGATCCACCATCACCGTGATTTCCTGCGCCAGCGCCACCTGCTGCGCCGCGTCGGTCGCCTTGGCCGCGAGCTTGCAGGTGCTCTGGTCCTTGAGCGCGATCGCCGCAAAGGTGGCCTTGCCAGCCGCAGTCGTCGCCGTGGCGACCTTGGGCAATTCGGTTCCGCAGGTCACCGTCAGCTCGGCAGCGCTGCCATCCTCGATGTCGGTGGCGGTCGCGAGCACGGTGGTGACGCAGTCCTGAGCCCCGGCGAGGCATTGGGTGCTTGCCAGATTGAGCACCGCCTTGTCGGCGGGCGCGGTGATGGCGATGGCGGGCTTGGACGACTTGAACGTCACGGTGACTTCGGGCGAAAAGCCCTTGTCCTTGTCGTCGGCCCCGACGGCCTTGGCGGCGAAAACAACCTTGGTCGAGGGCTTGCCCGACAAGCCCGTCACGATGAACTCGTACACGCCGGGGGCGGTTTCGGCCACCGCGATGGCTTTGGCCGCGCCGTCCACCAGAACCTCGGTCGTTGCGCCCTTGACCGGGGCGCCGCCCACGTTCTTGACTTGCGCCACGAACTTGACGGCATCGGCCACGGTCGACAAGGAATTGGTTGCGGGGACAGTGAACTGCACGATCGGTGCGGTCGAGATCAGCGTACCGACCCACGGCGCCGCAACGGTCTGGTTGCCGACGTCGTCTTCGGCGGTGACTTGCACGGTGTTCAGTCCGGGCTGCAACGTCAGGCCCGCGAAAAACACCTTCTTGTCGGCCGCAGTAGTCAACTTGCAGTCTTTTTGCCCGGCAGAGGTCTGCACGCACACCTTGACGGCGTCGACGATGTCGACCTGCACGTCGACCTGGTAGCCCGGGGTCGCGGGGGCCGTGTCAGGGTCGTCGAGGGTTGTCAAGGTCGCTTTGGTCGGCAGCGTGATGGCCACGCTGGGTCCCGTCGTGTCCAGCGTCAGCGTGCGGGTGGCGTCGCTGCACAGACTGGCCGCAGCGTGGTTGCCAAAGCTGTCGGTAGCGTCGAGCGCAAACGTGTAGTCGCCGTCGAGCAACTTCTGGCCCGGCGGTTGAAGGTTGGCTGCGGCGGACACGCCGGTATCGGACGCGGCACCGATCGCAATCGGGTCAAAGACCACACCAGACGCCGACTTGAGGTACAGCGTCACCGCGGCGCCCTGAAGGCTGGAAGCCGACGCCACCAGGTTCAGCGTCGTGCTATTGGTCTTGACCTTGTCGGCCGGCGACTGCACCTTGAGGCACGGGGCCGGAAGTCCAACGACGAACGGAACTTCGGCTGCGGTGGCCGGGTTGGGCGCATTGTCGGTGGCCACGCACGCGACCTTGTTGCCGTAGATCTGCGTGTCGATGGCCACTGCGACGGACAGTGTGGGGCCGGCCTTGTAGGTCGCCGTGCCCACAGGCTGCAGGCCCAGCGGCGCGCCCAGCACGTTCTTTCGGCAATAGATCGAAATGTCGCTGTCGGCGGTGCCGCCGTTGACGGCCACGGCCACCGCGGCCTCGTACACCAGCGCAGTTGCCGGATTCTGATCGTCCTTGGCGTACAAGGTGCCGCCTGCCGCTGGGGAGGTGATGGCCAGCCCCGCAACGTTGGCGAACACCGTGTAGACGGCAGAGATCGATCCCGTCAGCCCACAGGCGTTCTTGGCCGTCACCTTGACCGCGTAGGCCTTGGATTCGGGGAACGACCACGGCACCAGGAACGTGCCGTCGGCCTGGACCGTGGCCGTCACAGTGGCCGTGCCCTCCATGGCCACCTCGACGGCGCCGATGTCGGCCGGCGTCAGGGTAGTCGCGGTGCCCTTGAGCAGCACCTGGACGCCCGCGGCGCCCGCGTCGATGTCGTCGGTCAGCGTCAACTGGCCGGGCAGGGGCGCCACCAACGTCACGACAGGGGCTTCGGTCGTCAGCGTCACCACCTGGACCGGCGATTCACCCTCGGGGCGGTTGCCGCCAGCGTCCTTGACCACCGCGGTGACTTTGGCGCTGGCTCCGATCAATCCCTTGGACTTGCTGGAGAGTTTGACCTGGACTGGCACCGATGCGCTGCCCGCCAGGGCAACCTCGGCCGACGTGACGTTGTTGCCTTCGGCATCGACGACCTTGAGGTAGGCGTGGGTGCAGTCGGCTGTATCTGTCTTGACGGTGAAGGTGTACTGGAACCCCTCGGTTTGGGGATCCGCGTCGTCGGTCAAACACGCAGGGGCGGCGACCAGCGTCGCCGTACAGGCATTGCCGCACTGGACCTGCACAGTCTTGCTGGCCTGGCCGACGATGCCGGGCGCCACCGTGACGACGACCCCGAGCGTCGACGGAGCGACCGCACATGGCACAGTGACCTTGTCGAACCGTGCCGCACCCTTGCTGATGACGCCGGGCTGGCCGACCGCCTGACCGCCGATCGACAACACGGCCGTGGCGCCGTCGGGGGCGTTGGTGGTCTGCACGACGACGTTGACCTGGATGCCCAGATCGGGCGCGAGGTCGTTCTTGTTGTCCAGGTTCGCCGTGTTGGCGGTTCCCTCGAGCACGTTGCCGGTCTTGGTCTCCAGGTAGAAATTGACCGTCGGTGCCACCGGTGGCACATCGGGGCTGTCGACCTGGCCCGCATCCACCTCGCTCGCCACGTCGGGGCAAGGCCCGTCGCATTTCTGGCCGACGACCGGCACGTCATCGGTGCACGCATGGGTGGCCATGGCGGCCGCAACCGCGAGCAGGCGCAACACGTGCCACCACCGCGGCACGGCCGACCCCCCTAGATTGCGCGGTTCGCCGATACGGGCCGGCGTGTCCAAACTGACCATGGTCCTTTCCTCCGGACTGCAAGTGGAACAGGCGAGCGGCGGCGCCACTTTCACGCTCATCGCGACGTATCCGCCGGCGAGTCGACTGGCACTGCGATGTGTTTGGCGACGAGGCATTCGGCGAACGTGACGACATCACGAAGTGCAGTGGCCCTGTCGACCTCGTAGTCGCGCACGAGTCGGTCCGCCAACGCGTCGACGCGGGCTGGCGCCGCCGCCAACTGCTCGATCAGGTCGACCGCAGTGGGCACCGCAACCCGGTGGAACGCCCGATCGGCGGTGATGACGAAGATCTCGCCGCCCACCGACCGCCACGCGGCGCGGGGGTGGAGGCGCAGCCACGGGCCAGCGACCCCTGCGGGCGGGTCAGCTTGTGCGGCGACATCGTGTGGTTCTCGATGTGGCATCACAGTACTCGTCCAGGTGCCTGGCGGGACACGGTGCATGCGAAAGCACCGATACCGCGCGCGGGCGACGCGGCGCATCGCCGGTCATCGGCGGGCGCCACACAGGCTAGGTTGCACGGACGACACGCGAAGTTGCCCCACGCCATGACAAAGTTTCACATTTGGCCGCGCCGCGAACTACGGCGCGGATGGAACGCATGGTCGACTGCGGCCGTGTGCCGCGCACCCACCGGGCCCGCTCGCTGGCGATCTGCGGCAAGCGGCCCGCTATTCTGCCCGCTCTGGCAATCAGTCGCAAGGGGGCGGCGCGCCCAGAATCCACCGCCCCGCGCCGGCCAGCCGCGGAGCGGCGGTGCCGGCGCCTTTTTTCGCCTCCACGCCGTGCCCGGCAGCGCCCGGCGGACCTTTTTTGCCCCCGGTTTTGCCGCCCCCCGCTGC
>VGRO01000125.1 GCA_016875335.1 Deltaproteobacteria bacterium | reverse complement strand
CGCGCAACCGATCGTCGCGCCCACGCCGCCGACGGCGATGGCTCCCGCGGCGCCGACGCCACCGCCGCTCGCACCCAAGCCGGCCGCCGATCCGGCGCCGGTCGTTCCCGTGGCTGCGCCTGCGGTCACTGCGCCGCCAGCGGTGGCCGCCCCGCAAAAAGCCGCACCCGCGCCCAAGCCCGCGAAGGCCGCCGCGAAGACGCAAGGCGCACCCGAGCCGCGCGCCCAGCCAGAGCCGACAGCCAAGAAGCCCAAGCCGGCGGCGCCCGGCTTGGACCTGGAGTGACGGCGATGCGCATTGCCCTACAGGCGGTGGTGTGGTGGCTGGGTGCCGCGTTGGCCGCGGCCGCCTGGGCGCAAGCGCCCTCCGACGAAGCCGAAGTGCTGGCCGACCGTGCACGCAAGCTCGCGGAGAGCCGCGAGTTCGGCCGCGCGGCAGCGCTTTTTCGCCAGGCGTTCAGCTTGAACGCCGACTCGCGCTACGCCTGGAATGCCGCGCGCGTCCTGGAATTCGACGGCGATTTCGCCGAGGCGCACCTGTGGTACGTGCGCGCCCACGCCACCGCGCCGACCGTCGACAAGCGCGCAAAAGTCACCGAGGCCCTGGGCGCCGTGGAGGCCAAGCTGCTGCGCGGCGACCTGGCGCGGATTGTGATCAGCGTCGCGGCACCCGACGCCCGCGTAGGTATCGACGCCGTCGACATTCCGCGTTGGGACCACGACCACGTGCGCTGGCTGAACCACGGCGCGCATATTGTGGTGGTCGAGGCGCCCGGCCACCACACTGAAACCGTGACCGTGGCCGTCGCGGCGCGCGTCGCTCAGCGGCTCTCGCCCACCTTGCGACCACTGCACACGCAGGCCACCGAGGGCGCAGCCGGCACCGTCACGGAGATCCCGCGCGCGACCGGCGGAGACGTGCCCGCTTTGCCGATTGGGCTGGCGGCGCTCGGGGCGGTGGGGCTGGGCTTGGGCGGCTACTGGATGTCGAGCGGCGCCGCCGACAAGACCACCGCCAACGGCATGCCGATCGGGGGGCAGGCCGACATCGACGCCTACCGCAAGGCCGCGGCGAGCGCCAACGGCACCTGGCAGCGCGGCGCCGCGACGGTCGGCGTAGGTGCAGTGGCTGCTAGTGTGGCGGCGTGGTTGTGGTGGCGTCTACCGGCCCGCAATGCACAGGTGGCGCCGATGCTGAACGACGACGCCGCGGGCCTCACCTTCAGCGTCGGGTACTGATGATGCGTCGAGAACGGCCACGCGACACCCGCGCAACCCCGGCCTTGTGGCTTGCGCTGTGCGCGGCGTACTTGTCCGCGTGCCTGCCACCGGACCGCACGGACCTTGAACTGCAGGCGGCGGCAGCCGCTGCCCAAGCGGCAAGGGCCGACGCCGACGCCCAGGTGGCCGCTGCCGAGACGGGCCCGGACGGCGCCGCGGGCGGAGGATCGGATGCAGCGGCTGCAGGGGATGGCGCCGACGCTGCCGTGGCCGGCGACGCCGCACCCGACGTCGACGTCCCGACCACCGACGCCGACGTCGCCGACGCGGCCGACGCCAGCCCGACCACCGTTGACTGCAACGGCGCCCCCTGCGGCGACGACAATCCCTGCACCGACGCCACCTGCGACCCGGCCCTGGGGTGTACATTCCTCTTCAATACAGCGCTGTGCGACGACGGCAACCCGTGTACAAGCTCCGACGTCTGCGCGGTCGGCGTGTGCAAGGGCACCGGCGGCTGCCCCTGCACCCCGGCGACCGCCGCCAAGGACTGCGACGACGCCAACCCGTGCACGACGGATCTGTGCGCCGCCAGCGGCATCTGCACCTCCGACGCCGCGGCCAGTGCGGGATTGCCCTGCAACGACGGCCAGTTCTGCACGGCCGGCGACGCCTGCGACGGCAGCGGTGCCTGCGTCGGCCTCGCCAAGGACTGCACCGCCGTCGCCGCGAATTGCCTCGCCGGCGTCTGCGACGAAGCCAAGGACGCCTGCGTGCAAGCGCCCATGCCCAATGGCAGCGCGTGCGCCGACGGCAACGCCTGCACAACGGCAGAGGTCTGCGGCAACGGGGTGTGCCAGGGCCAACCAGTCTCGTGCGACGACGGCAACCCCTGCACCGCCGACAGTTGCGCGCCGGCCACCGGCTGCACCTTCAAGGCTGTGAAGGTTCCCTGCGACGACGGCGACCCGTGTACCGCCGACGACGGCTGCTCTGGCGGCGACTGCGCACCCGGCAAGGCCAAGCTGTGCAGCGACGGCAACCCGTGTACGGCCGACAACTGCGACGCCAAGGCCCAACCCGTCGGCGGCTGCGTGTACCTGCCGAACCAAGCGACGTGCGACGACGCCAACCCTTGCACCAGCGACCTGTGCACCGCGGCCGACGGCTGCAAACACGCCCAGATGGCGCAGGGGTTCGTGTGCGGCCCGGGCAAGGTGTGCACCGCGGCCGGCGCGTGCGTCGCTGCGCACCCCTGCGACAGCTACTGCGGCAAGCAGGTCGTGGTGTATGGGTGCTATTGCGACACAACCTGCAAGACCCAGGGCGACTGCTGCACCGCCACCGGCACCAAGGCCAATACCTGCGCGGGCTCGACGTGCGCATTGTGCAAGTAGGGCTCGCCGGCGTCGAGACCCCGCGGTAATCCATCGGTTTCGCACTGCGCGAGTTGGGTGGCAGACTGCGTACACCCTCTGAAGGCCAGGCGCCAAGCTTTCTCCAGTGGCTGGGGCTGTGCGGGCGGACTACAATACGGCGGCGCCCGCGGCGGGCGCGGTGCGACGAACATGGAAGGCACGGCGGCGGCAAACACAGCGGGGTTGGCGCAGGCACGGCTGGACGTGGGTTTCCGGTTGGACCGGCGCCACAGGTGGCTCATGGGCGAGGTCGCAGGCGACAAACAGGCCGCGTTGGTGGCGGTGGCTCACGCTTGCGCGGGACGCCGTTGGGCGCTCGTCCGCGGCGTGGCGCTGCAGATCCACCAGAAGGAACCGCGAACGACGCTGGACATCGACCTTGCCCTTGCGTCTCGCGACGACCTGCCGGGCGAGGCCCTGCGCGCGGCCGGTTTGCGCAAGACCGGAGAGTTTGAACATTCGGAGAATTGGGTCGCCGCAGACGGCACCGCGGTACAGTTCTCCGACGACGCGGCGCCCGCCGAGGCCATCGACCGTGCACTCACCGTGTTGGCTGCGGGCGTGGTTCTGCGCGTGTTGACGCCGCTGGACTTGTGCCTGTCCAAGCTGCGAGCGGCGCGAGATCCACGGCGGCGGCGGTCCAAGCGACTACAAGATGTGGCCGACGCCGTGGCGCTATGCGAGGAGCACCCGGAAGTACTCGCGGGCCTGAGCGAGGCGGACCGGGCCGTGGTCGAGACAGGCGGGTGATGTCCGTGTGCGAGTCCACATGCGCTGGGGCACAATGCGGCCACCGCGTCCATCGGACCGAATGAACAAGGTCCACCCCCCAACGCGGGTCGCTTCGACCGTACTGTCGAGCCGGGCCCTGTGTTCCGCGGCCTTGCAGTTGCACGTTGTCTGCACGGTCGCCGCCTGCGGCTTGGACCCGTGGCCCGATCCACAGCCTCCGTCGCCTGTCGCTTGTCAGAGCAAGGTGCCGAGCTCGTGCACGGCGTACCTGGCGCTCCGCAACCACGCGACGGGCAAGGTGCGGACCGTATTCGGCCAGGACGCTGCCATGGGCCTGTGGCCGCCAGGCGCAGAGGACGCCAAGGGCGCCGTGGTGCTGGAGTTTGAAGCCGACGTCCAACCGTGCTGTCCGGGTGAGGTGTCCATCGCCAACGTGTCCTTGGTATCGATCGGCGCGAGGACCGGCAGTTGGCGTTGTGTCGCCCTGCACTCGGGTGCGCCCTGCTCCTCTGCTGTCGATTGGCCTGAGCTCAGGGCGCCGCTGCACGCAAGTCAGCGAGAGGCCGATCGTGCGCGCCTTGAGGTGGCGTTCGCCGACAAGCCGTACGAGCCGAGTTCGGCACGCTTGTGTGTGGACGTTATTGACCTGGCCCGCTCTCCCGAACCAAAGCAGCGCTGCGTCTGGCTCGCGGCATCGTTGAGTGACGAGCCGATGCGTCTCGAACCGGCAGGGCCCTACGACATGCGACACTGGAAGCCGGGCACTGCCCTCACGACCGAATTGCGCGCGCACCTGACGGGCGGCAGCCGCGGCCTTGTGCTCAGCGCGAGCTGGGCGGGGCCCCCTTTGGCGATGCTTCGGGTCGGCACCAACTACGTCACGGTGGGCGCTGCGGGATTGCCCTTTGATCCGCCCCTTGAGGTCGTGTCCAACTATGACGAATTGCTTCCATTTCGACACGACGGGCCTGACAAGGTGGGGGCTGCAGGCGGCAGCCTGGTGCTGCAGACCTCCGCTGGGCCGCTGAAGCACCCAGTGCGTTTCAAGGACGATTCGGCGAACCAACCCGAGGACTGCTTGCTGCCACGCAAGGCAGGGCCCATGACGGTGGAGGCGCCGGTGCGGGGGGGGGCGGCGCCGCGGACGTGCATTTCGACAACGCCTGTCTGTCGCCGCAGTGGGTCAACGCCATTTGGCTGACCCATAACAGGTGGGCACCGTGGCGACTGGCGGGGACCGATACGGCGCCGTTCGCCGTGCCACCTCACGGTACGCTGACGGTGCGTGTAGAGTACAAGCCGACGACGCTGGCGGACGCGAGCCAAGCGGTGCTTGCGGTGGTCAAGGCCCACCACACCGCGCAGGTGACCCTGTACGGCAAGCCGTTCGTCTCCGGCTGCGCCCCCATACAGCTATTCGGACCGAACCCCTTGAACATCGGACCAGGCGATGTCATCCAGATCGAAGCATCCGACCCTGCATTGCCAAGCACTGAGCTACCGGCGCAGTTCGCATGGAAGTTGACCGTGCCCGCGGCCTCCGCGACCGCCTTGACCGTGGCAGCCGATACCCGCAGCGCGACGTTCAAGCCAGACCGCGGTGGGGTGTTTCGCATCTGCGCGCAGTTGGCCAGCAAGGCGAAGGGGTCGCAGTGCCGACCCGCGTGCCGGGACGTCGAGGTGCCGTACGCGCCCCTGCATGTCGAATTGACCTGGAGTTCGGCCACCCCGACGGTTGGCCCACCAACGGGTAAACCTGTGGACCTCGACCTGCACCTCGGACATCCCGCGGGAACCGGAGGACCCGATGGCGATTGCGACGGAACAGGCGATCCGTGGTTCACCTCGTGGGACTGCTGGGAATTGTACGCATCCGCGTCCTGGGGCGCAGCCGCGAACGGTCCCGCCCATGCAACATGGCTCGGCAATGCGCCATCGACCGAGGTGGTCCAACTCGCGCCGCAGATCAGTTCTCCTGCACAATACACCCTCGGAGTCCACAGTTGGCGCGATCCGGGCGGCACAAGCAGCGCTACGGTGCGCGTTTTTGTCTTCGGCAACTTGGTTGGCCAATGGACCCACCCCGGGCTGCAAGTTGGCGATTTTTGGACCGTTGGCAGGCTGAACTGGCCGAACCAGGGTGGCGGCACCGGCAACGCCAAGCCGCTGGAGGCATGCCTGCAATCCGGCGACGCGTGCGCCTTGGCCAAGCCGACCCAGTGGCAAGCGACCGGCACTCCTTGCCTCACCCCGTGCTATCCGGTGCCCGGTGGCATTGTTGTCAAGCAGTTGTTCGCGCCATGCCCGTCGAAATGACGCCGCGACCATTGCACCACGCGGGTCGAGCGCCGCCCGTCGAGCGCCGGCTGCGTCTGCGGCTGCCGACAGCCGCCATGGGTCGCCAGGGGCAGTTGCAGCGGGCGCGCACGGGTCGTTTGTTGTCCCTGGCACCGGCTGCCGCGCTGGCGGCGCTGGTGTGCAGGGCAGGCGTCGCGGCGCCACCCGTGGCCGGTGTTGCGACCGACCACGTTTCCGCAACGGCCATTGCGGCGGCGCGCATTCAAGAGCGCGCGGACGGCGGGTCGGGGCGGTTCGGGTTTGCCGGTTTCACCGCGTCGCTGCACAAGCAGGTGTCCCAGTCGTTTGCTTTCGACGCGACCGCCGGGGGCGCAGTTGGGAGCGTTGGCCGTTTTGCCTTGGTGCGCGTGCTCGGCACCGGGCAGTGGACCTATGGCGCGATCACGGCGGGTTTCCTCGGGGGGCTCAGCGTGGGCGACGCGCTGGCCTATCCCGCGATCCAGCTTGCGGCCGGTCCCCGGGCGGTGAGGGTGTTCGCGCGCTGGCTTGCAGGTTCCGCGGCGGCAGATCCCGGCGACCGGTGGGCCGTCGGCTTGGCTGCGCAGCAACTGCCTGGCTTGCCTCAGGGCGCCCTGAGCATCGGTCTAGGCCAATCTGTGGTCGGCCACCACATGGAAGTGAGCATGTTCAACTGGTTTTCCCGCGTTGGCGCGGGGGTCCTGCTGCGCGTGCCGCGAGGACCTTGGTCACAACCTGCCGCCGCGGCCGCCCCATGGTTCGCGTCGACCGAATTGGGCGTCACCCTGTCGTTGCCGACGCAGTTGCCGTGGCCGAACTGGCCCACTGCGGCCACGGCGTCGACAGTTCGGGCCGCGTCGGGCCCGCAGAACGCTCCTCGGGCGAGCGACCAGCACGGCGACGTCGCCGCAGCACAGGCACCCGGCAGTCGAACCGCTGGCCGGAGAATCCTGGTCGTCGCTCCGCGGACCGTTGCGCCGCCCGGCTGGCCGAACCCGCGCACCCTGCTCGTCGCGGGTCGCAGTTGGACGGCGGTCCATTCGGTCTTGCGCGCCGATGCGCTCCTGCACGCCGAACTGCCGGAGATGGTGACGTGTACGGTGGACGAGACGCGCGCCATCGAGACGACCGTGTGGGCCCATGTGCAGTGCACCGCGGAGCTCGGGACCCGCGCCCCGCCCTTTTGGCGCACCGGTTGCTATCTGCTGGACGAACACGGCATCTGGCGTTGGCCGCGCTGCCCGGGAGAGGACACGGCTACCGCCGCCACGCCGGAGCTGATGGTGCCGGCGGCCCTACCAGAGCACGGCGGCCGTTTCTTGCAGATGGGCGTGGTGCCGCTGCAGCGCCGCGCCCTGCGCATGGGCGATCGGGACGTGATGGCCACGTGTACCTTGCGAGAGCTCGAAGGCGTCTCCGAGCAGTGCTACACGGAGGAGCACGGACTGGTCTGGTCCGCTTGGCGTTGGCGGTACGGACCGGATCGGACACCGGAGCGCGCGGTGCGCACGCTGGGCGCCGGCTTTGGCGGCGTGGTCGACGCGTCGGCACCGCACCTGGCATTCGTGCGACCGGAGGCCGCGCGCTGCGAGACCTCTGCGGGTTGCCTTGCCTTTGGGTTCTGCAAGGCGACCGCGGATGGCTGCGTCGCCGGCAACGACGGGGACTGCGAACGCTCGGCCGCCTGCCGGCGGGCGGGACAATGCGGCGCTGTGGGAAGCGGTTGTGCGCCGCGAACGCTCATGGACTGCCAAGACAGCCTGGGGTGCGCCAACGCGTCCCGATGTTCACTGGCCGGCGACCGCTGCGTCGCCAGCATGAGCGATTGCGCCAACTCTGAGGGCTGCCGGCGCGAAGGCTTGTGCACGTCGGCGTTGGGCGGGTGCGCTGCGCGATCTGACGCCGATTGCCGGCAAGCTCAGGTCTGTCACACCGCCGGCAAATGCCGCCGTGTCGGGGACCGATGCCAGAGCCCAGAGCCATAAGCGTGCCGGCACACTGGAATTCCTCCCGACATGGGGCGTTTGGGCAATGCCAAGGCGATTCCTGCGCCCCGATCTACCCGTCCACCCGCGCCAGCCTGCGCGCCAGCGCCGCGACCACCGCGCCGGCCCTCGGCCCGAACGCAGCCAGGCCTGCCGCCTCGGCCTCGGTGAGCAACCGGTCGAGCCACGCCTGCGCGGCCCCGACGCCGCCGCAGTCATGGGTCCACTGCACCCAGCGCTCGACCACCGCGTCCTCCAGGCCGCCGGCCTGGGCCCGCGCAAGGTCCTCGCGCAGGGCGTTTCGTTCGCCGTCGCTCGCCCTGTCAGCCGCCAGCAACACAGGTGCGGTCCATTTGCCCTCGCGCAGGTCGGCGCCAGCGCTGCCGCGGCCCTTGGCGGCCGCCATGTCCAACAGGTCGTCGCGCACCTGAAACGCCAAGCCCAGGGCCCGGGCCGCCCCCTGCGCGTGGGCCTGCTCGACTGCGCCCAACCGCAACAGCAACGCCGAGCCCTGCAGACATGCACCGAAGAGCGGCGCCGTCTTGGCCAGGTGGACGGCGATGAGGTCGTCCAGGCCGGGCCGGGGGTGGTCGCGCAGCGCGATGTCGGCGACCTGGCCGCGAATGGTCTCGACGATCGCCTCGGCAAGCACGGCCGCCACCGCCGCGCCGACGCCGGGGGGCATGGCCTGCTCGCGGATCAGCATCGCCAGGGGCGCAACCAGCAGTGCATCGCCGGCGTTGATGGCCTGCGGCACGCCGTGCACGGTCCACAGCGTCGGCTGGCCGCGGCGCAGGCGGTCGTTATCCTGCACGTCGTCGTGCACCAGCGTGCCGTTGTGGACCAGTTCGACGGCGGCGCCGAGCGCGAGCGCAGCCTCGGTGGGCCCATCGGCGGCGGCGACCACCGCCATCGGCAGCACGCCGCGCAGGCGCTTGCCGCCCGTCGCCAACTGCTGGTCGGCCATGGTGCGCAGCAGCGCGGCCCCGGCCACCGGATCCTGGCCTGCGACGGTGTGCCGTTGCGGCAGGCCCAGGCTGTCGGCGGCAGCCAGCGCGCGCAACCGCAGCTCGAGGGCCGGCAGGTGCGGCGCGACCAGCGCCTCGAAGGCCAGGGGCGGCGTCTGCGGCTCAGCCATGTGGGTTCACCTCGGCGTCGTGGGCGAGGTCAGCCGGCAGCCGAGCAGCGACGTATCCGCCGCGGGCCTGCCACGCCTGGGCCGCGCGCTCGACAGACGCGGATCTGCCAAAGCCCAGCACGCAGTCGCCGCCGCCCGCGCCCGACAGACGCGCAACCAGGCCGTGCCCATGCAGAAATGCGCGGGCCACCTCGACGGCGGGCGAGAAAAGCGCCACGCGCACCGGTTCCGCCGCCCAGAGCGCTGCTTCGCACCCGGCCAGCGCCGTGAGGATGCCGGCGACCTCGCCAACCCACGCCTCGCGCAGTGCCAACGCCGCCTTGGCGATGCCGGCCAGCCATGGCTGCAAGGCCTGGACGCGCGGCAACGCCTCCGCGGTTGCTGCAGGCTCGCCCACGAACAGCGCGACCGCAGAAAGGCCCGCGGGCCAGGCCAACCGTTCGACGGCCCCGGTCGCCGGCTCGAAAGCAACCACGCCGCCGTGCGCAACTGTCGCGACGTCGTAGCCGCTGCCCTGCCCCGCCTGGGCCCTGCGGTGGGCATCTCGGGCCAATTCAGCCACCGTTGCCGCATCCGGTGTGGCCCCTGCCAGCCCAGCCCGCGCCCGCAACACGGCCACTGTGACCGCGGCGCTATTGCCGAGGCCGATCTTCTGGCCCGCCACGCTGCCAGCCACGTCGATGGCGACGGCCGGCGTGCCGGCCAGCGGCCAAGCTCGGGCGGCGCTGGACCAGGCGCGGCCCGCAAACCCGATGAGCCCCGCGGCAGACTCAGCGTCGGCCCAGGACGCAGCAGTTGTCGCGCCAAACGCGGTCAGGCGCACAAGGCCCGCGCCGTCGTGGGCCGCCTGCCAACGCACCAACCGCCCGACAGCGACGGCGAGCGCCAAGGCCGGCGGCCGCAGCACCGCGTATTCGCCGGCCAGCATCAGCTTGCCGGGGACGTGCCCCTGCAGTTCCGACACCTACGCCTCGCCGCTGGACAACAGCCGCGCGCCAGCGCCGATGCGGGTCTGGATGACTTCTTCGATGCCGTCCACGGCGGCCAGCGCGTCGGCGACCGGCCTTGCGTCTTGCGGTTCGACCAGGACCACCACGCTCGACCCGGCGTCGATGGTAAAGCAGCACTCGGCACCCTCGGCCCGCAACTGCCGGACGGTGTGGATGACGCCGACCGTCGCTGGCTGCCAATAGACCAGCGGCGGCCTGCCGGCGAGCATGGTGGCGTGCATGGCCAGCGCGTTGCCTTCGACAACCTCGGCCAAACTGCGCATGTGTTTGTGGGCCAACGCGTCGAGGCAGGCGGGTACGTCGCGGTCACATTGCTCGATCCAGGCCCGAAAGAACGGCGCCGACGTGTCGGCCAGGGCCATGCCGCGCGTGGAACTGACGGCCTTGCGCCCGGCCTCGACGCGCGCGACCAGCACGCGCAGCGGCCAGTGCTCTGGCGCGAACACCTGTTCGGCAAACGAGTCGCTGCCATCGTCGCGCTCGCCCTTGTGCCACAACGCAAAGCCGCCAGCGGTGGAGCGCGAGGCCGATCCCGACCCCGAACGGGCCAAGGCCGACAGTTCCGCGGGCGTCAACGCCAACCCATACGCCTCGGCCGCCGCGGTGGCCAGCGCCGCGAACGCCGAGGCCGAACTGGCCAGACCGCGCGCTGGCGGCACGGTGTTGACGCTGCGCAGGCCGGCAAACCAGCGGCTGCCGCTGCGCTGCCGCACCTGGTCGAGGACGCGCCGGACCTTGACCATCCCGGCGTCATCGAGCGGTTGGTCGTCGACCACCATCACGTCTTCGGCGAGATCGGCGTCGGGCTGCACGATGGTCAGCGACCCGAGTTCGGCCAGCGCCACCGACACCGACGGGGCGAGCGGCAGATTCAGGCGCGCATCGCGCTTGCCCCAGTATTTGGTCAGCGCGATGTTCGAGGGGGCAAAAGCCGCGGCGCGGCGGGTCGGCAAGCTCACGTCAGTCTCCCGCGGATGCGACAAGCGGAAAGATGAAGGCACCGAGGCCCGCGTCGCGCACCGCCGCGGCCATGCGGTCGGCGCACTGGGGGTCGCGGGCCAAGCCCACCACCGTGCCGCCCAGCCCGGCGCCGGTCAGCTTGGCGGCGGCAGCGCCGGCACTGTGCAAGATGCGCAGCGCCGTGGTCGTGGGGTCGCTGGCGATGTCCAGTGGCTCGATGGCCTCGCCCGCGGCGTGCAGGCTGGCCGCGAGATCGTCGAAATCGCCGTGCTCCAGGGCCTGGGCCGCGCGCACTGCAGCTTCGTCCACCGTGTGCCGCCAGCGCTTGTAGGTGGTCTCGGCCATGGCGATGCGGGCGGCGCGCGCGCGGTCGATGGCGATCCGGGTGGCCGCGCCGCTGCCGGTATCCGCGAGCACCCACCGCGCCTTGGCGAGCGCCGGCGACACGGCAGGCACGCGCAAGACAATCTCGCCGTGGCCGAAAAGCACCGCGCCGCGATCGGCCGACGCCGCCGCCGGATCCAACCCGGACGAGGTGCCGTGCACGCAGTCCTCCAATTGGCGAGCGCGCCGCAGCATCGTCTCGTCGTCGAGCGCCTTGCCAGCGGCCTTCGCAAATGCCCGCACCAGCGCAACGGCCAGCGCCGCGGACGACCCGAGCCGGCGCCGCACGGGGACCGAACTCGCAACCGCGACGACCTCCGGGCGGTGCTCGGCTTGGGAACACGCCAGCTCGAGCATGCGGTGGGCCAGGGCGAGGTCGGCCCCCTCCACCAGATCCTGCCAGCGCACCGTGACGGGATCGCCGGAACGGCCGACACCCTGCAACGTCACCCGCGTCTGCCACGCCGGCACCGCCACCGCCAGCGCCAGTGCACCGTCGAGCACCCAGTGCTCGCCCACCAGGATGAGCTTGGCTTGGGCCGTGCCGACCGTTGGGATCATGGCGCCTCAACCCAGATGGCCGGGCGCTACCCGCACGATAGGCGTCCGCGACAGTTGCAGGATGTCGGGAGCGCCGACCAGGAACATGGTGATGCGCAACGTTTCGATGATCCCCGCCAGCCCGGCCGCGACCGCATCCACCCCGTGCCGGGCCGCGCGCAGCAGCGGGGCCGCCAATGCGCACGCCGACGCGCCGAGGGCGATGCACTTGGCCACTTCGAGGCCATCGCGCAGTCCGCCCGAGGCGATGACCACGCGGTTGGCGAAGGCCGATCGCGCAAGCACCAGGCTGTCGGCAGTGCATGTGCCGAAGTCCGCGAGCACTTCGCCTGCGATTGCCTGCGGGGTGCGCCCGCGATGCCGCAGCGCCTCGATAAAGGCCCACGATGTGCCGCCGACCCCGGCCGTCTCGACACCCGCAATGCCGAGCAGTCGCAGTCGCTGCAGGGTGGCCGCCGACAGGCCAGCGCCGACCTCCTTGACCAGGACCGGCAGCGCACAACTGGCCGCGACCTCGCCCAAGGCGTCGAAAACGCCCCGCCAGTCGCGGTCGCCTTCGGGCTGGATGGCCTCTTGCAGCGGATTGAGGTGCACGAACATGCCGTCGGCGCCCACGGCCATGGCCAGCCGCTCCAGGTCCTTGCCGCTGCAGTGGTCGCGCACCTGGATGGCGCCGAGGTTGCCGAGCAGCAGCGTCGTCGGCGCCACGTCGCGCATCTGGAACGACCGCACCGCGTCGCCGGACAACCCGAGCATGGGCCGCTGGCTGCCCAGACAGAATCCGACGCCGCAGCGCTCGGCCGCTTCGGCCAGGATGCGGTTGACGGCTCCGGCCTCGGCGGTCCCGCCGGTCATCGCGCCCACCAGGATAGGCGCGCGCAACCGCTTGCCGAGCAAGACGCAACTGGTGTCGACCTGGTCCAGGTCGAGTTCGGGCAGCGACAACGGGTCGAACTGGTACGCGCCCAGGCCATTGCCTCGCCCAGGTCGCTGCACGCGGTCGTCGAGCGACACGCGCAGATGCTCGGCCTTGCGGTCGTCCATGTCGGGCAGCGTCTCGACCTGCTCGGCCTGCAACTGCATCGTCGGGTGGTGCGCGGCCGCGCGCGGCTTTGCTCCGGGGAGGTCGACCGCGGTCGACTCGACGGCATCGGCCGGCAGTTCGGGGTCGGTCGTCGGCTCGGCGGCCAACGGGTCGCTGGCGAGTCGATCGGGCGGTTGGTGGGGGAGGTCGGTCATCGGCACGGCGCGGGCCGCGCGGGGTCGGCGGCGGCGGCAAGGATCGCGCAGGGCCGGTGGTTTGGCAACGGTCGTGGAAGTGGGTTTGCAGGTCTGAGAGCGCAGGCACGCTTGCCGCAACCGGCGACCTGACGCGCACCGACGAAATTCAGTCGTTCGCCTACTTCTTGTTCGCGGCCCCGGGCGTGGGCAGGACGCTGGCGTAGGCCCCGGTGCCGTCGGGCCAGCGGCCCCACGACGCGGTGTCGGTCAGCACGTTGGCGGGCACGGTCACCGCGGCCACGACCTTGCCTGCCGAGATCAGGAACACGGAGTCGCCCGTGGACGCGCTGACTTTGAAGGCCATGTGCCAGCAGCCGGTGGTCGAGCTGGCGAGGCAATCGGTCTGCGGGCCGGCCTTGGGGTTCTTCTTGCCGACGACCAGCAGGCGCCCCCCCGGCGCCAAGGTCGCGTCGGCCGGGAACGTCAGGGCGTCCTCCATCTTGGGACAGCCGTTGTCGGCCTTGTCGGCGAGCTTGAGGCCGCCCAGGCTCAAGGTGTCCGGGCCGGTGTTGACCAGCTCGATCCAGTCGTCGCCCTTGCCCTGCAGCTCGTTGATGGCAATGGGCGTCGTGCCAACCACAGTGGGCGCCACGGGGCACGGATGGGCGCCGTCGGCCAATAGCGCGGTGTCGCCCCCACCGGCCGACGCCGCCTCCGCCGTGTTTGCCGCATCGGCGGTCGCGGTCGGACCGGCATCCGAACACGAAGGCGCCGCCAGCGCCGTCGCCACCAGCAATCCAATGGCAATGGTCGATGTCCCTTTGGTCATGCGCTGCCCTCGGCCCGGCGAGCGGACCTGGGCCGTTGCATACCAGAAATCTGCACGGCGGCAAGTTGGCGCTGGTTTTGCCGGCGGGCAGACGGCTCACACGCGGCGGGCGAGCTCAGGGCAGCGCCCGGCGTTGCCGTCCCTTGCGAAAAAATGGATCGCCAGGGCGCCCGCTGCTAGCCTCGGCGCGCGCGGTCTGGCGGCGGCGCACGAAATAGCAAAGCGCGGCGGTGGCATGGGTAGTCGATGGGCAAGGTCGCGGTGGGGTTGGCTCGCGGTGGCGATCTGCGCGGCGGGGCCAGCGTGGGCCGAAGTGGCGCCGTTGCCGGCGGAGCAGCGGGCCCACATGGACGCGGTGGCCGAAGACCCCGCACCCAAGCAACTGCTTGGTATCACAGGAGAACTCTACGGCAAGCACTATTGGACCAGCAACGAGTGGCACCTGGAACTCTACGCCCCGCACTTGACCCCGCTCGGCGGCGCCTACATCGGCGTAGGCAGCGACCAGGCGTACCTGCTGATGGGCATGGTGCGCCCAGAGATTGCGTGGCTCATCGACTACGACAACGACGTGGTCATGCTCCAGCGCATCTACCAGGCGCTCCTTGCCAAATCGCCGACGCGCGCCGTTTTCCTGGCGCGATGGCACAAGGACAACCGGGCCGCGTCGCGCAAGCTGGTGGCTGAAGCCCTGGCGCAGCGGCCAGATGCCAAGGACCACGCACGGATTTTCGCGCTGGCGGCCGCGCGGGTGGAGAAGCGTCTGTTGCGGGTGCAGCACACGTTCGCCAAGGCCAAAGTGCCGTGCTTCCTGACCGACGACGCAACCTATACCTGGGTGCGCGACATGGGCATGGCCGGCCGCATCCGCCCGCTGCGCGCGGATCTGCTCATTGAAGGGGCCATAGCCCGCATCGGCGCCACCACCCGCGCCATGGGCTACACGGTGCGCGCGCTTTATCTGTCCAACGCCGAGGGATACTGGAATTACACGGCCCAATTCCGCAAGAACATGCAGACGCTGCCCATTGACGACCAGGGCCGGCTGATTCGGACGATTGGGGCGTGGAACTTCAATCTCGACTACATCTATCACCTGATGCCGCTCAAGAGCTTCGTCGCCTGGGTGAGCCAGGACTATGTCAAGGATTTTAGAGCCATGGTGCGCTTCAAGTGGCCGCAGCCGGGCGAGTATTTCGCACTGGTATCGCCGCCGAGCGAACCCCATCCACCTGCACCGCGCAAGGTGGCTGCCCGCAAAAAGCCGGGTGCGGCGCTGACCACGCCCTAGCGGTTTGACCCCACCGCCCCACCCACCTAGACTGCCCTTCGCTGCCCGCCGCGCTCGCGGAGACGATTTGACGGTCCGACTGCTCGCCCCGCGAAACCCACCCGCAACCGTGCGGGCCGCGGGCTTTTCGCTCGTCGATGTGCTGATCGCCTTTGCGCTCATTGGCTTGTGCGCCGTAGCCCTGGCTGCCGGATCGGTCTGGACGCGGCGCCCAGCGACGGAATCCACCGCCGCCCCGCTATCGCCGCCGCAGGGTGCGCGCAGTTGCGAGGCGGAGGTCCCCGGCCGCGCGCCATCGGGCACGGCCCACGTCGCTGCGGATGCGAGCGCTGGCATGTCCCCTGCCGAGCCCCGGCTACCTGGCGCCGAGGGCCGCGATCGCGACGGCGAGAGCGCCTTCCCTGCCGGCACTGGTACGCCAGCGCCGTTCGAGGCATCGGGGCCGGTATCGCGGGCGCCGCTGCGCCGCTACGACGGCAAGACCGCGGTGCTGTGGACCGACACGCGGGCCGAGTACGCGACCGAACTCATGGACCGGCTCGACTCGTTCCTGGCCCAGGCCCACGCCGAGATGGCGCGCATTCTCGACGTGCAGGCAACGCCAAAGCCCGTGCAGATCTACGTGTTCGAGTCCCAGGAGCGCTACCAGGAGTACGCCCGCGAACACGCGCCGGGCCTGGTCAACAACGGCGGGTTCTACGACGGCGGCATGCGCACGGTGGTGACCTACCGCTACAACAACTCGATGCAGCTCTATTTTCACGAGCTGGTGCACGCGATGATGGGCGAGCAGTTCGCCGACCACAATTTCACGCGCTACACCCGCAAGCACTGGCCGGTGTGGTTCGACGAGGGCATCGCCGAGTACCTCGGGTCCTTCGAACTACACGGCGGCAAAGTCCAAGTGCCGGCGCTGAACAAGGGCAAGCTCGCCTACCTGGCCAATGCGCTGGCGTCGAGCATGTTCATCGAGTTGCCGGCGCTCATCAAGGCGCCCGCCGAGCGCTTCAGCGGCGCGTCGATGAACATCTACTACGCCGAGGCCTGGGGCCTGCTGCACTTCCTGCTCGCCAACCCGGCCAACCGACCTAAGATCGCGCAGTTCTTTCGGCGCATCAAGGTGGGCGACGACGGCCTGTCGGCGTTCAAGGCCGCGTTTGGCGACGACCTGCACAAGCTGGACGAGGCCTGGCGGGCGTACCTGCTGCAGTTGGCCGAACCGGGCTCGGGCCGCGTGGCGCTGTTCTCGGGCGACACCGTCGACGACTGGACGATCCACGAAGGCGGCCAGTGGCGGGCCAAGGACGGCGAGATCGCTGGCACGGGCGACCGCAACTACAACTATCTCATCAAGAACGAGGTGCCGGCCCAAACGCTGCGCTATACGGTGGACGTCAACCTGCAACGCGGCACCGCCGGCCTCATCTTGGGCAACAACTTCCACGGCGAATACCCGTACTACTACCTCATCGAGTTCTCGCGCGACGTGGCGATGTTGCGGAGGGCCTGGTCGGCGAGCCAAATCGAGCCCGTGGTCCAGGCCTACGCCGAGATTCCGCTGAGTGAATGGGTGTCGGTACAGGTCAGCGTCGCCGATCGGGTCCTGAGCCTCAAGGTCGGCGATCGCGAGGTGTTGCGCGCACGCACGGACCGCGACCGCTATTCGCTCTTCGGCCTCTACCTCTACAAGGCCCGCGCGCGGTTCCGCAACGTGTATTTGCACCGCGATTCGAACAGCAGCTACGGCGGGCTGAGTGGTACGCCCCACCCGGCTGGCGGCCCGGCGCAACCCGCGCTCAGTCCGCCCTAGTAGGCGAAACCCCAAATTCGCACCGGGATACGGGCCGTGATGCCACAACAATTCCTCAATCGGTTTCGCCTACTAGCTGCTCGTTGCGTGAAGGGGGTTCGCAGCCCCCTCGCGCGCCCATGCGCGCTCACCCCCGCGTCCGGCCGCAGCCGCGGCCGGA
>VGRO01000124.1 GCA_016875335.1 Deltaproteobacteria bacterium | reverse complement strand
CAGCGACCCAGACCAGCGCTGCAGCACCGATACCGCCCCGAATTGCGGGTCGACAGCGCCTTGCGCCTCAGCCTGCTTGACGTAGTGCTTCTGCAGCGCCCGCATGAGCGCCGACAGCACCTTGCCGGCTGGCGATCGCGCGGTCGCCGGAGGGTCCGGCGGGGCGCAGGCGGCGGAATGGTGGCGTTTCGTCGGGGCGGCTTCGGGGCGGAGTGCCTTTGCGGTTCCTATCCGCCCGCGTTTGGGCCGTTTGCGCGGGCATCTCGGTGCTTGCGTCCTCCCTGTCCGGATCAATGTGGCACTGGCTCGGTCGGCGCACCGCGCGTGCACCTCGGTTGGTCGCCCCGGTCGGCCTCGCGATCTGTCTACAGGCTGTTCTACCTCGCGGCGGACTGTGAACGGATACCCAAAACCGCCTCGCGTCGGTGAAATCCGCGCCACCGCCACTTTGGGGCGCCCGGCACCCCTAGTAGGCGAAACCCCAAATTCGCGTCGGGACACCGTCCGTGATTCCTCAACAAATCCTCAATCGGTTTCGCCTACTAGCCGCTTGTTGCGTGAAGGGGGCGCGCCGCCCCCTCGCGCGCAAATGCGCGCTCACCCCTGCGTCCGGCCGCAGCCGCGGCCGGAAGTACCTCGGCCAGGTTGCGCGCCGGAACCCGGCGCGAACTTCGGGCCTGAGGTGCTAGTAGGCGAAACCCCAAATTCGCGTCGGGATACTGGCCGTGATTCCTCAACAAATCCTCAATCGGTTTCGCCTACTAGCTGCTTGTTGCGTGAAGGGGGCGCGCCGCCCCCTCGCGCGCAAATGCGCGCTCACCCCTGCGTCCGGCCGCAGCCGCGGCCGGAAGTACCTCGGCCAGGTTGCGCGCCGGAACCCGGCGCGAACTTCGGGCCTGAGGTACTAGGTGCCGGCCACTTGCGGCGCCGTCGTCTAGCGCCACCAAAACGGACTCTCCCTGGATGGGTGTGCGCATGGCCCGCGGTGGCGGGTCCCGGCGGATGGCGCGTGCGGCAGCACGCGCCGCCATTGACATCCCCGGAGCGACCGACCGAGGCGCACTCGCAGTGCGCCGACCGAGGAAGCGAGGACGTAAGCCGCGAGATGCCCAGGATCTTCGGCGGTAGCGGGACGGGGTTTTGGCTACACCCTCTAAGGTTTCAGCTCATAGGCCCCCACGTCCCAGCCGCTGCCTTGCGGTCGTAGGACGCCGTCGACATCGATGGGAACGACGCCGTACTTGCTGGTTCCCGTCAGCGGGAATCCGGCGTTGATGCCTGTGCTGGTCGCTAGCGTGGCCAGCCACTTGCCTACGTAGTCCTTCAGCGCACCGATCACGTTGCCGGCACCATCGTTGATGTTCGGGATGAAGATGAGTTCGTCGGGCGCGGTTCGCACGCCGTCGGCGTCGATGTAAAGCCCGCCCGGACACGAAGCGAAGACATTGTTCGCAATGGTGTTGATGGGCTTGGCGATCACGTTGATGCAGGTCGTGGCCGGCCCGCCCACCAGGGCGTTATTGACCAGAATGGCCTTGCCGGCATGGACCTGTACCAGGTTGGCCGATGCCGCTCCAGAGATCGTCGAGGAAATCAAGTTGGTGTCCGCCTTCACCACGACGGGCACCATGCCGTTGCCGTCGCCTGCCAACACGCTGGAGGTGAAGTTGGTCGTGCCCGTGACGCGCAGGCCAGTGGCGTTGTTGGCCCGGAACTGGACGCGAGAGTAGCCGACAGTCGTCGTGGCAGTCTGGGCGTCGACGCCGAGGGCCACCCCGAGTACGCCGCCTTTGCCATCGACCCCTGCGGTGGCCGAACCTTGATTAGGAGATATGCAAGTGATCTGACCATTCATTGGACCGCTGCCCCAGTTGGGCGCAGCCTTGCCTCCTGAGCCCGGCACGCCCAACCTCGAGTCGGTCAAGCCAATCCGGCCGTCATTGACGGTGGAGAAGCGTACTGTGGCCCCCTTGAGCACCAACAACTGGAAGTCGCCGGCATCACCGCCCATTCCGCCGCCGCCGCCATACGCGATTGTGACCCACTTGGGGCCGCTGCAGCCACTGCAACAAATGCAGTTTGCCGGGCTGGTGCCGACATGTATTTCGCTTCCGCCGGCGCCGCCGTTGCCGCCGTTCCCGGCACGACCACCGATCGCCCAACTACCCTCAACCGTACCCGCCGCACCCAGGTTCGCGACAATGACTGCCCCCCCCTTGGCGCCGTTGCCGCCGCCGCCGCCACCGCCATACAGTCTCGAAAATTTGTTTGTGCCCCCTCCCGCGCCGCCCTTGCCACCCTCGCCGCCAGCGCCGCCGACACCGCCCAGCAACAACGAGCGAACGACGCGGGCGGCACCGCCGCCCACCGTGATCACGTTGGAACCCGCAACCCCGTTTGCCCCAGCCTTGCCGTGGTTCCAGTCGCAGCAAACCGCCGTGCATTGATAGGTGCAGCAATCGTCACCTGAGCCGTTGACACCTGCCGCGGCCGTGGGCTGTGTGGCGCCGACCGGCCCAATCACCTGGGACGCCCACACGCCGCCGCCCGCAGGCAGCAGCACGGCATGGACGTTGGGCTGGGTGGACCCGGTCATGCCCAGGACGAGGCTCTTGCCGACGAGGGCGGCGCCGCTCTCGGCCTCCACGGCGTTGTCTTGGCCGTCGCTACCGTTCGACGTTGCCGTCGAGTCGTAGAGAATCGCAGCAGAAGTGCCGGAGAAGCGCACGCCGGCCTGGGCGTCAACCCGCGCCATGACGACCTTTCGCGACGTGCCGTGGGCCACGAAGATGCGCTTGACGAGTGTGGTCTTGCCGACCAAGCTCTTCCAATCCGCCGCATAGCCGCCGCACAGCGAGTTGGCCAACGTTCCGCCCTCGGCAACCGGATTGGCCGTGGCAATGATCACCCGATTGCCCGCCGCCGCTAGGGTGATCGCCTTGGTCAGGGTCTTGACTGGGTTGGCCATTGTGCCCGGGGAAAGGTCCGAGCCGGCGGCGGGGTTGAGAAAAATCGCGCCTTGGTCGCCGATGGCCACGGCAGTCGCGTCGGAGCCGCTGCAGTCCTGATCCACGCCGTCATCCGGCACGTCGAATGCGCCCGGGAAGATCCAGGGCGCCGAGTCGTCGCAGTCGCCCTGCGTCTCGTTGGCCCCGTCGCCGTCGTCGTCAGAATTCGGCGAGTCAACGGCGCCGTTGCAGTCGTTGTCCAGACCGTCGCCGAGCATTTCCGCCTTGCCCGGTAGCACCAGCGCGCTGAAGTCGTTGCAATCGAGCGGCAACTTGCCGCAGCCGTAGGCGCCGTCGCCGTCGATGTCGGCGACGTCCGTCTTGCCGTCGCAGTTGTCGTCGATGCTATTGCCGCAGATTTCGGGCACGTTCGGTCCAATGCGGAAGTCCTTGTCGTTACAGTCGCCCTTGCACAGCGGGACACCGTCGCCGTCAACGTCGTCGTCAGGCGGATCGGACACGCCATCGCAGTTGTTGTCGATGCCGTCGCACACTTCCGCTGCCTTGGGATTGATGGCCGGATCGGCGTCATTGCAGTCCGTGCCGGCGCCGGCATAACCTTTCGGCTGGCTGCACGCCTTCTGTGACGTTTTGGGCGTACCGTAGCCATCGCCGTCCGCGTCGAGATACCAGCTCAACAGGGCACACGGCTGCAGGACCTGCGAAGTGCCCGAAGCCTTGGCGGTGCCGTCGGATGCGGTGACGGTGCACTGCCATTTCTTGGTCGAAACCAGCGAGCCTGAGATCGTCTGCAGGCCCGCTGCAGCGGCTACGACGACGTCGTCCTCAGTCCAACCGTAGGTGTACGTGATGTTGTCGAGGTCCACGTCTGTCGCCGCGACCGCGAGTTTGCAGGTCAGGTCGGTGTCCTCGTCGGCAGCGACCGGCTGAATCTCGACGCTCGGCGCCGTGGGGCCCGTGTTGGCGACAACGACCGTCGGCGAGACGACCGGGTCGCCCTGAATCTTGCCATCGAACGGCCAAACCTTGACGTGGACGGACTGGCCTTTCTTGGCCGTCATGGACGGCAGGGTCGAGGTGGTCGCCACCTTGTTGGACGCCACGAACCAAGCATACACGTAGCCGGGCGTGTCGCCATCTTTGTCAGCCCACCCAGCGACCTTGACCGAGGCTATGTCGCCGGTTTTGAACGGATTGGGCTCGATCGTGGCCGAGGTCATGGTCGGCACGTTGTTGACCTTGCAGGTGCCGCCGGTGCAAAAGTCGGGCCCGGTGAATGGATCGCCGTCGTCGCAGGGCAACAGGTTGTTCACTGAAGTGCATGAACCATTCAAGGGGTTGCAAGTGTCGTCGGTGCAAGGATTCTTGTCATTGCAGGCCTTGTCCGGACCCACACAGGACCCGTTCGTACAGGTGTCTGATGTGGTGCAGGCGTTGCCGTCGTCGCAACCCGAACCGTTCACGGCTGACACGCTACTGCATGCAGCAGTGACCTTGTCGCAACTGTCGACCGTGCATGGAATGCTGTCATCGCATGACTTTTTTGCGCCAGCCACGCACTTGCCGGCTGCGCAGACATCCCCCTGAGTGCAGGCGTCCCCATCGGCGTCACAGGCTTGCGTGTTGTTTGCGAACACGCAACCGACCTTGGGGTCGCAACTGTCTGTCGTGCAAGCGTTCTTGTCGTTACAAACCAACGCGGCGCCGGCAACACACTTGCCGGCAGCGCAGGTGTCCTTGTCCGTGCACAGGCTCCCGTCAGCGTCGCACCCCACCGTGTTGTTGACGTTGTCACAGCCCTTCGTGGCATCGCAACTGTCTGTCGTGCATACGTTCTTGTCATCGCAGCTCAGCGCTGCGCCGGGCACGCACTTGCCACCCGCGCAGGCATCTTTGTCCGTGCAGACGCTGCCGTCGGCGTCGCACGCCAGCGCGTTGTTGGCGAACACGCAGCCGACCTTGAAGTTGCAACTGTCTGTCGTGCAAGCGTTCTTGTCCTTACAAACCAGCGCGGCGCCGGCAACACACTTGCCTGCAGCGCAGGTGTCCTTGTCCGTGCACAGGCTCCCGTCAGCGTCGCACCCCAGCGTGTTGTTGGCGTTGTCACAGCCCTTCGTGGGATCGCAACTGTCCGTCGTGCATGCGTTCTTGTCATTGCAGTTCAACGCTGCTCCGGCAACACACTTGCCGCCCGCGCAGGCATCTTTGTCCGTACAGACGCTGCCGTCGGCGTCGCACCCCAGTCCGTTGTTGGCGAACACGCACCCCGCCTTGGGGTCGCAACTGTCCGTCGTGCAAACGTTCTTGTCGTCGCAGACCAGCGCCGCGCCTGCAACACACTTGCCTGCAGCGCAGGTGTCCTTGTCCGTGCACAGGCTCCCGTCAGCGTCGCACCCCAGCGTGTTGTTGGCGTTGTCACAGCCCTTCGTGGGATCGCAACTGTCCGTCGTGCATGCGTTCTTGTCATTGCAGTTCAGCGCTGCTCCGGCAACACACTTGCCGCCCGCGCAGGCATCTTTGTCCGTACAGACGCTGCCGTCGGCGTCGCACCCCAGCCCGTTGTTGGCGAACACGCACCCCGCCTTGGGGTCGCAACTGTCCGTCGTGCAAACGTTCTTGTCGTCGCAGACCAGCGCCGCGCCGGCCACACACTTGCCGCCCGCGCAGGCATCGTTGACCGTGCAGGTGCTGCCGTCGGCGTCGCACGCCAGCGTGTTGTAGACGTTGTCACAGCCCTTCTTGGCATCGCAACTGTCTGTCGTGCATGGGTTCTTGTCATTGCAGTTCAGCGCCACACCGGCAACACACTTGCCACCTGCGCAGGCATCCTTGTCCGTGCAGGCGCTGCCGTCGTCGCAAGCCGCCTTGTCGGTGATGGCGAACACGCACCCAGCCTTGGGGTCGCAACTGTCCGTCGTGCAAGCGTTCTTGTCGTCACAGGCGGTGACCTTGCCGGCTACACAGGCGCCACCCATGCACGTGTCATTGGCGGTGCAGACGCTGCCGTCAGCATCACACGGCGTGGCGTCGGGCTTCGCTGTCGTTACACACTTCCCGGATCCTGCGTCGCATCCCGTCGCGCTGCACGCGTTGTTCTTGCTCGTGTCGCATGTCACGATCGTCGCAGGCTTTACCTTGCATGCGAATGGTTGCAACGACTTGTCACAGTAGAGCGTACCATTGCACAAATCGCCGTCTTCTTTGGCCCCACAATCGACATCAGCCTGACAGGCGCACAAGTTCGCACCACTGACACACTTGCCTGCGTCGCAAGCGTCAGATTGCGTACACGGGTTGCCGTCGTCACAAGCTGACGCAACGGGCGTGTGAACGCACCCCTTGACCTTGTCGCAGCTATCGGCAGTACAGGGACTGCCGTCGTCACAACCGACCGCTGTGCCAGCGCATTTGCCCTGGACGCATGCGTCTTTTTCCGTGCACGAGTCCCCATCGTCACAAGCGCCAGCGATGTTCATGTGGACGCAGCCATAGCCCAACTTGCATTTATCCTCCGTGCAGGAGGAATCGTCGTCGCACGGGTCGTCAGGTCCACCAACACAGACGCCTTTGGGGCTGCACTTGTCGCTCGTGGTGCAGGGCTCGCCGTCGTCGCACGGCAGACCAGGCGCGCATCCCGGCCCATTGTCGCCCGGCGTCGCGTCCGCACTGTCGCCCGGCGTCGCGTCCGCAGTGGCATCGTTGACTGGCGAGGCGATGTCCACCTTAGCGTCTTCGCTTGGATTCGAGCTGTCGGCTGAACCCGAATCGTTCAGTTGATCTTGGGCTGCGCCGGCACCGTCGACGCCGTCATCCACGCCGTCGCTGAGCGAGGTCTGAGCGCCATCGTGTTCGAGCGAGGCGTCGTCTTCCTCACTGCCCGCTTCCTCAACCGCGGTCGACTTTGCGGCTGGCACTTCGATACAACTGGCCATCCATGCAGCCAGTGTCCAGCAGGCCAGAAACCAGCGCGCCGCGGCCCGAAACGGCGGTCGTCGCATGCTGCCGTGCCGTTGACCATTCGCGTTGGGGGCATTGCTGCGACCCCGATGAATCGCCCGTTCCATCTTTCTCTCCACCCGACCTCGCTGGGCAGGGACATCAAGGGCGCGCCGCCCCCAAGCCTGCAGCGTGGAAACGCTATCGTTCCGCCGCTTGCGCTCCGCCGGACGGTCCGGCGACAGCGCGGTGGCGAGCATGCGTTGGCCGGTCAACCGCGTCAAGCAGTGAACGCCCCGACGCCAGGGCGATCGCAAGGTCCGCAAACCTAGATTCGGTTGACAGAATTCACAGACCGCGATCGATTGCAACGCCGCAGAGCGTTGATCTGCGGCGAGCCCCCGTGACACCAGCAGATGCAGTCGCCCAACTTCACGCCATTTCTTCCGGAATTGCGGACTGGCGTGACGATCGCGGCAAGCGCCACATGCTCAGCGACGGGATCGCCGTGCTGGTGCTCGCAGTCATCGCTGGCGCGCAGGATGCCGAGGACGTAGCCGACTTTGGCAAGGCGAACTTGGCGTGGCTCCGGCAGTTTTTTTCGCTGGCGGCCGGGGCGCCTGCACGCGACTTCTACCTGCGGCTGATGGCGGTCCTCAAGCCCAACGCGTTCGAGTTGCCATCCGCCAGTGGATAACGGCGCTGCGCGGCGGCCGCAGTGTTTTCGCTGTCGGGCAGGCGTGCATCGGATGCCGCCGCTGCGCGGGGAAGGTCCCTTTCGCGTCGGGCCCAGCCGCCCAAGCGGGACGCCTCCAGTTCAGCAGTCACGTCCCGCAGTACCGTTGGCGCGTCGGCGTGGGCGCCAGCGCGCGCGAGACCGTCACGCGCATGCGCGGAGACCCATTTTGGGCCGCACCTGGGTCACCAGCCGCGCCAAGAAGGCGGTCGGGTGGCCAAAGATGGGGCTCCGGTCCGACCGCGTCGGCAGCGCGGCCGGACCAGGGCTCGGTCCCGGCCTTGCCGGGACGCGCCCAGAATTCGTGTCCAAAGCCCTCCGCCATTCAGGAGTTCCGCCCGGACCACGCGATGGCCCTGCCCGGGCGGCCAACGTGGAACGACCTTGCGATAGCCCTGGCCCCGACGCGGGCAGGACGCCCACTTCTTGCGGCGTTTCGGCAAGCATCCAGGAGCGAATCGGCCAAACACCGCTACGCTTGGGGCCCCGGCCCGCACGCCGGATAACCAGTGCCGTGCTCTTCTCCTCCGCGCTTTTCCTGCTCCTGGCGCTGCCGCTGGTGCTGGCAGGCTATCACCTCTTGCCGCACGCGCTGCGCAACGCGTGGCTGCTGCTGGCGTCGCTCGCGTTCTACGGGTGGGGCGAGCCAAAGCTGCTGTGGGTGATGGTGGCCTCGATGGCTTGGAACTTCGCCGCCGGCTGGGCGGTCGGGGCGGCGCGCGGCACCCGCTGGGATCGGCCACTCTTGGTCACAGCGGTCTCGGTCAACCTGGCGGCATTGGCCTGGTTCAAGTACGCCGGCTGGTTGGCGGTACAGGCCCCAGGTGTTGGGGCGCTTGCGCTTGACGCTGTGGATGCGCAGGGCCGAATTCTCGTCGTACCAGCCGATCGCATCGGCGTCGCCGTAGCGGACCCCGCCGTGGCCGACGCGCGCGGCGTACTCCCACTCGGCCTCGGTCGGCAAGCGATAGCCGCGGCAGCGCACTCCACCGAGGGATAGGAACCGCAAACAAGGTTGGCCCCGAGGCCGCGCCGGCCGAAACCGGCTTTGCGCCCCGCCGGACCCTCCGGCGACCGCGCGATCGCCATCCTGCGCCGGCTGATCTTCCGTGTCAAGCCGCGTTTTTGCCCGCCGCAGGCAGACTGCTCCCGCCCAGCGCCTGCGCACGCCTTCGCGCCGCCAGCCCCGAGCACACCCACCGCCAAGTTCAAGCTGTGATCGCGCGCGCCGCCTTGCGCTGCGCTACGCCGCCCAATCCAGCTCGACCGGGTCGTCGACGCCGTCGAACGTGTCGCTCGGCGGCGCGTCCACGTCGTCATCGAACGTGCCCGGTGGCCCGCGAATGGCGATTGCGCTGTCGTCGTCGCGGTCGCCGGCCTCGCGCCACTCGCCGATGTGCCGGAGGATCTTCTCCACTTGGGCCGGGTTGCGGATGACCGCGATCAGCTTGCGCCGCCCGCCACATGGGCATTTTTCAACGGAAAAACCGAACGCCCGCCGGAGCGCCTCAGCCCAGAGCAGCTTCGTTTTCAAGGCCTTGGCCGCAGCCTCGCCCATCGGCGTCGGGCTTGGGCCAGGGGCACCGGAAGTTGCCGGTGCCGCGCCGACCGCCAAAGCCACGGCGGGCACAGCGGTTGCCGTCGCGTCGTCGGCGGCCGGTTCTGCCAGCAGCGGCAGCGCCAGCGCGGGAGGTGCAGGCGTTGCCGTCGTTGCAGTTCTTGCCGATGCCGCCGCAGATTCCCTTGGCGCAGGCGTCGTTTTCGGTGCAGGCGTTGCTGTCGCTGCAGGTGGCGCCGTCGGGCAGGCCGGCAAAGCTGCACTGGGCGGTCTTGGGGTCGCAGGTGTCGGCGGTGCACGGGTTGCTGTCGGCGCAGGTTTTCTTGGCGCCCGGCAGGCAGCTGCCGTTGCTGCACTTGTCGCCCGCCGTGCACAGGTCGCCGTCGGCGTCGCAGGAGTTGGTGTTGTTGGTGTACTGGCAGCCTGCCGACGTGCTGGCGGTGGTGTTTTTGGGGTGTAGTTGGCGTGGCGAGGCCAAGCGGATCGCTGCCAGTGGGCTGTGGCAGCCTAGCGGATGCGCGGAGGACGCACGCCGCTCGGATTGGCTGGACACGGCATTAGGCCGGCGAGGTGCTGGGGCAAGCTGGTTGCCGTTGTCCGCACGCCGAGCCAGATAGAGGGGATCCTCGAGCACACCGGTCCGTGGCGAGAGGCCGGCGAACGAGCCGCCGACACCGCGCTCGCCATTCGCGGTCAACCGGGCACGTTCGACGAAGACGTGGACGAGACGCCGGCCGACAAATTCGACGGCGTGAGCTTCGGTCGAGCTGGATTGGGCGGCATAGCGCAGGGCAGGGCGGCGCGCGGCCACGGCTTGAACTTGGCGGTTGGTGTGCTCGGGGCTGGCGGCGCAGCATGGCGATCGCGCTGCCGCCGGAAGGTCTGGCGGGGCGCAGGCGGCGGAACGGCGGCGTTTCGTCGGAGCGGGGTCGGGGCGGAGTGCCTTTCGGGTTCCTACCCCCAGCTGCACTCGCCGGTGCTGGCCTCGCAGCTGTCGGTGGTGCACGGGTTACCGTCGTTGCAGGTCACCGGAGTGCCGCCCGCGCATTGGCCGGCCGTGTTGCAATTCTCGTTCCAGGTGCAGGCGACGTTGTCGTTGCAGGCCGCGCCGGTGGCCATGGTGATGACGCACTCGGCGTTGGTCTTGAGCACTTCGAGCACGCCGAGCACGGACGTCTCCTGCTCCGGGCTCACCGTGCCCTGCAGCGCCTCGCTCGGCGCTTGCGGATACGGGATGCGCCAGCGCGGGTTGTGGGTGTTGCCCTGAACCAAAGCGTTCATCGCCACTTTGAGCGGGGCGAACGACAAGCTGAGCAGTTCGTCGGTCTCGTCGATGGCGGCGGTACCGCGCTGGGTGTCGAAATCGGCGGTGTCGGCGTCGCGAGGCCGCTGGATGGTCTACCAGCCTTGCGCGGCCGGCGTGCGGGCGTAGTTGGAGGCTCCATCGGCGCAAAGGCGCTGGCGTCGGAGCGGCGGTGGCTGGGTCAGCGGTGATCCGCGGCACCGCGCTGGCCGGCATCGGGCGGGCCCATTTTTCGGCGCGCTGCGCGCGAAAGGGTCAAGAGGCCAAAACGTCGAACCCGTCGAAGCGCCTCAACGAACACACCGCACGCGGTGGTTGTAGGGGATGTCGTTGAAGCTGCCTTGGCCGTAACTGAACCAGACGGCCCAAGCAGAGCTGCTACCCACCTTCGGCGTGGCCGACCAAAAGAACTCGGTTGGCGTTGTGCCAAAAACGGCGTCGATGGGCTGCGACGGTTTTTGGCGGTCGCCCAGCGTGTGCAGTTCTGCCACCGTCGGCAGCCGCCAGCCGCTGGCGGGCAATGCCGGGGTGTTGTTCTTGCACCAGTCCTTGGCCGCCGCCCAGTTCATGGTGCTGCCTGAATAGCCCTGTTGCCAGCGCAAGCCGGTAAGGCGGTCGAGCACGGTCTTGCCGCCGTCGGTCAGCCAAAATCGATTGGCTAGAGCTTTGGCCGGCGCGGGTGGCGGTGGCGGCATCAACCAGCCCCTGCCGAGCCATCCAGCAACGGCAATGGCCCCAAGCGCAGCAAGCAGGACAGGTAGGGGTCGGGTATTCACGGTGTCGCCTCCGGCGCGGTGCCTATCGTGCCCCAAAGGCTGGCAAAAGGCCACAGGTTCTGCCCACTCGGCATCAACAGCGGCGGCGCTGCCGAACTTGCCAGCGTCCGGCGGCGCGGCGGCCGCCGAAATGGCCGGCCTTTGCCTCGGCGCAAGGCGATGCAGCGGCGAAGCTGCCAAGCAGGCACTCGATGCGGCAACCATGGCGAGCCGACGCGGGCAGCCCAAGCGCGAATGGTCCGATTCTGGGGCACGATCAACGCCGAGGGGCAGCGCTCAGCGACGCGGTCGGCGCGCAGGCCGGTCTCAGCTATCCAAGGCACCGATACGCCCTTGGCCAGCAAACTGCGGATCCAATCGGCGGCCAATCGCATGGGCACGCCGCAACCAAAGCGCTGGCGCCCAAGACGGTGCGGCCGCAAGCGCAATGCGCGCCAGTCTTCGCGGCGCAAGCCTTCGCAATAGCCGCCGACTTGCATCAACACGGCCACATCGCGGCGGTGGCCAACCAGCCGGCGTAATTGGGTCAGCAGCGAGAGGTCGGGCTGACCCGCCGGCCGGCCGAGCCCGGGCCAATACCGCACGGTATACGGTTGGCGCCGATTGCCGACGTGAAATTGCAGCAGCGGGTGGCTAGCGGTCATCCGCTGCCGCAACTGCTGGGCATCCGCTTGCCGGCACACGGCCGCAAACGCGGCCCATGCGTCGCGCAGCGCGGCCAGGTGTTCGCCAGCCAACGGGTACACCGCTGCCGGACCGGGCACGCCGAGGCCGCCGCACAGGCGCAGGGGACGCCCTAGCTCCACCCGCACCGGCCGCAACCTTGCTTGAACGCGGTGCATCCGTTCGTGCGCGGCAATCGTCACTCGGCGCCGCGGCAGCGCACAAGCGGGGCGCACGATGTGGCCGACGAAATCGACGCCGCGGCTGGCGACGGTCAATTGCGCGTCGGCGTGGCACGTCAGGTGCCGGCGATCTGCCAGCCACCCGATGATGCGGTCGCGAGCTGCCTCCAGCCGCGCTGGATCGGTACCACACAGAGCAAAGTCGTCCATGTAGCGCACGTAGGCGCCGAAGCCGAGTTCGCGCTGAACAAAGTGGTCGAGGCCATCGAGGTAGGTGTTGGCAAACGCAATTTGGGTAGGGGCGGGTCGCCGGCCCGTCCAGTGGTTCGCGGGCTTGCCGTTTGTTGTTGCGCATGTAACCGGAAAGGCCAGCGGCCTGCCGCTACCCTCAGCTTCGATCAGCCTGCGCCCTCACACAAGGCCAGAAGCCTCAACGAACACACCGCACCCGGCAGGTGCCGATGATGCCGTTGGAGTTGTAGTTGCTGTGGCCGTTGCCGAAGTAGACGAGCCAGGCGGAGGCGCCACCCACCCACGGCGAACTCGACCAGTAGAGCCAGGTGTCGTTGGGCCAGCTCAAGTTCGGCGCCGAGCAGGCCGGATTCTGCGTGCTACGATCCGCCAACGAAAACAACTCCGCCAGCACTGGCAACCGCCAGTCCTTGAAGCCGCCGTAGGTTTCGGCCGAGCAAGCCGTCAGTGCGTAGGTCCAGTTGCCTAAGGCCACGCTCTCTTTGGCCCACTGCAATCCAGTTTTGTTGTCGACCACATAGTCGGTCTGCTCGGTGAAATCGCTCGCCGGATGGCTGTCGCCCAACGGCAGCCACGTCTCGAAATCCGCCACGCACACGTTGCCGCCGCCCGCCAAGCCGCGCGCCACGCAGAAAAACCCGTCGGCACACGAATCTTTGGCCCCGGGCGTGTTGCACGGGCCGCCCAGCCGCGCCGCCAAATATGCGCAGTCCCCTGGGCAACTGGGCACCGTCTCTTCGCCGTCGCACACGCCGTCGCCGCATTCGCTGACCACGCAGGAGCCTTTGCCGTTGCAGGCCTTGCCGCCGCCGCAATCCGTCCCGGCCGTCACGCCGGCGTTCACGCAGCCTTTGCCCGCGTCGCAACTGTCCGTCGTACACACGTTGCCGTCATCGCATTTGGTCGCCGAGCCAGCCAAGCAAACTACGCCTTGGCAATTGTCGCCGACAGTACACGCATTGCTGTCGCTGCACGCCGCGCCGTCGGGCAACCCTGTGTTGCCGCAGCCCTTGGCGGCGTCGCACGCGTCCTTGGTGCAGGCGTTGCCGTCGTCGCAGATGGTCACCGCGCCGGGCAGGCAAGCGCCGTTGGCGCACACGTCGCCGGGCGTACAGGCGTTGCCATCGCTGCAAGGTCCGGCCGCGGCCGCGTTTGAACAGCCCTTTGCCGCGTCGCAACTGTCCGTCGTACACACGTTGCCGTCATCGCATTTGGTCGCCGAGCCAGCCAAGCAAACTACGCCCTGGCAATTGTCGCCGACAGTACACGCATTGCTGTCGCTGCACGCCGCGCCGTCGGGCAACCCTTTGTTGCCGCAGCCCTTGGCGGGGTCGCACGCGTCCTTGGTGCAGGCGTTGCCGTCGTCGCAGCCGGTCACCGCGCCGGGCAGGCAAGCGCCGTTGGCGCACACGTCGCCGGGCGTACAGGCGTTGCCATCGCTGCAAGGTCCGGCCGCGGCCGCGTTTGAACAGCCCTTTGCCGCGTCGCAACTGTCCGTCGTACACACGTTGCCGTCATCGCATTTGGTCGCCGAGCCAGCCAAGCAAACTGCGCCTTGGCAATTGTCGCCGACAGTACACGCATTGCTGTCGCTGCACGCCGCGCCGTCGGCCAACCCAGTGTTGCCGCAGCCCTTGGCGGGGTCACACGCGTCCTTGGTGCAGGCGTTGCCGTCGTCGCAGCCGGTCACCGCGCCGGGCAGGCAAGCGCCGTTCGCGCACGAGTCGCCGAGCGTACAGGCGTTGCCATCGCTGCAAGGTCCGGCCGCGGCCGCATTTGAACAGCCCTTGACCGCATCGCAACTGTCCTTGGTACACGGGTTGCTGTCGATGCAGGCGTCGCCGTTGGTCACGGCGATGCACCCCTTGGCGGCATCGCACAGGTCGGTCGTACACGGGTTCTTGTCGTCGCAGTTTTTCGCCGCACCCTTGCAGACCTTGCCCGCGCAGACGTCGTTGCCCGTGCAAGCCTGTCCGTCGTCGCACGCCGCGCTGTTGGCGGTGTTCTGGCAAGCGCCGCTGCTGCATTTGTCGTCCGTGCAAGGGTTGCCGTCGTCCGTGCAGGTGACACCGCCTGGCAAGGTCTTGACGCACGCCCCGCCTATGCACCCCAGCGTCGTACACGGATTGCCATCGCCGTCATCGCCGCAGTCGCCATCGGCTTTGCACGCGGGCGCCACCGCCTTGCCCTTGCAAGCGCCCTCCGCGCACACGTCGCCAGCGGTCTCGGCGTCGCCGTCGTCGCAGCCCGCGCCCTCGTTCGCCGCCACGGCCGAGCACTTGCCGGTCGCCGGCGCGCACACGTTGGCCAAGCAGGCGCTACCAGCCGGCGGGCACGAAACCACGGACCCCGGATTGACCGCGCAGGTGTTCTTGCCCTTGTTGCAGTACTGCACGCCATTGCATAGGTCGCCGTCGTCGTACTTGGCGCACTGGGCGTCGGTCGTGCACTGGCAAATATCCGCCGTGTCCTTGACGCAAACTCCAGACTTGCAAGCGTCAAGCGGCGTACACGGCGAGCCGTCCGCGTCGCAGGCCACGCCGTCGAGCGCTGCCAGCATCGCGCACTTGCCCGACACCTTGTCGCACACGTTCACGCCGCACGGCCCGTCATTCACACTCTGGCACACCACGACCGTTGCCGGATTGAGCTGGCATTGGCCTTTTGCGAGGTTGCAAAATAGCGTCCCGTTGCAGGCGTTGCCGTCCTCGAACTTGCCACAGTCGGCGTCGTTTTGGCACGCGCAGGTATTGCCGCCGCTGGCACTGGGTTGGCACACGCCTGCTTGGCACGCCTCGCCGGTCGTACACAAGTTGCCGTCTTCGCATGGCTTCTGGTCAGCCACAGCGGTTGCGGTGCATTGGCCGCTCAACGGCACGCACTGGTTCTTGCTGCACGCGGTGTTGAACGCGCTTGGGCACTGCACCACCGTCTTGGGGTTGAGTTGGCAGACGCCCGTGGCCTTGTTGCAGAACAGCGTGCCGTTGCACTTGTCGCCGTCTTCGTATTTGCCGCAGTCGCCATCGTTCTTGCACAGCTTGGTCTCGACGCCGGCCACGCACTTGCCCGCCGTGCACACGTCGCCGACGGTCCAAGGCAAACCGTCGCTGCACGTAACGCCGTCGCTCAGGTTGACCGCTTCGCACTGCCCGGTCGCCTTCTTGCACTCGTTGGCGCTGCACTGCGCGCCGAGGTCCGGGCAGACGACCACCGTCGCTGGGTTGAGCGCACACAGCTTTTTGGCGTCGCAATACAGCGTGCCGTTGCACAGATTGCCGTCTTCTTGCGGCTTGCAGTCGGCGTCGGCCGCGCAGGGGCACGGTTTGGCCACGCCGCCTTGGCACACGCCTTTGCTGCACGTTTCGCCAGCCGTGCACGGGTCACCGTCGTTGCACAACTTGCCGTCTTGCGGTGCGAAGTCGCAGTTGCCGTTCTTGGGGTCGCAAGTGTCCACGCTGCAATCGTTTTGGTCGTCACAGGTCTTGGGCGTGCCGGCCGTGCAGGTGCCCGCGACGCACTGCTTGCCGCTGACGCACTTGTTGCTGTCGTCGCAGGGCGCGCCGTTGTCGGTCTGCCCATCGCAGTCGTCGTCTTGGCCGTTGCAGGTTTCCGGTGCCCAGGCCTTGGCGTCGCAGGCGGGCAACACTGTGGCGGTGCAGGTGCGGGTGCCTTTGCAGGAGCCGAGCACCTTGCCGGAGGCGTCTTTCGCCGCGACCGCGCAACTGGTGGCCAGCTTCTTGGCAATCGCCGCCGGGCTGCAGACGCACTCGCCGCCGGTGGGCTGGCACAGGTCGGCCTTGCTGCCTTCCACCGTTGTCGACGCCTGGCACGCGTAGCCGTCCGGGCAACCGCCGCCGACGCACGGCACCGCGCAAAACCGTCCAGAATCTCCGCGATCGGCGCATTGGCCGGGGCTGCCGAGGCTCTTGCACTCGTCGCTCGCCGCGCACGGGTTGCACGCCTTGCCCGCCGCCGGCACGCACACTTGCAGGCCTTCGACGCCCGGCTTGTCCACGCAGCGGAAACCGCCCTTGCAGTCGTTGGTACACGGTCCAGCGCAGGATAGGCCGCCGGCCGCTGCCGGGTCGTACACGCACGCGGCCCAGTCGCACTCGCTGTCGTTGACGCAGGCGCAGCCCTGCGCGCCGGGGCAGGTGGCCTTGGAGGTGTCGGAGGTGGCGAGTTCGAGGGTGGCAAGGTCGAGGGTGGCAAGGTCGGTCGTGGCCACGTCGCCCGCGTTCGGGTCGGCCTTGGCGTCGGCGGTGGCGCTGGGTTTGCCGGAGCAGGCCGCGGCCAGCCAAGCCAGCGAAGAAACAAGGGAAAGGGGACGGGCGATGCGCATGGCGGTATGGTGCGCGCGCGGCAGCGCGGGTGTCAAGGTGGTGGCCTGTCGCTCCCTCGCAACCCCGCGCCCGTGCTACGCTACCCGCGCGCGCCGCCGACCTGCGGTCAAGGCCTAAAATGCCGCGCCAGTTCAACACCGCCGGACCGAACGATGAGGCCAAGCACTACACGCTGCCGCCTCTGCGTCATCACCTTTGCCACGGGCTCGGCCTGCAATGACAACGTCGCCAGGGATAGGAACCGCAAACAAGGTTGGCCCCGAGGCCGCGCCGGCCGAAACCGGCTTTGCGCCCCGCCGGACCCTCCGGCGACCGCGCGATCGCCAG
>VGRO01000123.1 GCA_016875335.1 Deltaproteobacteria bacterium | reverse complement strand
AACTCGGTGACGTGACAATTACAAACGACGATCCGGCGGCCAAAAACGGGGCTCCGGGAGGGCGAACGGCAGTGAGCCCGAGAAGGGCCCGGTCCGGCCTCCGAGGCCGGACGCGCCCAAGGTCCAACGCGCCCGATCGGGCCGAGCGGCGACCTGCCGGGTCGCTGAAACCAGCCCAGGCCACTGGCCGGATCTATGCCTTTGGAGTTTGGCTACCCCCTCTAATGGACTGAAAAACAACAAGTCGATCACGCTCACATCAGGACGGAGCCGCGCGTCGGACCTCTGGTCCGCGATCTGGCGACCCACTGAGCGGGCAGCCGGGCCAATGAAATGATTGAGTAATTCATTTCCGGGCCCCAACCCGAGCTGCGGGCGACTGCGCGGATTGGATTGTCACCTCGCTGTCATGGCGGCTGCTGGGTCGCTTGATCGCCGGTGCCGCCCGCCCAATCATGGCCGCACCCCTTTGGCGGGCGCCCGAGCCACTTGGTGTCGACTTGACGGCCTGCCTCACCAAGGGGCGGGGAGTGATTTACGTAATCATTTCTTGGGCCCGTTGACTTGCGCGGTGGGTTGCCGGCTTGCGGATTCAAGGTCCGACGCGCGGCTCCATCTTGGCAAAAGCGTGATAGGCCGATTATTTCCAATTCCCAAGGCGCCGTCATGATCAAGCTCGCGCACATCCTCGTTGGTACTGCGACCGCGTTCGCGTGCACCGTCGCGTTGCTCGCGGTCGCCGGTTGTAGGGCCGAGCTGTTGCCCGAGGCCGACCCGGACGGAGCGGACGCGCAAGCCGATGCCGTCCGCGTTTCCGAGATCGCGGTGATCCCAGTCGCCGACAGTGGGCCCGACGTCGCGACCTGGGCTGAATTGAGCCCCACGGATCTGCCGCCCACCGCAGCAGAAACCGCCGCTGAAGTCGGAGCCGAAACGCTGCTGGCCGACGCTCAAGACGCGGTTGATTCCGCAGATGCGGCGACGCTGGCCGACAGTGCGGCTGAACTGCCGTCCAACGAAGGCCTTTTCGATAGCGCCGCGGACGACGCCTTGGACGACGGCCCCGACGTTGGGTCGCCAGACGCCGAATTCAGCGACCTTGCCGCTGTGCCCGACGTCGACTTCGAATTGCCGGAGACCGCAGCCCCTGAGACGGCCGCGCTTGCCGACCAAGCCGCCGAGGCCACGACCGACCTGGACGATGGCGCGACCGCCCTTGACGTGCTCGATGCCGCTGAATTGCCCACACAATTCGATGTACAACAAGGCGATACACCGTTTGACGGCGGCGACGCCTCGACCGCGCCCGACTCAGTTGCGGCAGATGCCGATGCAAGCGTTGACCCATGCAGCGTGCTGGCGTGCGACGACAAGAACCCTTGCACGACCGATGGTTGTGCAGAAGGAGCGTGCAGCCACGTGCCCGCAGCTGGCCCTTGTGACGACCAGAACGGCTGCACCATCAGCGATCAGTGCGTTGCAGGCGCCTGTGCGGCAGGCACCGCCAAGGACTGCGACGACAAAAATCCATGTACGGAGCATAGTTGCACGGCGAAGACTGGCGCCTGCGTCCAGGCCGACAAGGCGGGGCCTTGCGACGACGGCAATCCCTGTACCACCAACGACGGCTGTGCTGCGGGCGGTCAATGCAGCGGCAAGGCCAAGGTTTGCGACGACGGAAACCCGTGCACCACAGATAGTTGTGCAAGCGACGGAGCATGCGTCCAGGCCAACGCCAGCGGAACCTGCGACGATGGCAATGCTTGCACCAGCGGTGACGTCTGCACGGGGGGCGCCTGCAAGGGCAATGGCCTCAACTGCGACGACGGCAACGTCTGCACCACCGATGGCTGCGACGGCGCAGGCAAGTGCCAACCTGTCGCAGTAGCCGGCCCGTGCTCGGATGGCAACGCATGCACCCAGGGCGACATCTGCCAAGGCGGCAAGTGCAAGGCGGGCCCTGCACCCAATTGCGACGACGGCAACCCGTGCACGGCAGACGGGTGCCAGGCCGGGACCGGGGCCTGCACCCACAACCCCAGTTCAGGCGAGTGCAGCGACGGCAATGCGTGCACCGTAGGCGATAGCTGCGGCGGCGGCGCCTGCAAGGGCAGCGGAACCCAGGCGTGCTCAGACGGCAAGGCGTGCACCAGCGACGCGTGCAACCCTGCGACTGGCTGCGTGTTTGTGCCAATCCAGGGGTCATGCGACGACGGCAACAGCTGCACAGTCGGCGACACCTGCAACGGCGGCAACTGCCAGGGCGGTCAGGGCGTCAACTGCGACGACGGCAACCCGTGTACGAACGACTGGTGCAGTGGCGGCTGCGGCCATGCACCCAACGGCAACGGCTGCGACGATGGCAACCTGTGCACGACCGGTGACGCCTGCGCTGGCGGGTCCTGCAAGGGCGGCGCAGCGCCGAACTGCAGCGACGGCAACGCCTGCACCGACGACACGTGCAGTGGCGGATGCAAGAACACCGCAAACAGCGCGCCTTGCAGCGATGGCAATGCCTGCACTGCGGGCGATACCTGCAGCGCGGGGTCGTGCAAGGGCGGAAACACCGTCAGTTGCAACGACGGCAACAGCTGCACAAGCGACGCCTGCGCCAGTGGTTTGGGATGCACCTACACCGCGAACAGCAATCCCTGCGAAGACGGTTCGCTGTGCACGGTGGGCGACGCATGCGCCAGCGGAGCGTGCAAAGCAGGCCCGCTCAAGGTGTGCTCGGACAACAACCCGTGCACGGTGGACTACTGTGCCTCGAGCACGGGCGCGTGCGGTGCCTCGGCGGGCAATAACGGCGCCGGCTGTAATGATGGCAAGTTTTGCACGGTCAACGACGCTTGCACGGGCGGGGTGTGCACCGGCAACCTCAACCTATCCTGCAACGACGGCAACCCTTGCACGCAGGATCTATGCTCGATTCCGGCGGGCGACAAGTGCCTCAACACGCCGATGGTTGGTCAGGGGTGCAACGACAATAACCCCTGTACTGCCAACGACGTCTGCAACTCGAGTGGCAACTGCACCGGCTCCGTGACGGCGGGCGCCGTGTGTGGCACCAAGACCGTCAAGTGCAATCCGCCTCCAGACCCCAGCATTTGCACCGTGAACAAGACCTGCAGTTCAAGCGGCGTCTGCATGTAAGATGGCTTGGGTGAATCAGGGGCCTTTTCGCCCGCTGGTGTCGGGATCGGCGAGGCGCGGCTGGATGTTCGGCGCGACCCCAAGCGGCTCAAAAGGCGAACGCAACCGTCGCGCCGTCAGGCCCCACGGCGACCTTGGCCTTGCCAGAGTCCAAAGCCAACCAGCCGCCCACGCCGCCCGCGAGGACGCCGACCGCCATCAGCGCACCGCCCACGACCTGGTCGCGCACCGCCACGCTGCGCTTGGTGACGGCTGCTTCGCGCGGAATCCCGGTGATCTTGCCTGCGCCGTCCTTGCGGGCGAGGTCGGCCTGCAATTGGTCGGCGCTGTCCAGGCCGGTCCACAGCAACCAGGCGCCGACGCCGGCGAGCACGACGCCGCCCCCAGCAGCGGCGAGGCCGATGGGGCGCAGGGCCGCGGTATTGCTGTCGCCCTGGGCCGCGAGGCGCGCGGCCAGATCCTGTTCGGCCTGCTTGCGTGCGGCTTCGGCCTGGGCGGCGTGCTGCTGCTGGGCCTGGAGCTTCTGACGTTCTTCGGCCAGACGCGCTTGCTCGAGCTTGAGTTCGTCCAGGGCCTTTTGGCGCGCCGCGTCGTCGTGCTTGGCCTTGCGCACCTCCTCGACGAACTGCAATGCCTTGGCCCGTTGCGGGTGGTCGGGCGCGGCGCGCTTGATGAAATCGTCGTACGCAGCCTCGGCCTCGGTCCAGCGCACCGCCTTGTGCCAGCAGCGCGCCGCGCTGTACAGGTAGCCGAGTTCGGCCGGGTCGCTGCGGAACGCTTGCTGGTACAGTTCGGCCGCCAGCGCGAATTCCCCTGCGTCCGCCTTGCTTTTGGCCACGACCGACAGGGCCGCCGCCTCCTCGGCCTTGTGCACGCCGCCCTCCGCGCCCGGGCACGCCGCCGGCCAGGCGAGCAGCGCCACGCACAGGCCCATCGACATCCAAGGCAGCCATCGGCAGTGCGGCGGGTGTTCAGTCATCGTTCATCAGGGCCGGCTTGACCTTGGGGCGGTCTTGCGCCGGCGCGGGCGCGGTGGGTTTCGCGGCCACATGCCGCGCTCGCGCTGTCGCTGCCTTGGCCGGCGGCGTCGGTGCAGGCGGCGGCACGGCGGCGCTGGTGGGCGATGGTGCACCGGGGACGGGTGTCGGCGCAAGGGCCGGCGGGGCGAGCGCGCCGTGGACAGAGGCCGACGCTGCAGGCGTTGTAGGCGGAGCGGCGACAGCAGGTGCTCGCTGGACACCAGCGGCTTCACCGGCAGGGGCGGCCGCCGGGGGTACACTGCGCGGCGACTCGGTGCGCACCGCCACCGCCCAGCCGACGATGCCGACCAGCGCCAGCACCGCGCAGCCGGCCATCGCCAGCCACGGCCACATCGTCGCCGGCCGGGTCGTTTCGGCGCGCGGCGTAGGCTGTGCCGCGATGCGTGCGGATGGCGCACGCTGCAGCGTCGGCTCCGCCCCGAGACCCGGACCATCGCCGCGCGTATCGGCCTGGCCCACCCCCAGTTCGGCCAGTTCCACACGCGTGACGGCGCCCATCACGCCGGGCGTTTCGGCGGCTCCCGGGTTCGGTTCGGTATCGCGGTGCGCGGCGTCCACCAGTCGCGCCAACATCGCGCCGACCGGCATCGCGCCGCCGTCGGTGGTCAGCCGGTGCCCGTGGCGCGTCGCGGGGTCGGCCATCAGCGCGCCACCGAACGCCGCCAGGGCGTGGCGCATCGCGGTGGCGTCGGCAAAGCGATCGTCCTTGGCCTTGGCCAACGCGCGCAACACCAGCGCACAGAAGGCGTGGTCGACCGGCTGCGGCGCCACCTGGCATGGGTCCGGCGGCGGCTCGTGGGCGTGCTTGTACATCAGCGTCAGTGCAACCCGATCCTCGAACGGCAGGCGCAGGGTGATGCAGCGAAACAGGATCACGCCCACCGCGTAGAGGTCGCTGCGCGCGTCGACCGGGTCGCCGGTGCACTGTTCGGGGCTCATGTAGCCCGGCGTGCCCACGGCCGATTCGCCCGTGGCGTGGGCGTCGGCGGCGCTCGAGCAGCCAAAGTCGAGCACCTTGATCTGGTCGGGCAGGCCCGGGACGCGGTGCACCATGATATTGGCGGGTTTCAGGTCGCGGTGGACCAGCCCGGCGGCGTGCGCCTCGGCCAGGCTGCGCAGGATCGCCGAGCCGACCCCGACCGCTTCGGCAACGGCCATCGGCCGGTTGCGCTGGGCCAGCCCCGCGAGCAACTGTTCCAGCGTGGGGCCGCGCAGCATCTCCATGACCATGTACAGCGGGCCGTCGCCGTCGCGGCCGGCGTCGAATACGCGCACGGTGCTGGCGTGGGTGAGCGCCGCGGTGATGCGGGCCTCGCGAAAGAACCGTTCGACCGCCGCCGGGTCGTCGGGCGGCGCCGACATCATCTTGACCGCAACCGGTTGCCCAGTGCCCAGGTGTTCGGCGGCGTACACGGCGCCAAAACCACCTCGGCCGAGCACGCCCTGGATTCGGTAGCGGTCGGCGACGGTGTCGCCCGGCAGGTAGCTCAGCGCGTCGCGCGTCACGGCGAACTCACGGCTGGCAGACCCACTTGCCGGCGCCGTCCAGTTGCAGCAGCCACGCCTTGCGCTTGCCACCGGTCGGCAGCAGTTCGCCCCCGAGCAAATAGCCGCTGCCGTAGGGCAAGATGCGCTTGAACATCTGCTCGCCCTGCACGCCCAGGTGCGCGGTTCCGCTGGCCGTCTCGCTGCCTTGGGCGAGGTTCCAGGACACGATCCACGCGTGGCTGGTCAGGTCATCGAAGGGCAACGCGAGGGGTTCCGCTCCGCCCGCGACCATCACATCCCCGGACAGCGCCGCTGCGACATCCTGATAGGCTCGGGCCCCCTTGGACTGCTCGGTGACCTGGTGGACGAGCTTGCCGGCGGGGTCCAGCCGGCCGACCCAGCCCTGGGCGGCGAACCCGGCGCCGAGCACGCCGACGGCGGTGATGCCCTTGGCGGTGTACGTCACGCCGTAGGCCTCTGCGTTCTTGACGTCGAGCACCGTCAGCCACACCTTGTCCAAGGTCTGGACCTTGTAGGCTCCGACTACGGGACGGGTGATGCCGGCATAGTCGGTGGCGACTCCGACGTAGAACTCGGCGGCGGTCGGTCCGCCGGTGGTCGCGGCGCGCCACTCGATGTCGTAGCCCGCCTCCAACTGGTGTGTTGTGGTCGCCAGCGTCAGATCCGCCTTGACCCGCGCGAGCCAACCTTTCGTTGCCGTGACCTGGGGCTGCTGGTCGTCCGAGAACCCGAACGCGATGGGCAGGTCGCTCGTCGCCAGCAGCCCAGCAAAGCCGTCGTCGCCCGGTCCGCCCAGCACCTTGTTGACGCCGACGCCGAGGTCCGCCTTGCCCACCGCCAACAGCCAGCCCTGCATCTGCACCGACGGGTCGCCCATGGATTGGCCCGCCGCCAGCATCGTCGTCCCACTGAGCGACACCACGCCGTGCAGGGTGTTGAGCGAGGGTCCTGCGGCGTGCGCGCCCTGCATGACCGACTTGTCTGGCGCGACTTTGGCAAACCATCCCGAGGTCTTGGGACCCGCCCCGGCGGTGCCGACCATCCACACATCGGTGCCGTCGAGTGCCATGCCGCCGTACGCGTAGTCGACGCCGCTCGCCTCAATGGCGAGGGAGTACGCCTTGCAGGTCGGACAGGTGCCGTACTTGCAGGCCGATGTCTTCGTGGCGCCCGATCCGCACTGTGGCGGCACCGCCTTGGGCACGCCCAGGCAGCCGAGCATGTCGTCGCAGACCACATCCACGCAGAAGTTCTGGATGTTGCAGGTCGCTGCAGCGTCCGCCGCCGGACAGCCGGTCTTGGGGTCGCACTGCGCCTCCGGCCCACAGCCCACGGTCGCGCAGACCACGCCGGCCCCGCCCGAGCACTTGCCGCCCAGGCACAGGTCGTTGACGGTGCAGGCATTGCCGTCCTCGCAAGGGTTGGCATTGGGAAGGTTCATGCACCCGTTGGGCATGCAAGCGTCGTCGGTGCACGCATTGCTGTCGTCGCAGCCCGTCTTGCCGACGCACACGCCCTGGTTGCATGCGTCGCCGAGCGTGCACGGCTCGCCGTCACTGCACGTCGCGCCCTGGGCCAGGGGCACGAACACGCAGCCCTTGGTGGCGTCGCAGGTGTCGGTCGTGCAGGTGCTGTTGTCGCTGCAGGCGCTGGAACTGCCTGCGCACTGGCCATTGGCGCACGCGTCCTTTTGGGTGCAGCTGTTGCCGTCGTCGCAGGGCGCGCCCGGCAGCGGCGCATGCAGGCACTTGCCGAGCGCGCAACTGTCGCTTGTGCAGCCGTTCTTGTCGTCGCAGTCCTTGGCCGAGCCGACACAGGCACCCGTCTTGCAGGTGGTGGCCACCGTGCAGCCGTCCTTGTCGTCGCACGCGGTGCCGTCTTGCGCGAGGTCCACGCCAGCCTTGCACTGTCCCGACTTGGGCTCGCACTGGATCGCCATGCACGGCAACTGCGACGGCGGACAGGACACTGCGTCGCTCTTGGCCTGGCACGCCTTGCCGCCCGCGATCGCCACGCAGCCCCATGTGCCGTTGCACAGGTCTCCGTCGTCAAAGGCCGCGCAGTCGCTGTCCTTTTCGCAGGCGCATACGACCTTGCCGGCGCATGCGCCCTTGGTGCACACGTCGCCGTGGGTGCACGGATTGCCGTCGTCGCAGGCCTTGCCGTCGCCGAGTGGCGTCGCCTGGCACTGGCCGGTCTTGGCCTGGCACTGGTTCTTGACGCAGGGCAGGTCGCCCTCGGCGGGGCAGACCACCGGCGACTTCGGATCGACCTTGCACAGGAACGGCGCCGCGGACTTGTCGCAGTGCAAGGTGCCGTTGCACAGGTTGCCGTCGTCGTATTTGGCGCAGTCGGCGTCGGCCGTGCACTGGCAGGTGTTGGTGCCAGCCTGGCACACGCCGAGGTGGCAGGCGTCGCCAGTGGTGCATACGTCACCGTCGGCGTCGCACGGTTCGCCCTGGTGCACGGGGGTCATCTGGCACTGGCCGGACTTGGGCTGGCACTGGTTGGCGAGGCACGCCGAGTCGTCCACGGTCTTGCAGACCACCAGGGTCTTGGGGTTGACGGCGCACACGAAGGGCTGCTGCGCCTTGTCGCAGTAGAGCGTGCCGTTGCACAGGTTGCCGTCCTCGTTCTTGAGGCAGTCGGCGTTCTGCTCGCATTTGCACACGTTGGCGCCGGGCGCGCACACGCCGGCCTTGCAGGTGTCGCCCTTGGTGCACGCGAAACCGTCGGCGTCGCACGCCAGGCCGTCGGGCTTGGCCACCATCTTGCATTGGCCCAGCTTGGGGTCGCAGGTGTGCGCGCTGCACGCGGTGTCGTTGCCGCTGCTGCACTGCACCACGGTTCCCGGGTTGACCGCGCACGCGAACGGCAGTTTGCTCTTGTCGCAGTAGAGCGTGCCATTGCACAGGTTGCCGTCTTCGTGCTTGCCGCAGTCGGCGTCTTCGGTGCAAGCGCAGGTATTGGCGCCGCTTTTGCAGACACCGGACTCGCACAGGTCGCTTGCCGTGCACAGGTTGTTGTCGTCGCAGACGGTGCCCGCCGGCTTGGCGACCGGGCCACATTTGCCGCTCTTCTTGTCGCATTGGTTGGCCTGACACATGGTGTCGGCGCCGCTCGGGCAGTCGACGACGGTGGCCGGGTTGACCTTGCACCCTGGCACGGCGGCGGCGAGGTCGCAGTACAGGGTGCCGTTGCACAAGTCGCCATCCTCAAAGGCGACGCAGTCGGCCTGCTTGTTGCAGGGGCAGACGCTTTTGCCCGGCGCGCACGACCCAGCGACGCAAAAATCGTTGCCGGTGCAGCTGTCGCCGTCGCTGCACGGGCTGCCCTCGGTCGCGAGCTGCACGAAGCACTGGCCCGTCTTGGGTTCGCACAGGTTCTTGGCGCACTCGGTGTCCAGGCCGGTCGGGCAACTGACCACCGTCGCCGGATTGACCTTGCACGCGAACGGAAACACGGCCTTGTCGCAGTACATGGCGCCGTTGCACAGGTCGCCGTCGTCGCCGCATTCGGCATCGCTCAGGCACTCGCACACGACCTTTCCGGGCGCGCACTTGCCCGCTGCGCACTGGTCGCCGCCCGTACACGGATTTCCGTCGTCGCAAGGCGCTGGGTTGCCGGCCGCGGCGTCGAGCGCGAGCACCGTGCATGCGCCGCTCTTGGGGTCGCAGAACGACGGCTGGCACGCTGAACCGAGCGGGCAGGTCACCGCCGTCGAGAAGTCGGTCTTGCACACCGCCGTCGCGCCCGACGTGTCGCAGTACAGGCCGCCGTTGCACAGGTTGCCGTCGTCGAGTTTTTGACAGTCGGCGTGGGTCTTGCAGGCGCACAGATTGTGCGCGCCCTGGCATTTTCCGGCCTTGCAGGTGTCGGGGCCCGCGCACGCCTGGCCGTCGTCACACGCCGCGCCGTCGGGCACCAGCACCCAGGCGCACCGCGACGCCGACCCGGCGGGCAGGCAGCGGCCGACGATGCACGCCGTGGGCGAGGCCGGGCAGTCCGTGTCCGAGGCGCAGACGGGCAAGCCCACCCCGTCGCCTGCGTCGTCGCCGCAGACCTGCGATTCCCAGTGCACGGCGATTTCTCCGCCGCCACAGGCACCGAACCCGGCGGCGGCAAGCAACGCGAGCCAGGCCGGCAGGGACGCGCCGGTGCGGGTCGGTAGAACATTCATGGCGTCGTGCATCGCGTGCGGCAGGCGGGGGACCGCACGATAACGGAAAACGGCCGGACCGGGAAATTCGCGCTTGCCTGCCCCGGGTCCGCCGTTCGGGCTTGCGCCGCTCCGCCCAAAACGGCACCCTCTGCGCCCGTTGGAGGTGCCCGATGTGGCAGCGCCTTTCTCTGTTGTGCGTCCTGCCGACGGCCGTTTGGGCCGGCTCCGCCGCCGCGGCCGATCGCGTGCCGTTGGCCGAGGCTGCCCGGCGCGCGCAATTGGTCGCCGTCGTGCAGATGGCCGACCCAGGGGTCGATCAACAGGTCGTTCCAGGTACGGGCGACGGGGCCGCGGCCTACGTGCGACACCGCTTTCGGGTGCAGGTGGTCCAGCTCTTGCGCGCGGGCCGTCAGGCGCCTGGCGTCGGGCAGGTGATCCTCGTGGACCGATACGGCTGGCGCGGCGACCTCCGTGAGCACCTGCGCTGCAGGGGCAAGGACTGCCGCTGGCCCGAAAAGCCGGCTTTGGACACCCAACTGAGCCGCGAACCACGGGCCGGCCAGCGTGCGCTTGCGCTGCTCGATCACACCGCCGACGGTTGGCAGCTGGCGCTCGACCTGGGGTTCGATCGCCCGGAACGCGCAGCGGAATTGGCCCCCGCGCGAGGTGGCCGATGATCGCCCGTGCCGCCCTCGTGGCCCTGTGCGCTACCGCGTCGGCCGCACCCGCCCTGGCCAAGACCACCGTGTGTCCCGGGCCGGACAAGGTCGACGGCAACGACGTGTCGTACTGGCAGGGCACCATCAACTGGCCGGGCGTCAAGGCCGCCGGCCGCAAGTTCGTCATCATCCGCGCCGCCCATGCGCTGTCGGCGGACACCAAGTTCGATTTCAACTGGAAGAGCTGCCACGAACAGGGCCTGCACTGCGGCGTGTACCAGTACTTCGAGCCCAACGTCGACCCCGTCAAGCAGGCGGACCTGATGCTGGCCAAGATGGGCAAACTCGGACCCGGCGACTTGCCGCCGGTCATCGACGTCGAATCCACCGGTGGCGGCATGGCCCCGAGCGCCATCGCCAGCGCGGTCGGCAAATGGATCGCCCACGTCGAAGCCAAGATCGGCCGCAAGCCCATGATCTACTCCGGCGGATACTTCTGGGAGGACAACGTCAAGTCCGCGGCGTTCGTCGACTACCCGCTGTGGCACCCGCAGTATTGCAGCAACTGCTGTCCGAACATCGCAAACCCATGGAAAAAGTGGTACTTCTGGCAGTACTCGAGCACCGGCAAGATCGGCGGCATCACCGGCAACGTCGACATGAACTGGTGGAACGGCAACCTTGCAGCGCTGGCCGCCTGGGCCGTGCAGGGGCCGGCGCCGGGTTGCAGCCTCACATGCGACGCCGCCACGCTCATCAAGGCTGATTGCAGCAAGATCGACTGCGCCAAGGCCGACAGCACCTGCGTGGTCGACGACCTGGGCGGTCGCTGCGTGTCCAAGTACTGTCCGGCCAAGGGCGACAAGCAAGTGTGCGTGCCTTCTGCCAACGACGCGCTCATCGGCACGTGCAAGAATGGCGCCTTGTCCACCGGAGATTGCAGCAAATACGGTGCCTTCTGTTCGACGGCCGCGGCGGCGCAAGCCAAATGCGTGTCGGCCTTCTGCGCCAGTTCGCCGACCGAGAAGCCCGTCGCCAAAGACGTGTGCCTGCCCGATGGCAAGCGCTATTCGTGCAGCGCTGCCGGCGACATCGCCGAGAAACCGTGTGCCAAGGACACCGTGTGCAAGATGCAGAGTGGCGCGGCGCTGTGCGCGCCCGTGACCTGCGATCCCCACTGCGAGGGCAACCTCTTGGTCGGCGGCGACTGCAAGAAGACCGACTGCGCGACCCTGCCCGACCCGGCCAAAGGCACCTGCGTGGACGACAGCGCTGGCGCTCGCTGCGTCTCGGCGTATTGCCCGGCCAAGGGCGCGGCGACCGCGTGTGTCAAGGACGGCGACGCGGTGGTCGCGTGCAGCAATGGCGCTGCGGTGGTCAAGCTCTGCCTCGCTGGAGAACAGGTGTGCGCCGCCAAGGCCCCCGGCGGCGCGGCGTGCGCCGACAAGGTCTGCATGCCGCTGCCCAACTTGCCGCCGATCGCCGGCACGACCTGTCTGCCGGGCAACACCTTGCTGTCCTGTTCGCCGGACGGCCTTGCGACCTTGGAGAACTGCCCCGCGGGCCAGGTTTGCGCGCCCGGCGCCCAACCTGCCGTGTGCGCGACGCCAATCCCACCAGAACCGGATGCCGGTTCCTCCGCCGACGCTGGTGCGAGCGACGCCGGATCGGGAGCGGATGCTGGCAGCGAAGCCGACGCTCTCCCTGGCGACACCGGCGAGTCCGATCTGGCCGCGCCCCCCGAAACCGTCGCCGATCCCGATGTCGCCGCCGCAGACACCGCGCCTGCCGCGGACACCGGGCCGACCGTCCCGGACGTTGGCCGTGGGGGCACCGCCGATGGACCCGTCCCCGACGATGGCGCGGCGCGTTCTGCGGTTGACCCGGGCGGCTCAGGTGGCGGTGCGGACGTCGTGGGCGTCGGCGCAGACAGCCCGGCAGGTTCGACCCAGGTCGGTCGAGGTCAGGTCCTGCAAGAATCCAGTGCGTGTTCTGCGCGACCGGGCGGAACCGGCGGTGTGGTTTGGCTAGCGCTCTGCGGCCTCGCGGTCGTGGTCGGGCACAGGCGGCGCGGCGTCAGTGCTGGTGGCCGCTCAGGTGCTGAGAATCGCGTTGGAAACCGCTAGCGATGGGATCGCGGAACTGCTGCGGCGTCTGCCACCGAGCGGGCCCCCGCATCGGCCAGCTTTAGGGGCGTGGTCTCGCGCTTGCGCGGCGAATCGACGACCACGGTCACGATCGGCCCATCCCAGTTGTTGGGCAGCACGTTGTGCCAACCCTTGGGCAATTCCGGCGTGGTCCACGCGAAAAGCCACGCCGCGTCCGCGGGGCTGAGATTGATGCAGCCGTGCGACTTCTCGATGCCGAACTGGTCGTGCCAGTAGGCGCCGTGCAGCGCCCGGCCACCGTCGTAGTGCATCACAAACGGGACCTCCTCGGCGTAGTAGTCGTCCCACGGCTTGCCGCGCATCGAACTGTGAATGGTCTTGCCGTACAGTTCGAACGTGCCGGTCTTGGTGCGCGTCGAGGCGCGGCCGCTCTTGCCCGTCGAGACCAGGGTGGCGAACACCATCTGGTCGCCCTTGTAGGCCGCGAGCACCTGCTGGCCCAGGTCCACGTGCATCCACTTGTCGGTCTGCGCCACGCCCTTGGGCCGCTGCACCGGCGAGACGATGCGGACCAGGCCTTTGGGCAGCCAACCGCCCGACACCTGCACCTTGTCGCCGCGCACGGCCTGCATCGGCATGCGGTCGTAGCGCGCGAACCACTGCACTGCGGCCGGATCCTTGGGCGGGCGCTTTTCACCGGTCGGCCGCAGCGCCACCTTGCGGCGCACAAAGGCGATTGGCGCTTCTGGGTCCTTCTGGCCGGCGAACGTGCTCGGCGTGAACAGCTTGATGTCGGCCTTGCGCATGTAACCGCCGTCGGGCCGCTGCAGCCAGCCTTGCTCGCCCAGGTACGGATTGGGCACGAACGCCAGGCGAAACTCCGCTTTTTCCTTGCGGATGACCTTGGACTTGGCATCCGGCTTGGCGAACACAGGCGTCGCCCCGCGCGGCGTCCGTCCATAGAAGTAGGTGGCTTGGCTGCCGGTGTGGCGCGCCGTTTCCTCGGGCTCGCCTGCCCGCAACTGGCCCATCGGCACGGCGCCGCGCGGTTCGACCAGTGCCCAGGCGCGCGCTGCGTCGCAACTCGGTGCGCAACCCGTCACCGTCACGGTGTCGCCGAGCCGCAAGAGCGCCAGCAGCTTGCTGGCATGGGTGGGGCGGGCGCGCACGAAGCCGTAGTCGTTCTTGATCCAGGCGGCAAAGGGGGGCGTCGGCCACGGGTCGGCGGTCGGGTTGGACACGCGCGGAGCCCCGAACGCCTGCGGAGCAGCCAGCGCCAGCAGCGCCAGCGCGGTGGCCGTCACCACCAGCGCGCGTACCGGCCAGGTGTTGGTTTTCGGGTCGTCCTCCATGGTGGCAAGCTCCTGGGCGGGCCACGCCCGCTGGGTTTTCAACGCGGGCCCTTGACAAGAACTTCGCCCGCACTTTCAGGCTAGGACCATGCACAGGTTGTGCAAATTTTTACACTATGCCTCTGACACCCTGATCAGGGGCCGCGCCGCAACGCCGCATCGGCCTGGTTTTCTCCAGTGGTCGGGACATCACAGAAACAGACGTATGATCAAGGCATTGTGAATTCAGGCCCAAGATCGACTGACGTTTTGATCACGCAGCGATCGCCCGCCGCCCAGGTCCCTGGCGGCGATCGCCGAACCATGCCCTGCCGGAGCTAGGAGCCTGTCGGCGAAACGCCAGAATCGGCAGATTCTGGCCGACAGGCTCCTAGGCAGGCCGCGGCTGCGGCCTGCCAGCGACCGAAACTGCCTGAATTTACTTCAGGCAGTTCTTGGTCGCTGCCCCGATCGCAACCAGCACGGAGCCAGTCGGACGATAGTCCGACAGGCTCCTAGACGCGACGAGAACCCCGTTCCGCGGCGCGCGCGATGCTGCTACAATCCGGCCCCTCGTTCTGGCCCTTGGGGTTAGATATGTTCAATATTTTCCTAGCATTGACCCTCTGCGCAGGGTTCGCAACTGCGGCCTCGACCGCCGCATGGGCCGCCGCGCCGCCCAAAGCCGCCAAGGGCGTCCCGAAAGCGCCAGACAAGCCCCAGGACCCCGACACGGCCACCGAGGACGGCGACGGCAAATGCCCGGAGGGCACGACACTGCACCGCACCAAGATCGAGCGCTACTGCTACCACCCGAACTACAACAAGGAGGGCAAGTGGGAGTTCTGGTATGCCTCCGGCCAGAAGAAAAGCGAGACCTCGTACAAGAACGGCAAGCGCCACGGCAAGCGGGTCGCCTGGTACGACGCTGGCCAGAAGAAGGAGGAGTGCACCTTCAAGGACGACGCCGAAGAGGGCCGGTGCACGGGTTGGCACAAAGATGGCAAGAAATCCGAGGAGATCGACTACAAGGCCGGCAAGAAGCACGGCCTGTGGATCAACTACGACGGCGACGGGGTCAAGAAAGAGGAGAGCAACTGGAAGGACGGCGCCCGCAACGGGCCGACCACCACCTTCTACGTCAACGGCCAGAAGAAAGAGGAATACGAACACAAGGACGGCAAACGCCAGGGACTGCACACCACCTGGTACGAAAGCGGCAAGAAGAAGATGGAAGAGCGCTTCGAGTCTAACAAGATTGAAGGGTTGCACACCGAGTGGACGCCCACCGGCAAGTTCCAGAGCGCCGCGTGCTTTCGCGACAACTCCGTCAAGTGGCGCACCGACGACGAGGCCGAGCTCAAGACCAAGAATTGCAATTGACGCCGGACATCGCGCGCCCGGACGTCGCTACGGATCGCGGCCGGGCGTCGGCGCTTCCCTGCGCACCGGGAATCGACCGTCCAATGCGTCGGCCACGATGCGCTTGAGTTCGTCCGAAAACGACCCCGACAGCATCCAGCGCAAGTAGCCCGGGTCGGTCCGCACCACCTTCTGCAGCGTCCAACCTTTGATTTTCCCGAATGTGAACGTCGGCGCGCCGTCCTGCCACAACAGCTTGCCGTCCGGGTCGAGCGCGTCGGGGTTGTGCGGATGTTGCTCGTCGTGCAGCGCCTGCACCGTGTCGGGCAGGTCGGCGTAGCGCTGCACCTGCGCCATCAACACGTCCACGGTCGCAAGCACGTCCGCCTCTGCGCTGTGCGCGCCTTGCAATTCGCGACCGCAGTAGAACCGCAGCGCGGCGGTCAGATCGCGGCGCTCGCGGCTGGCATAAACGCCGTAGACGTCCACGATGCGCGTGCCGGCGACAGGAAACGGCTTGCCACAGCGGCTGAACTCCTGCTTGAGGAGCTTGAGGTCGAAACGCTCGATGTTGTAGCCGGCGAGGTCGCATCCCTGCAGCCGGGTGTGCAGGCCTTCGGCAAGTTCGGCAAAGCGCGGGCAGTCGGCCACGTCGGCGTCGGCGATGCCATGGACCGCTGTCGCGTCGGCTGGAATCGGGATGCCCGGATGGACGCGCTGGGTCCAAACGCTGCGGCTGCCGTCTGGCAAAAGCGTCACCGTGCACAGTTCGACGATGCGGTCCTTGTCGGTGTCGAGCCCCGTGGTCTCGAGGTCGAAGAAAACAAGCGGGCGGTCCAGCTTCAGTTCGCGCACGGCGTCCCCGGCCAGCGCCGGTGGCAGTGGGGGCGCCGCCGGCCGATGCTACCCCTTGGACGACTCGCCGACAAACTGGTCGTCTTTGTCCCGGAAAAGATAGTTGAAACTGGTCAGCGACCCATAGCAACCGGTGATGTACTGCTGGATCTGGACCTTCTCCAGCTCACCAAGGCTGCTGGCGTTGACCTTCTGTTCGAGCAATCGCAGCTTGTCGCGGATGCTGACGACCTTGCGGAAAAGCACGTCGACTTCCAATTCCTTGCTCTGCAGGTCGGGGTTGCCCGGCACGACGACCAGTTTGCCGCCCTTGTACCGCGGATGCATGGGCGTAGGCGACTGGCCCATCGCCCGGTCGAGCGCGTCATCGAGCACGTCGGTCAGCGCGGCGCGCAGTTCGCGGCGGGTCAGCGTGCCGAGGTCCTGAGCGACCTCGACGGGTTGCGAATCGAACGCCGCCTTCTTGGCCTCGTCGTCCTCGTCGACGCGCACCATCCGCAAACGCTCGGTCTGGTGGCGCGACGATACCTGTGCCGCCCGGGTGGCCTCGATGCGGCGGGCGGCTTCGCGCTGGCGCGGCGACAGGTCGGCGTCGTCCGGAATCGGCGAACCCGGGACCACGCGGTCGCGGCGCACGTGGTACTCGGGGCAGCCAAACTCGTGCGATTGCACCGTCGGACGATTGGGGCGGCCGCTGCAATCGCCTTGGGTGCGGCCGTTCCGGTCGGTGTGGGTCGGCGTGAAATACCGGCAGGAACCGCAGCGGTTGTAGGGTTCGAGGACGTCGGTCATGGGGGGATCCTTGGATGTCACCAGGGCCTAGTACCTCAGGCCCGAAGTTCGCGCCGGGTTCCGGCGCGCAACAGGGCCGAGGTACTTCCGGCCGCGGCTGCGGCCGGACGCGGGGGTGAGCGCGCATGGGCGCGCGAGGGGGCTGCGAGCCCCCTTCACGCAACGAGCAGCTAGTAGGCGAAACCGATTGAGGAATTGTT
>VGRO01000122.1 GCA_016875335.1 Deltaproteobacteria bacterium | reverse complement strand
GCGCCCGATGGCCTTGTAGTAGCGCTCCAGGCGCTCTTTGTAGCCAGCCGGTGCCCGGCCTTGCATGGCCCGCAACAATTGTTGGCGGTAGCGCTCGCCCTGCACATTGGCGGCGTCGCTGCGCAGATCGACCGGCGCCGAACTAGGGTCCAGGCCCACGGCCTCGTCGCGCGCCCCCTGGCGGTCGCCGCCCTGGCCGCCGCCCTGCAGCATCTCTTGGGCGCGCTCCAGGGCCGACAGCGCCTCGGCAGTCTGGTCGAAGGCGCGCGCGGCGTCGCTGCGGCGCAGGCTGTCCTCGGCGCTGCGCATGGTCTCCGCCGCGTGGTCGAGGCGCTCGCCCACCTGGCGCTGCAGGGCGGGTTGGGCGTCGCCCGCGTCGGCCAGGCGCTTGCGCAGGCGATCCATGGCGAGGCGTACCCGCGCTTGCTGCTGGGCCAGTTGGTCCATGCGGCCGACCGTGCCCGGCCGCAACAGCTCGGTGGGCTCGGGCAGCGCCTCGCGCAGTTTTTGCAGTGCGCGGTTCAATCTCTCGTATGCGCCATCGAGCCGGCGGTCGTCGGCGGCGGCCTTGGCCATCTCGTGCAGGTCCTCTTCGGCCTGCAGGGCGCGCTTGACGGTCGCCAGGCCGTCCTGGGCTTCGGCGATGCGCTGCAGCGCGGTATCGGCCTGGCCCTTGTCCAAGGCGTCGATGGCCGCGTCGAGAGCCTGGCGCACCTCGCCCAGTCCGGCCTGACGCCGGCCGGCGGCCGACACCAGCCGGCCCGGCTTGATCGACTCGCGCGCCTCGCGCAGCAGGTCGGCCACCTGGGGCAGCGATTGGTCGCGCATCTTGCGAAAGTACTCCTGCTGGGCGTGGGCCTGTTCCTCGGCCGGCCCGCGCAGGTCGTCGCGCAGCCGGCCCTGGGCGTCCTGGGCCCGGGCGACGCCGCGCCGCAGTTGCTGCACCAGGGCGTCCAGGGCGACGTCTTCGGCGGTGCGCTCTGCCCGACCGGCGGTGGTGGTCGCCATCTGGTCGCGGATTTGCCGCATCCGCTCCAGGGCCTCGCGCACCTTGCCTTCGCGCAGCAGGCGCCGCACGTCGCCCAGGGCCGAGCGGTGCTCCTGCAATTCGCGCTGGGTGCCGCTCGCTTGCAGGGCGCGGGCGTTCAGGTGCTCGAAGGGCGCGAGCTTGGCCGTTTCGCCGGAGGTCACCGCGACGCGCTCCAGTTGCTGTTCCAGCGCGTCGAGCATGCGCTCGGCTTCGGCCGCGAGCGGCTTGCTGTCTTTTTCGGCGAGTTTTTCCAGGGCGCCGACCAACTGTTGGCTGGCCAGCGCCAACTGGCGGCTGTCGCGCGCCAGCATCGCCTCCAGTTCGTCGCCGACCAGGTCGGCCAGCGCGGCCACCGCGGCCTCTTGCTGGTCGATGACCAGGGCGTGGTGGCGCTGGATGGCGTACAGTTCGCGGCTCTCGTCCAGGTTGCCGCCGGCACGGCGGTCGGCAGCCGTCCGCTGCAGCGCGCGCGCCTCGTCGCCCAGCACCTCGACCAGGGACCGCTCGATGGCATCGAGGTCCGGCAGCGACCGCGCCTTGGCCAGCGTGTCGTCGCCCAGCAGGGCCCGCGCGGCCTTGAGCGCGTCCATCGCCCGGGCTTCTGCGGCCTGGAACGCGCCGAGCGCCCGCGTTGCCGCCGCCAGGTCGGTCCTGTGCTGCGACGGATCCTGCTCCAGCCGGTCTGCGAGCCGCAGGGCCCAGGTGTCGGCCAGTTGCCGCAGCAGGTCGATGGTGCGCGCATGGTGGCGATCCGCCGAGAACATGCGCACGCGCAACCGGTCGCTGCTGCCTTTGCGCGCGCCGTCAAACGGGTTGGTGTCCGAGGCCTCGACCTGGATTTGCGCCACCTCGCCCGCCCGTAGCTGCAGCGAATCGACGACCAGCATCTCGCGGACCTCGTGGCGCAGGCTGCCGTGGACCACCGTGACCGGGCGGCGGTCCAGGCCTCCTTGGGGGCGCGTCACCGCCAGTTCGACCTGCGTCAGGCCGATGTCGTCGTCCACGACGCCTTCCAGCGCCAGGGTCTGACCGGGGCGGACCTCGATTTCGCCCGTAGGCGATCGCAAAAGGGCGCGCGGCGGTTGGTCTGCGATGACCTTGAGTTCGCGCCAGGCCGCTTCTCGGACAGGCCGGCCGACCTTGTCGGTGCCGACAAAGCGGTAACGGACCGGCTCCAACAACGCCAACTGCCACACCTGACCGCGGTGTTCGAGCGTGGCCACAGGTTGGCGTTCTGCGGCCGCGCCTCGGCCCGAACCGCTCTCGACCAGCACCGCGTCGACGGCGAAATCTGGCAAGGCGGCAGCGCTTACCGTGACCTTGCTGCCGCGCAATGCCGATCCCTCGCCTCCCTCGAACTCACGGGCCGCCACCGCCCGCGCCGCGTAGGCCGGCGGTTCGATGCGGGCGCGCACGTCGCCGACCAGCGTGCCCACCTCGCGCACCGCAATGGCCTCGGTCAGCGGGTCGTCGAACCAGGACGCCGCGGTGTGGGCGGCCTGCCAGCGCAGCAGCATCCCGATGGCCAGCAGCACCGCCAGCCACTGCGCATAGCGCTTGCAGCGCTGGCCGATTGCGGCTACGTCGCTTTCCAGGCCCGCGATGTGCTGGTCGGCGTGTGCCAGGGTCGCCGCAACCATCCAGGCCGACCCCACGGTCGCGGTGCCCTCATCGTGCACAGCGCGCGCCAGTTCGATTCCGCTGCGCAGCAATTCGCCATCGGTCCGCGGGCTGTGCCGCACCGAGCGCACCTGCGCCCAACGCGGCAGATCGACTGCCTGGCGCTGGCGGTGCACGACCATGGCGCACAGGGTTCCCAGGGCCGGCACCAGCGCGTACGGCCACAGCAGGCCAAACGCCGCGCGCGATCGGCCGACTGCGGTGGCCACCGCCAGGCTGATGCCCAGGATTGCCGCCCCGGCCATCATCGCCAACAACACCGCTTCGACCGTGGTGACGGTGCGCCACCGGTTGCGCACGAGCAGCAAGCGTGCCCACAGCGCCGACGCTGAACGCGCAGCCAGATCGTCGACGGGGCGCGGCCGCGGCCTGTCAGGCACGTCGCTGGGGCGGTGGACCGTTGCGGCGTCCATGCGGTCCGCGCTACTTCAAGGTGACACTGCGCAGCAAGGTGATCATCTTTTCCTTGTGCGCCGCGAGCTTGACTTCGTTTTCGACCAACTTCTTGGCGACCACGGCGGCTTTGTCGCTGGCCGCGGTCAGTTGGGCCACCAACTGCCTGCGCAGTTCAGCCGCCACTGCGCTGTGCGGCAAGGCGTCGAGGTTGCCCTGGATGCGGTACTGTTCGTCCTGCAACAGGTCGCGCTGCTTGCGCAGGCCGCCGGAATCGCGCTCGAGCGTCGCCATCTCCTCCCACAGCGCCAACAACTGCCCGATCGGGCCCTTGATGGCCGCCTCGGCCGTGGCGTTCTTGAGGTAGAGCTGCAACGCGGCGACCGACCGGTCGTTGAGCGCGGTCTCCTCAAACCACACCGGCGACTCCTCCACCAGCACCGTCTCGCCCTTGCCGCTGGCGGGGGCGTGGACCGGCACATACAGGTCTTGGCCGGCCTTGACCATTTCCTTGGGCGGCTCGCGCAGGGTCATGCCCGCGGTCGCCGCCACCTTGACGTAGCACAGCGCCGGCTTGTCGCGGGTGGCCTCGATGGACAGCGTGCGCTTGTGCAGCCGCTTGCCCTCGATGCGGATGCGGCCGTCGACGATTTTGGCGAGGTGCAATTCGGCCTCTTCGTCCTTGGCGGTCAGCGCCAGCGAATAGCCCGTTTCGCGCGCGTACGGCACGAATGCCGTTTCGTTCTTGGCGACCCGACCGATGAAGCCCTCGCCGGCAAAGGTGCCATCGACGTAGAGCGTGATCGGGCCCCCTTCGACCGTGGCGCCGCCGTCGTTCTTGATCAGGATGGCGTGGTAGGGCGGTTGGCCCATGTCGCGGAACAGCAGCACGTCGCGGCCGTCGAGTTTCTTGTTCAGCAGGTTGATGAGCGCAGCCGACCGGTCGGGGACGGTGACGCTGTGCTGGGCTTCGTAGGCGTAGAGCGCGCCGACCTCGCGGCCGGACATGAGCGCCGTGGCCGATCGCGCGGCGGCTTCGCGGCGCTTGGTTTCTTCGCCGGGATCGCTGCCGGTCGGGCCGCGCGATTGAACCTTGGGGCGCGGTGCAGCGGCCGGCTTCTCCGCTGGCGCCATGTCCTTGCTGAACTCACCGCGCCTTGAGCGCAAAGGGGCGGCTCTTTCGCCTGCGCCACCGCCGCCCGACCCGGCGACCAATTTGGCCCCGCCGCCGCTGTAGTCGCCTAGATCAAAAGCCTCGGCCTTGGCCGATTCCGCCTCGGCCGCCGGGGCCGCGGCGGCCGGCGGCGGTGGCGGCGCATCGGCGGGCTGCACCCCCACGTCGGGCTCCGGGGGCGCGTCGGCGCTCTGTGGCAGCCGCGGCGACAGGTCTGGCCGCTCGACCATGTGCGGTGTGTGCAGGTTGTAGCGAAAGCTGAGCGGCGAACCGGCCACCAGCGTCAGCTTGACGTCGGCCCAGTCCTCGCCGCTGGTGTTGTCGACGATGGCCCAGCCCTGCAATAGCACGCCCTTGTCCTTTTCGACCCACGCCCGGTAGGCCGGCCGCCACACCGGCACCTCGTGGATGTAGCTGACGATGAGGTCGTGGGTCTTGTCGCCGGCCAGGCGGATGTGCAGCGACGCCGGTTTCCAGGCGCCGTCGGCCCGGCTGATGTCGAGCGACTGCTTGAGCCCCACGCTCAGCGTCCGATCGCCGATCACCAGTTCGCCGATGCCATCGACCGGCGTGGTCGCCAGCCGGTCGTCGCCGGTCATCAGCGTCAGGATGGCGCCGCGCGGCGGCCCGCCGTCCTTGTCGCCGCCCTGGCGCGGCGGCAGTTCGACCCCGACCACCCGGCCGCGCAGGTTGCCGGCCTTGCCCGACACCTGCACATCGGCGCCGCGCAGCACCGCGAGCAGCCCCACCAGGCCGGTGGCGTTGCGCACCTGTGGCGGCAGCTCGGCGGCCAGGCGGTCGCCCGATTTTTCGACCGGCAGCGACACCGCGCTTGCAGCCCCGCCCGACAGGTCGAGGATCGACAGCGATTTGAGCACGTCGTTGATCTGGTCGGGCCGCACCCGCAGTTCGACGAGCTTCTTGTCGACCTTGCCGCGCTTTTCGAAATAGCCGACGCCGTTCTGGTAGAGCACGACCTTGCTGATCGGCAGCTCGGCGCCGCGTTCGGCGGGTTTTTGCGCGGCGGGCCGCTCGCAGCCCCACACCGCGGTGGCGCACGCGACGAGCCACAGCGACCGGACCAGTTGGGATCCCATGCAAGCCTCCGGGGCGCGCGAACACCCGGGTCGATCGCACCACGCCCGGATCGCTTTGGCAAGGCAGGGCCGCGCTCTGGGGCGGGCACTGCCACGCATTTGGCCGCGCCCCTTGTCCAGCCCCGCCCAAAGGTGTACACCGCCGCGCGACCGCGCCCCGCGCGTGGCACCAAGGTCGCCCATGCCCAGGTACCAGCGCATCCTGCTCAAGCTCAGCGGCGAGGCGCTCGCGGGCGACAAGGGCTTTGGCATCGACCCCGCCACCTTGCACACCATTGCCCAGGAGTGCGTGCAGGTCGCGCGGCTGGGCGTGCAGGTAGCGATCGTCATCGGTGGCGGCAACATCTTTCGCGGCGTCGCCGGGGCGTCGAGCGGCATGGATCGCGCCAGCGCCGACTACATGGGCATGCTCGCCACCGCCATGAACTGCCTCGCGGTCCAGGACGCGCTGGAGACGCTCGGCGTGCAGACCCGCGTGCAATCGGCCATCGCCATGCAGCAGATCGCCGAACCGTACATCCGCCGCAAGGCCATCCGCCATCTCGAAAAAGGCCGCATCGTCATTTTCGCGTGCGGCACCGGCAACCCGTATTTCTCGACGGACACCGCCGCGGCCCTGCGTGCCGCCGAGATCGAGGCCGAGATCATCCTCAAAGCCACCAAGGTCGACGGCATCTACGACGCCGACCCGCGCAAGGATCCCAACGCCACGCGCTTTGCCCAGCTGACGCACATGGACGCCTTGCAGCGGCGCTTGGCGGTGATGGACAGCACGGCGCTGTCGCTGTGCATGGACAACAAGCTGCCGATCATCGTGTTCGACCTGCACACCGCGGGCAACATCCTTCGGGTGGTACAGGGCGAGGCGGTCGGCACGTTGGTGTGCGCCTGATCGCGGCGCGCTCGGGAGGACGGCATGGACAAGGAGATTCTGGACGACCTCGATCAGGGGCTGCACGGCGCATTGGACGCGTTCCGGCGCGAATGTACCAAGCTGCGCACCGGTCGCGCCCACGCGTCGCTGCTCGATTCGGTGCGGGTCGACTACTACGGGGCCGAGACGCCGCTCAACCAGGTGGCGACGGTCAGTGTGGTGGATCCCAAGCTGCTGCAGGTCAAGCCATGGGAGCGCACCATGTGCCCGCACATCGACAAGGCGATCCTGGCTGCCAACCTTGGCTTGACGCCGTCGAACCGCGGCGACGTCGTGCTCGTGCCGATCCCGGCAATGACCGGCGAGCGCCGCAAGGAACTGGTCAAGGTCGTCAAGCACCTGGCCGAGGAGGCCAAGGTCAGTTGCCGCAACCACCGCCGCGACGCCATCGATCTGCTCGAGTCTATCGAGGATTTTCCAGAGGACGACCTGACCCGCGCCAAGAAGAAGGTCCAGGAGCTGGTGGACGGCATGGCCAAGAAGATCGACCACGCGGCGCTGGACAAGGAAGCGGAGATCCTCGAAGTCTGATCGCGGCCAGCCGGCGCCGATGTCAGAACGATCCGCCCACGGCAAACCCATCGGCCGTCGGCGCGACCCACCACCCGGCTCCAGCGGTGGGTGCCTTTGCTGGCGTCGGCAACAAGACCGCCCACAACAGCATCCCTGCGCCCGCGGCGGCCACGCCCCAGCCGGCGTACGCGGTGATGTCGGCGCTGTCGCGATCGGTGGTGTACTTGCCCGGATTGGTCGCATATTTGCCGGCCTTGGCGTCGGTGTCGACGTTGTCGGCGGTATTGCGGCCGACCAACACCAGAGCGGCTCCGCCGAGGACCAGCGCGCCGCCGGCTCCGTAGAGCAAGGTGGTCATCGGCGTGGACACCTCGCTCGGCTCGGCGGTGCCGGGCGTCGCCTTGCCGTCCTGCGGATTGCCTTTGCCAGAACCGGATTTTGCGTCTGCCTGCTTTTGATTGCGATCTGCCTCGTCCTTTTCGCGCTTGGCCCGCAAGTCGAAAAGCCGTTGGGCCACGCGGGCCGACCCGTTCTCTGCCACCAAACGCTCTGCATCTGAGGCGGCGCGCACTTTGGCGACCTCCCACAGCTCGGCGGCCTTCTTGAACGAAGCCTCGTCGCCGATCTCTTCGTGCGCCTTGGCCGCCTCCGGTTCCAGGCGCGCCTGGGGGTATTTGACCAGCGCGGCCGACAGCGCCTCGACGTGTTGCAGGGGCGTTAGATTGCGCAGCGGCGCAATCTTGCCTTCCGCTGACGCCTTGAGTGCCGCATCCGGTTCGATCTTGAGGTAGGCTTCCAAGAGGACCAAGGCCTTGCGCAAGTGGCCGACCTCCTGCCAGGCTCGGCCAGCATAGCGTAAGTTCTTGGGATCGCTCGGGTCCAGTTGCGCGGCCTTCTCAAACGCGACTGCCGCCTCCCAGTACTGCGCGGCCTTGAAGGCCTCGGCGCCCTTTTCGGCGAACTGACGCGCTTCGTCGGCGCCTGCCCAAGCCAAGCCGGGCAGCGCCAGCGCGATCCAGCCGGCGATGTGGGCGAGCAGCGTCGGCCGGGCCAGCCAGTTGCAGTCGCCGATCCAATCCGTCCAACGCATGGCCCACAGCCCGTCGCGGCGCAATGCCGTTCGCGGCGATGATGGTGCGCCTTTGGACGAATCTGTGCAACGGTCGGGGCTGGCCTCGAATCCGGCGCATTCGGCACAACATGGCGTGGCCGGGTCAGCGACGTCGCGGCGCGGGCGCGATCAATCGATCAGCAGAATTTCTTTCTTGCCGCCCTTGGGCGGGTCGGGCTTGTCGGGCTTGTCGGGCTTGTCGGGCTTGGCCGCCTTGTCGTCCTTGACGGTGGGCTTGTCGGGCTTGCCGCCGCCGGGGGGCTTGGCCGGGGCTGCTGGTGCCGCAGCCTTCTTGAGTTCGAGCTTGACGTTGTGCACTTCGCCAGCGGCGACCTCGATCTCGGTCGATTCGTCGGCGAACCCGGCCTTGCTGGCCTTGAGCGTGTGCTTGCCGGGAGCAAGCCGCGCGTCGGCGCCGATGACCTGGGTGCCGTCGATTTCGACGCGCGCGTCCGCCGGTTCGACGCTCAGCTTGACCTTGGCGTCGCTGGCAGGCGCGGGAGCCGCCGGTGCGGGCGCGGCGGGCGCGGGCGCCGCAGCCGCAGCAACAGGTGCAGGCGCAGGGACCGGTGCAGGCGCAGAGACCGGTGCAGGCGCAGAGGCCGGATCGGCCTGGACCGGGGTGGGCGCAGCAGCTGCGACCGGACCGGGCTGTGCGCCGCCCTTGAGCACGGCCACGCCGATGGCGATGGCGATGACCACGGCGCCCGCCGCAGCGCCGATGACCAAGGTGTTGCTGCGTGCAGCCGCCGCCGCAGGAGCCGTCGCGACCGCGGAAACCGGCGCAACGGCCGGCGCCGCCGCTGCCCGCGCTGCCTGCCTGGCTGAGGCACCCATTGGCATGGTCGGTACCGACTGAACGTTCAGCGGCAGAGCGGTCTTCTGCGAATCGGTCATCGCACGTTTGAGTTCGCGCGACTCTTCCTCGCCGATGGTGGCGCCCATGTCGTCGCCGTCCCCCGCAGTCGTTGTGGCCACGACCACCTTGCTGCTGCTGGCGGTGATCTGGCGCAACGCCGGCTTGGTGCCAAAGCCGGGCGCTTGGGCCATGCCGGTCACCACCGAAACGCCGAGATCTTCAAAGTTGACCATGCTGCGCGCTTGCAGCGCTGGCGTGTCGAGCCCTGCAGTCAGCGCGGTGGCCATCTCGTCTGCGGTGCGGAAGCGCTCGTCGGTTTCCCGGGCCATGCCCCGGTACACGGCGTCACAGACCCCCTGCGGCGTCTCGATGGCGAGCGCGTCGTGGACGCGCGGCGGGTCCTCCTGCACGCGCCGCAGCAGCATCGTCAACGGCGAGTCCGCGGTGAATGGCGCCACCCCGGTCAGGCCCTCGTGCAAGATGATCGCCAGGGAGTACAAGTCGGTGCGCACATCGACTTGCTGACCGCGGGCCTGCTCGGGGCTCATGTAGCGCGGCGTGCCGATGATGGCGCCCGTCGAGGTCATATCGGCGGTGTGATCGCCGCCCATCGACTTGGCGATGCCGAAGTCCAATACCTTGACGAAATCCTCTTCGCCGTGGACGGATTGCAAAAAGATGTTGTCCGGCTTGAGGTCGCGGTGCACCAGGCCCTTGGCGTGGGCTTCGGACAGGGCCTTGAGCACCTGGGTGGCGATGTGCACCAACCGCCTGGGCTGCAGCGGCGCTTCCTTGCGAAAAAGATCCGTCAAAGTCCGGCCTTCCAAGAACTCCATCGCCAAGTACAGGCTGCCGTCATCCATCTGGCCGAAGTCGAACACCCGCACGGTATTGGGATGTTTGAGCTTGCTCGTGGTCTTGGCCTCCTGACGGAAGCGCGCGACCACGTCTTGCGATCCCTGGATGTCGGGCTTGAGGACCTTGATCGCCACCTGGTCGCCGGTGGCTGCGTGCTGCGCCTTGTAGACGGCGCCGAACCCGCCCTGGCCGATGACGCCTTGGATCTTGTACCGACCACCGATGATCTGCCCTACCCGGTCGGCCGCCGTGGCCTCCTTCTTCTTGGCCACCAGCGTCATCTCGCCGTCGACCGGGCAGTTGTTGAGCATGGTCTTGGCGCCACACTCGGGGCAGTAGCGTTCGACTTGTACGGTGACGTCGCTCACGGAAGGTTCCTTGGTCGTCGGGACGGGCGCGTTCGGGACTGGCAGGGCCGCTTTGGCCGCGCTGCCGAAGGCCCCATGCGCGGCGGGGATCGTCCGACCGGGGCGCCGGGCGCGGTTGTGACGCGCGGCGGCGCTGCCCCGTTTCACCAAACCGCACGCAATAGCGCAGATCGCGACCAATTGCAATCGCTGCAAGCGCCTTGTGCCTTGGCGTGAGCGCCCACTTCAACCTTGCAGGCGTTCCGCGACCAACTGCCACTGGTTCGACGTGTCCGGCCCCACCGGCCAAGCCTCGATCTGGCGCCAGTGGCCGGGCGCAGACCGCACGATCGCCGCCCACGCCTCCGCGAGCCCCGCATTGCGGTAGTGCTCGAACGGCGCGCGATCGCGGTCGATGGCGCGCGCACGCGCCAGTTGTTCGGGCGAACGCACCAGCCCAAACAGCTCGTTGTCCACCGCAATGAGCAGCCCCCCGGGCCGCACCACGCGCGTGGCTTCGCGGACCGCGGCGCCCACGTCGCGCAGGTGGTTCCAGGAGCGCAACATCAACACGGCATCGGCGCACCCGCTGCGCAGCGGCAGCGCCTCGCCGACACCGCGCACAAAAACCCCGCGCGGTACCGCCTGTTGGCCGGCGCGCAGATGGTCCGAGTCCGGTTCTACAGCCACGTAGCGCAGTTCCCCACGGTCCAACGCCGCATTGAGCGCCGCCACGTACCGCAACGGACCGGCGCCGATGTCGACGACCAGGCCGCGCAGCCTGCCGATGCGCTGTACGAGGCGCGCCTCTTCCGCAGCGAACGGCGCTTCGGCCCGCGGCTGCCACACTCCGAGCCGGTTGCGCTGCAGCGGTTGCAACTGCGCGGCGAAATCATTGAGCAACGCCCTGTCGGAGCGATCGCGATACAACTGACCCTTGCGCAGGGCGCGTGCCAGCGCCGCCGCGGGGACGCTGCCGGTCACGGCGATCAGCGGTGGTTCGCCGTGGACGCGGACAACGGCATTGGCGCCGGCCGGCGCGGCTTGCAGATCGAACTGGTTGCTGGTCGGCGCCCGCAAGGGCCGCGGTCCGAATCGACCCGAACCGGGCCCGGGGCACCGGTCGACCGCCGGACACCGCAAGCAACGCGCATCGTGGGCGGGACGTTCTGCCGGCCACGCGATCCGCACATCGCCCAAGGCAGCCCACTGCGGCGCGGCGCACGCAGGCATGTGCAGCGCGGCCGCCCGCAACCACGGCGACCGGCAACCCGCGAGCCGGGCCAGGGCGCGTCGCCAATCGCCGCGCGTTGTCGCGGCCGTGTGTGACAGACCCACCACCAAGGGCGCCCCATCGACGGCACATAGCAAGGTGGCGGAAAGCTGTTCGGCGGGCACCTGTAGGACGCCGACCCGGCCCGCCTCGCGCACCGCCGCTGCCCAGGCGGCAACCGCCTCGACCTGGACCTGCCCGAAGGCCACCACGGTCGCCCGCGCGCGCAGTGCGCCGAGTGCCGCCCGCCACCGATCTTCGCAGCCCGGTCGCACCGGCGCCCACGTTGGCCAAGGGTGCGCTGCCAGCGGCGTCATCGCGCGCGACCCGGCCGCAGCGCTGCAACCGCGCAACGGCAGGCGCCCGCGCAAAACGTTTGACAGCGTGCGAGCGCGCTACCTACACTGCGCCTCAGGGTACTTGTCCCCCAGGAGTAGCCCATGTCTGTTTCCCGTCGAGATTTCATGGCCCTGCTGGGCACTTCTGTCGCCGTCACGGTCGCGGGCTCCGCGGTTTTGGTCGCCGCGGGCGCACCGACCAACGGTGCGGCCGGCAAGTGGATCGTCGAGCACATCGGCGCCGTGAGCAAGGGTGCGATCCCGGTCACGCTGCGCAACGACGCAACCGGCGAGGTGCTGCGCGTCGAGGCGTGCCGGCGCGGTCTGGCGGCCAACCCGGTCGCCAAGAGCGCGCAGTTCGACCTTTTCCTGGCGAACGACGGCAAGGGTCACGCGCAGACCAACCGCGACCACGTCGCGGCGGTGCAGGGGCTCGCGGCCCACCTGGACCGCACGGTGCACAGTGTCCCCGCGGCAGTGCAGACCATGGGCGAGCGCCTGAGCGCCCACGCCGAATTGCACACGACCGCCGACGACGTTCTGGCCTAGCCGGCGCCCGCAGCGGCTGCGCCCTAGTTCGGTTTGCGCGCGCGCGCACGCCTGCGGTGTTTTGTGCCTCGATGCGCACGATCACCTGCGCCACCGGCGTGATTGCGCCGGTGCCCCGAGTCCAGCAGCTCTGCGAGCGACAGGCACGACCACGGCCGCGAAGGTGGACGCGCAGGGGCCCAGGGACCGCCGACGCCGTCAGCGCACCGCCACGTGCCGCAACAGGTTTGGATCGTCCAGCGCCATGGCTGCGCCGGTGACAACGGCGCCGACCGGGTCCTCGGCGATCAAGACGGGCAAGTTGGTCTCGTCGCGCAGCATCTGGTCGATGCCGGTCAGCAGCGCGCCGCCGCCCGCGAGCACCACGCCCTTGTCGACGATGTCGGCGGACAGTTCTGGTGGCGTGCGCTCGAGCAACCCGCGCACTGCGCGCACAATCTGCTGCAACGGTTCGCTCAGCGCCTCGCGGATCTCGTGCGCGCCTACCGTGACCGTGCGAGGCACCCCGGCGGCGGCGTCGCGACCTTTGACCTCCATGTGCATGGGCGGCGGCGACTTGAGGCAGGTGCCGATCTTGATCTTGACCTGCTCGGCCGTGCGGTCGCCAATGACCAGGTTGTGCTTGCGTCGGACGTGGTCGACGATCGCTTGGTCCATCTTGTCGCCGCCGACCGCTAGCGATTCCTTGTGCACGATGCCGGCGAGCGAGATGACCGCGATCTCGGTGGTGCCGCCGCCGATGACCACGATCATGTTGCCGGCCGGTTCGGTAATGGGCAGGTGGGCGCCGATCGCCGCGGCCATCGGTTCCTCGATGAGGTAGACCTCGCGGGCGCCGGTGGATTCGGCGCTGTCGCGCACCGCCTTCTTGTCGACATCGGTGATGCGGCACGGCACGCAGACGATGACGCGCGGCCGCATCAGTGATCGTGTCGAGTGGGCGCGCTGCACGAAATAGCGCAGCATCGCCTCGGTAATCTCGAAATCGGCGATCTTGCCGTCGCGCATCGGCCGGATGGCCTCGATGCCACTGGGTGTCCTTCCGATCATCTCCTTGGCGTCCTTGCCGACCGCGAGCACACGCCGCTGCCCCTGGGGATCTTGCTGCACCGCGACCACCGACGGCTCGCGGCTGACGATGCCACGTCCCTTGATGGCGATGAGCGTCGTCGCCGTGCCGAGGTCGATGGCGATGTCGTTGGACAAGAGCGACGGAAACCAGCTCATGCGCGAACGTGTCCCGCCGCTGCCGCGCGCTTTTCGTGCATCATGAGTTGATCAAAGCGGTTGTTCACGTCGGCCGCGGAATCTGTGCCGCGGCGGCTGTGCGCGCGGACGGGCGCAAAACTAACAGGCAACGGGTCAAAGCGACAGGTGGGCCAGTCCCGGCCGCGAGGAAGTTGCTGCGGGCAGGCGCGCCTAGGCGAAAGGGCCAAAGCGCGGCAACCCCGCTCCTGTTTGACAAATCGCTTGCGACGGGTGTCTGGTGCGGCGTGGCGGGCAGCAACGCCCCGATCGGGGCAGGAGGCAGCGATGGCAAGGTTCTGTTGGGCGATGGGCAAAGCGACCTTGGGCGCGTTCGTGGCGGTGGCCGTGGCGGCGAGCGGGTGCGCGGCGGACAAGGGCGCGGCGGCAGCCACGACGACGGTTTCCGAAGACGACGTGTTCAACACCGACGACCTCTTGGTCGCCGAGGCCTCCGGTTCGGGGGCTGCCAAGGTGGGCGACCCCGCGACGCTGCTCAAGGTGGCGCGCGATGCGGTCGACAAGTCGCGCTCGCACGTCAAGGCGGTGGCCGACCTCATCAAGGAGATCGCCGCCAACAAGAAACCCACGGCGACCGGCACCACGATCGTCGGCAAGCTACCCTACGGCAAGTGGACCGGCACCAAGAACGGCGTCGACCTGACGCTCTGGGTCATCCGCACCGCCGAGAACCGTCTGCGCTACGTGCTCTACGGCAAGAAGGGCAGCGATCCGGCCAAGGCGCTGCTGACCGGTGTGTTCATCAAGAAGGCCCCGCGCGTGGGCGGCGGTCGCCTGCACGTCAGCCTGACCAACACGACCGCGCTCTTCGGTGCGCCCGGCAAGACCGGATCGATGCACGTGTGGTTCGCGAACCACAAGAGCGACGCCAAGGGCCGGCGCATCGCCTACTTCAACGTCAAGGACGTGGCCGACCCCCAGGGCGTGGCCGCCAACTACGCCGCCGACGCGATCTACCGGCCTGGCGCGGGAGGTCGGCTGCGACAGATCTACGTGGCGGACATCGACCCCAAGCAACAGGGCCTGGAGCTCTTTGCCCTGCGCGTGTTGTGGAAGATCGGCACCGGCGGTCGCGCCGACGCGATCTATGCCAACGTCACCGCGCAAAAGACCACCAAGCTGGCCGACGCGCACGAGTGCTGGGGTGCCGATGGCAACCGCACCGCGTACAGCAGCAATCCGGCCGACCCCAACAACGCCAAAGAAGGCGACACCAGTTCGTGTTTTGCGTTCGCCCAAGAAACGGTGCCAGAAACCGTGGCGACCACCAGCGGCGCCGACCCCGACCCGGAACTGGATACGATGCTCGCCGACTCCGGTGCCGCAGGCATCGACAGCGCCGACGCCGACAAGACCGACGGCGCGCAATAGTGGTCGGACGCGCGCTGGCCGCCGCCCTGGCGATCGGGGCGACCGCCACGGCCGCGCAGGCCTATGAACGAGCGCAGACCGAACATGGCGTTGCGCTGCGCTGGACGCGCGGCGAACTGGCTTGGTCCGTCGGCGGGTCGGAGATCGATCTTGCGCTCGTCCAACGGGCGGCCTCGGCGTGGACGGACGCCGGGTGTCCAGGACTGAAGCTGCGGCCCGCGCGCCGCGGCGAGCACGCCGACATCACCCTGGCGCTCGCGGCCGGGCCGTGGCCCCATGCCCGCGACGAAGCTGCTTGGACGACGGTGCGCGCGGATCCAGACAGCGGCCGTGCCTGGCGCGCCGACATTGCGATCCACGCCCGATGGTGGAGCGACACGTCCGTCGATCGGGGCGCCCTGCTGGTCCACGAATTCGGCCACGCGCTCGGGTTGGGCCACACCATCGACCGCCAGACGGTGATGTTCGGCGGCCTTGGTCGGCGGACGAGCCTGGCGAGCGACGACCGCAACGGCGTCTGCGCGGTGTTTGCGGCAGCGGCCACTGCGGCTCAGCCCAGGCCGAAGCGCTGGCCGTCCCTGGCTGGGCTGCCGTTGCTGGCGTGGATCGCGTTCAGCGCAGGGCTGCCGCGTCGCCGCGGGCGAGGTGCGCGACCGCGATGAGCGCGTCCCGCTCGGCCTGCGGATCGCCCATGGCGAACGCCAACGCCCGCGGCAACGCTGCCGCCAGGCGGGCGGCGCGCACCACCGCGGCGCCCACCGGCAGTTCGTCGTGGACGAAGGCCTGCTGCAGGACCAAGCCCGTGTGGCACGCGACGAGCGGTGCCCAGGCCTGCGCTGCGTCGATCCAAGCGCGGGCCGGCGACGGGCCCATCCACGCGGCCCAGCGCGCCCGTTGCCGACCCCGGTGATCCACTCCCGTGTCCGGCAGGCGGGCGAGCCCCTCGGTCACCGCGCGCACCTGGCTCGGCGACCACGCGGCGCCCAGCGCGTCCCATGGCACGGCCTCGGGCGCAGCAGGGGCGGCACGCAGGGGATTGCGCATCATGCCGGCCAGCGCCGCGGCCAGTCGTTCTGCGCTATTGGCCTGCGCGATCACCTGCCACCAGGCCTCGCGAAGATCTCGGAATTCCAACCAGTTCCAGTCCGCGCCGCGCGCCGCCTGCACCCGATCGTGGACGACCCGGTGCGGCGGGTAGGCGTCGGTGGGCCAGCGTGCGGGCGCCCAGCCAAACGCGGCCGGGTGGGCGGCGACGATTGCTGCGGCCGTGGGGCACGCGAGCGAAAACGCCGCCTCGTCGCCATCGGGCGTGCGCACCACCGATCGTGGAAAGTTGCGGCAGCTCGCCGGCAGTCCGTCAAGCCCGGCCGTCCGCTGCAACCGGCACCGCGCGGCCGGCCGGTCCAAGAGCGCGCAGTCGCCGCCCGGTTGACGAAACACCCCCGGCGGCCGCTGCACATGGACCGCTGCGACGAATGCCTCGGCGTGCAGTTCGCCGCCGTCGAGTCCGGCGAGGCGGGTCCGGATTCCGTCGAATTCGCCCGGCTGCAAGGTCGCCCGCCACGGCGCCGCGCAGCATACGAGGCTGTGACCGCACTGGTAGCCGGCCAGGATGGAAGGTGCACGGACTGCTGCCGTGCCATCAGGGCTCATCGGCGCGCACGACCCCGATTTTCAAGGCGAAACCACCGGCGTACAGGGCCCGCACCAGCGCCGCTGAACGCTGTTCCTTCGAGACCGCGGCTTTGATCGCCGCGTCGGCGCGCTTGACCACGGCCGGGTCGGCGGCGGCGATCGCCATGTGGGCTTCGCTCTGCGCCGGGGACACGTCGGCACGACCGGTCCGCACTTCACCTGTCGCTGTGGCGTGCAGACCGACATCGCCCGCCACTTCGCACGCCGCCCGCACGTACCGCGCGAACGCGGCCGGATCGCCGATGGCCTGCATGCTGGCGGCTGCGCGCAGGCTGGTGGGCAGCGCTGCGAAGATGGCCGCGGCCTGTTCTTCGTTCAGTTTCATGGTGTGCCTCGCCCGATGCGCCGGCCGGCGGACGTCGCGCTTGACGGTTCGCCCCGGCCGTGCACGATTGTCGCCGCCGGCCCGCCCCGCCGCAACGTGTGCCCCGTGACCGATGGCAACCCCCTGGCCCCTGCGGCAAGCGTCGCGGCGGACGTCGTGCGCTGGGCGCGGGCACTGCTCGGCCGCTACACGGCGCTGTACGATCACGGCACCACGGCCCAGGGGGGCGTCTTGCCCGCCGAACTGCAGCGCTGGCTGCGCGGCGAAGGACAGGCCCCCGAGCGCGTGGCCCGCGGCCGGGCCGCCGATGCCGAACTTGTCGCACACCGCGCCGCGGCGCAAGGGTGGCCCGAGAGCGGCGAGGCGGGTCGCTGGCGGCGCCTGATGCACGGCGTGCTGCAGTCCGACCTCGAGCGCGATCTGGTGGCGCTGCTCG
>VGRO01000121.1 GCA_016875335.1 Deltaproteobacteria bacterium | reverse complement strand
CGCCACGGGCGGCTGCGGGGGGTGGCCGACCGGCGGACCCGGCGCAGCGGCCACCTGCTGTGGAGCGACCGCGGCCCGCGCCGGCAGCGGTTTGTGCACGGGCGGGTGGCCGAGCACACCCGGAACGAACTCGATGTCCACCGGTTCGCCAGGCAGCACGGTGCCGTCGTCCAGGCCGATGATGATTTCTTCGGCGGCGAGCGGGGGGCGCGGCGGAATCGCCTGGAGCTGCAAGGGAATGGGAGCCACGCCGCCAAAGCCCATCACGCGGCCGTGCAGTCGCTGGCCGGTGCCGTCGCGGCGCTCGATGCGCACGGCGCCGCCCAGTTGCAGTCGTCGCGCCACTGCGCCGATGGCATAGCCGATGACACGGTCCACCTCTGGCTTGCGCACCACCAGCACGCCCTGACCAGCAACCGCCACGTCGCCCGCTTGCAGGACCACGCGGTGGACCACGCCGTCGAACGGCGCTCTCAACTGCGCGGTCGCCAAGCGTGCCTCTACCAGAGCCAGTTGCGACCTTGCCCACTCGACTTGGGCGCGCTGCGGGGCCAGTTCAGGCCGGTTGGTGTCCGTGGCGTCGTCGGGCAGCACCTTGCGGAACTCGTCCAACCGGCCTTGCACGCGGTCGAGCCGCTGCCGCCACCGGCTCTCGGCCACCGATTGCGCCTCGATGCGCTGTTGCACGGCGGCCAGTTGCCCGCGCAGCTCGACCAGGACCCGGTCCTCGACCAAGTGCTGGTCCACGCGCTGCTGCCACCAGGCGATCTGCTTGCGCAGGGCGTCGGCTTCGGCGCGGTCGCGGCCGACCTGCACCTGTGCGGCGATGACCCCGGCATCGGTGATCTCGAACGCCTTTTCGAACGCCAGTCGATCGTTGGCCGCCTCGCGCACCAGCAACTGGCGGGCCGCGGCCAACTCCGCTTCGGCGCGGGCGATGGCGGCCAGGGCGGGTGCAATTGCGGCGGCGACGGCATGCGTCCGGCGGTGCGCACGGCGGCGCAACCCCGCACGCTACGTCGGGCCATGCGCCGCGTCAAAAAACCACCCGGGAAAAACGCGCGCAGCCGCACTACTTTACACCGCATGCGACGGTCTGATGTGGTGGTTTCGGCGGCGCCGGGCCCGCGAGCGTGCTCCCCAGCTCTCGCGGGCCCGGCACCTTCGACCCTGCGGGGTACCGGCGGCCGGGCCGGACAGCACCGCAAGGGGCATCTCCGCTCGCGGGCCAGGTTGGCGCCCGATCGACCGGCCCGCGCGACCACCGTGGCGCGCGGCGCGATACCCGCCAGCGGACTTTTTCAAGAAGCGTGCCAGCGGGTGTGATAAATAATTTCAACAGGTTGATTTCCGTTCGCCGCACGCAGACATCGCGCATCTGTCCGACGACAGACACAGCGGCGGCCTTTCGCCGTTGTCGACCCTGGGGCAAGATCACGCGATGCGGCCGCCGCCGCCCGGTTCTCCGATGCCCTTGTCTGCCCGCATGCCGCTGCCCGCCGATCCAGGTGTTGCGGTGCGGGCGGCGGCCCTGGCCGCGCTGTGGCAGGTCGAGCGCGGCGAAGCGGGCAGCCAAGCGGCGCTGCAGCCGGCCGTGGCAGGGTTGCCGGCCGTCGATCGCGGCCTGTGCACTGAACTGGTGTACGGCGCACTGCGGCGCCAACGGCCGTTGGATCGCTGGATTGCGGCGTCGTGCGCCCGCGGCCTGCACGGCGTGGATCCCGCCCCCCTGGTGGCGCTGCGGCTCGGCGCCTACCAGCTCGCGGAAATGCCGCGCATTCCGGCGTTCGCGGCCGTCGATGCAACCGTCGAGGCGTTCAAGCGCGGCAAGGTCCACAAGGGCGCCGTGGGCTTCGTGCACGCAGTATTGCGCAAGCTGGCAGGTCGCGCCGAGCGCGGCGATCGGCCCGACGGCGACGACCTGCCGGATTGGATCGCCCGGCGGGTCGACGACCTTGCGTACGACCTGGAACTGCCCGCCGCGGACCTGCGCGCGGCGATGTGCGAGCGGGCCCCGAGCCACGGCCAGGTGCTGGCTGCGGCCGCTGCCGTGGCGCCCGTTGCACAGCAGTTGCGCGACGACGGGGTATGGCTGGCCGATCTGCCGGTCCCCGGCGCCTTCGTGGCCGATGGCGCGCGCGCAACACACCACCCGGGCCTTGGCCGCACCTTCCTGTTGCAGGACGCGGCCAGCGCCGCAGTCGCGCGCTGGGTGGACCCGCGACCGGGCTGGCGGGTGTTGGACTTGTGCGCCGGCCGCGGCGTCAAGTCGGCTGTGCTCGCCGCGCTCGGCGCCGAGGTCACAGCGGTCGACAGCGCCGCAGACAAGATCGCCGCAGCGCGCGCCCTGGTCGAGGCGACCGGGGGCCGCCTGGCCGGTGCCATTGCCGCGGACGGCACGGCAGAACTGGGATTGCCGCTGGCGGGCTTCGACGCGGTCCTGGTCGACGCGCCGTGCACGGGCCTCGGCACCCTGCGGCGCCGACCCGAGATCCGCCACCGCCGCCGCGCCGCCGACCTGTGGGCCTTGACGGTGCTGGCCGACGACCTGGCCGACAGTGCGCTGCGCCTTGTGCGGCCGGGCGGGGTGGTGGTGCTGGCCACTTGCAGCCTGTGCCGCGAAGAGGGCCCGCAGTGGGCCGAGCGCGTGCTGGCGCGCCACCCCGGGCTGCGGCGCAGCGACGACGGGCCCGAGTGGGCGCGGCCGATGTGCGACGCGCGCGGAGACCTGCGCACCCACCCGCTGCTGCACGGCATGGACGCGTTCTTTGCGGCGCGCTTGGTCAAGCCCGACTCCGCATCGATCGGGTGATCGCCGCGATCACGGCGATCCGCGCTCGCTGGCCGAGGCGCGCGGGTCGTTGGTCCGCAACGAAACGTCTTGATTTTCAGATGTTGCCCAGACGGCCGGCGCTGGCGCCTGGAGCCGCGCTGCCGCGGCACATATGCTCTGGGCCTTTTTTTGTCTGCCGGCCGCGGTAGTTTTCCGCGCCGCCGCGATCACCCGTATCGCCGGCCATTTCGACGCGGCCCCAGGTCCATCATGAACGCGCCACTGCCCCTCGATGCCACTGCTGACCCGGCGGTCACACGATTGCTCGCCCAGCCACCCTACGTCGGTCGGGTGATCGTGCAGGGCGCGCTGCCGCCCGCGCGCCCGCGCGTGGCCGTGGTCGGCACGCGCCGCCCGACCGCCGAGCAACGCGACCGCGCGACTGCGATTGGGGCAGCGCTCGCGCGCAGCGGCGCCGTGGTTTGCAGTGGCGGCGCGGTCGGCATCGACGTCGCGGCGCTGCGCGGGGCCATGGCGGCAGGTGGCACGGTGATCGCGGTGCTGCCGTGCCACCCCGACGCGCCCTATCCACCTGAACATCGCGAATTGTATGGGCAGATCGTCCGGTCGGGCGGTGTGCTGCTCTGCCTCGACGAGCGCCAGGTGCGCACCTGCTTCTTCTTGCGCCGCAATCGGCTGTTGGCCGCGGTTGCGCAGGGCCTGATCGCCGTGGCGGCAGATCTGCGATCCGGCACCATGATGGTGGCGCGCGCGGCGGTCGCGGCCGGCGACGCATTGGCCGTGGCCGGGTGGCCAGCCGGCACGGCGCGGACCAGCGGCACCGCGTGGCTTGCGCAGATCGGTGCGCCGACGATCGCCGACGACGCAGACCTGCAAAGGTGGTACCGCGGTTGGGTGCAAGTTGGACAAGGCTATGACATCACAACGAAACACTCCGAAATCCGCGCGGCGCTCGACAGCGCCGACCTGCGCCGGGCCCCGCACGCGCGCCCGCGCGGCCAGGCTCCGGCCGTTGACGTCGACCGGCCCGGGTCGCCAAGCTACGCGGCCCCCGGCGGCGCGGCCCAGACCACCGCGCCGCCCGATCCGCCCGCGGCGTTGCCCGATTGGCCGCCCGCGCAGCAGCGGGTGTGGCATCTCGTGGCGCAGGCCCATCCCCGCGGGCAAACGCTGGAGGAACTGGTCGCCGCCTGCGACGGCGATCGGCGCGCGGCCAACGCGGCCGTGCTCGCCTTGTCGATGCAGGCCCATCTGTGGGTCGGCCCCGACGGCACTTGGCGCAGTCGGCCTGCGGGCGCGCGCTGACCACAAGACAGGCGATCGACGCCTGCCCGAACGAGAAAAGGATTGCATGGCCACCAGCACCCAAAAGACGGCACGGCGCGACGGCCGGGCCCTGGTCATCGTCGAATCGCCGACCAAGGCCGCGACGATCAAGAAGTACCTGGGCAACGGCTTTGAAGTGTTGGCCAGCGTCGGCCACATTCGCGACCTGGTCGAGCGCAAGAGCGACTTGCCCGATGGCGACCCGCGCCGCGACGAGAAGTGGGTCAAGTACGGCGTCAACACCGCCAACCACTTTGAGACCCTGGACGAAATCTACGTCGTCCCCAAGGACAAGCAGCCGCAGGTCACAGTCCTCAAGCGGGCGCTCGGCGGTGCCGACCAAGTGTACCTCGCGACGGACGACGACCGCGAGGGCGAGGCCATCAGTTGGCACCTGCTGGAGGTGCTCAAGCCCAAGGTCGAGACGCGGCGGTTGGTGTTCCACGAGATCACCAAGGAAGCCATCCACAAGGCCTTGCAGAGCCCGCGCCCGATCGACGATCACTTGGTTCGGGCACAGCGCACCCGCCGCGTGGTCGACCGCCTGTACGGCTGGGACGTGAGCGAACTCTTGTGGCGCAAGATCAAGCCCGGGCTGTCGGCGGGCCGCGTGCAGTCGGTGGCGCTGCGGTTGCTGGTCGAGCGCGAGCGCGAGCGCGCACGCTTCGTGTCGGCAGACTGGGCCAGCGTCCATGGGGCCTTTGCGACCGAGGCGGCCGGACTGGAAGCCACACTGGTGGCGCTCGGCGATCAAAAGGTCGCGTCGGGCAAGGACTTCGACCCGACCACCGGCAAGCTGCACCGCGGCTGCTTGCACCTCGATCTGACCACGGCGCAGCGGTTGTGCGCACAGTTGGCAGGCCGGCCGGCGGCGGTGGACCGCGTCGATACCAAGCCGCAAGCGTTGCGGCCGGCGCCGCCCTTTACCACTTCGACCTTGCAGCAAGAGGCCAACCGCAAGTTGCGCTGGCCCGCGCGCCAGACCATGCAGGTGGCTCAGCGGCTGTACGAGAGCGGCTATATCACCTACATGCGCACCGATTCGGTCAACCTGTCGGCCGAGGCCATCACCGCCGCGCGCGGGCTTGTCGCCGATCAGTATGGCGCGGCCTACGTGCCAGCCGAACCGCGCCGCTACAAGAACCACGTCGCCAACGCGCAGGAGGCCCACGAGGCCATCCGTCCGGCGGGCCGGCAGTTCGCGCCCATCGCAGAGGTCGCGGCCGCCGTCGGTACCGCCGACGCGCGCCTGTACGAACTCATCTGGAAGCGCACGGTCGCCAGCCAGATGGCCGACGCCCAGGTGGAGCAGACGACCGTCGAAATTGCAGTTGATCACGCGACCTTTCGCACCAGCGGCCGCGTCACGCGCTTTGCCGGCTTTCTGAAGGCCTACGTCGAGGGATCGGACGACCCGGACCAGGCGCTGACCGACCGCGATTCGGCGCTGCCGCCGCTGGTCGCCGGTCAGGCGCTGGCCTGGGGCCAGCCCCCGCTGCGCGCGGTCGACCACACCACCCAACCGCCGGCGCGGTTGAGCGATGCCGCCCTTATCAAGGCGCTGGAGGACAAGGGCATCGGCCGGCCGAGCACCTATGCGGCCATCCTGCAAGGCCTGCTCGACAAGGAGTACTGCTTCCGCAAGGCCCAGGCGCTGGTGCCGACGTTGCTCGGCATGGTGGTGGTGCGGCTGCTCGAGGACCACATGCCGCACCTGGTCGACTACGCGTTTACTGCCAGGATGGAGACGCGCCTGGACCGCATCGCCAGCGGCCGCGACGATTTCACCTCGTACCTGTGCGGCTTCTACGAATCAGGCTTTGACCAGGACGGCGGGCGTATTCTCGGGCTGCAGGCCCTGCTCGCCAGCGTGCGCGACCGCATCGACCCCGGCACCGCGAGCACGCTCGAACTCGGCTCCACCGACGACGGCCAGTTGGCCGCAGTGCGCATCGGTCGCTTTGGCACGTTCGTCAAGGTCGGCGACCGCACCGCCAACGTGCCCGACGACCAGGAACCCGACCAGATGACCGTGGCGCGCGCCGTGCAGCTTGTGCAGGCCAAAGACCGGGCGGACGCGCCCATCGGCACCGACCCGGCGAGCGGCAAGCCCGTGTTCCTCAAGAACGGCCGGTTCGGCTGGTTCCTGCAGCTTGGCGCGAACGGCGGGGACGAACGCAAAAACGCAAGCCTTTCCAAGGGGATGGACCCACAGCAACTGACGCTGGATGTGGCGCTGCGCCAGCTGGCCTTGCCGCGCGAGTTGGGCCCAGGCAAGGGGGGCGTCGCGATCACGGCGCATGCCGGTCGCTACGGCGACTACGTGCAGCAGGGCGAGGACCGCCGCAACCTGCCGGCCGGCGTGTGGGCGATCGACGCGACCCTGGCGCAGGGCCAGGCGCTTTTCGACAAGCCGCGCGCCCAAAACGGCCGCGAGCAGGTGCGCGAGATTGGCCAGCACGAAGGCAGGACCGTGGCGCTGTGGAGCGGTCGCTACGGCCCGTACGTGACCGACGGCGTGCGCAATGCATCGGTCAAGGCCAACGTCGACCTTGATGCCCTGGACCTCGCCGTCGCGCTGCGCCTGCTCGACGCCCGCCAGGAGGCGTCCCAGGGCAAGGTCGTCGGCGCGGACCCCGATACAGGCCAGCCCATCCGGCTCATCGAAGGGCGCTTTGGCCCCTACCTGACCAACGGCGCCGTCAACGCGTCGCTCGCCCGCGGCACCCGGACCGACGAACTGACGCTCGACGGCGCCATCGACCGCCTGCGGCATTTCGGCAAGCCGGTCAAGGCCAAGGGCAAGCGCAGGCCGGGCAAGGCGGTCGGGTCCGCGACCGCGGCCCCATCCAAGCGCGGCGCGCCACCCACAGCACCGCGACAGACCAAGGCGGCCAAGCCCACCACCCCGCGCGCCAAGGCGACCGCCAAGCCCAAGACGTCGGCCAAGCCCAAGGCAACCACCAAGCCCAAGGCGCCCGCCAACCCCAACGCGCCCGCCGCGCCCACCAAGGCGGAGGCACCGGCCCCGGCCCCAGCCGCAAAGATCGTACGCAGGCCGGCGACGCGGTGATCGGCCGGCGACCCGAATCACCATTGACAGCGCCGAGATTGCCGCTCACACTGCGCGCCCGTTGCCGGCCGCTGTGCGCCCCGGAGAAAAACGCAGGCTCGTTTTTACCTCTGGCGCGGTGTCGTGTCAGTGCAACCCGACGGTCGGAATCGCCGCCGTCGATCCCTGTCCCAAGGCCCTCCAGCGCTGGCAACGTCGCCGGCCCAGTCCAAGCCTTGTTCCCGCTGGCGGCAATTGCCGCTGCCCATCGCGGCCCTGCCGCACCCCGGAGTTCACGATGCGTTTGCTGACCACCCTGGCCGCTGTCCTCGGTCTGGCCCTCGCTGCCCCTGTCTACGCTGGCGACGCCGCCGAAGCCAAGAAGGACGCCAAGGAAGCCAAGAAGGACGCCAAGGAAGCCAAGAAGGACGCCAAGGAAGCCAAGAAGGACCTCAAGGAAGCCAAGAAGGACCTCAAGGAAGCCAAGAAGGACGCCAAGGAAGCCGACACCAAGGAAGAGAAGAAAGAAGCCGTCAAGGACGCCAAGGAGGCCAAGAAGGACCTCAAGGAAGCCAAGAAGGATCTCAAGGAAGCCAAGAAGGACGCCAAGGAAGCCAAGAAGGACGCCAAGGAAGCCAAGAAGGACGCCAAGGACGCCAAGGACGCCAAGGGCGAGAAGAAGGACAAGTAGTCCTCGCTTCCGGCACGGAACACGCGGGCGGCGGAGTCGGGCAACTGGCTCCGCCGCTCGGCCTTTTTGCGCTGTTGCGGCCCGTCGGCGTGGCCCTTCGCTCCAGAACTGGCCACCCGCGGTTGCTCCAGCCCGGCTTTTCGCAGTCGCCTCGTTCTGGCATTCTGCGCCCGATCACGCTGTTCCGGAGGGTGGATGTTCTCGAAATCGCAAGTTGTATTCCCGTTCGCCGTCGTCGCATCGTTGGCGGTCGCTGCGCCCGCCCAGGCGGACTACGTCGGGCTGACCACTGGTCTGAGCCGAACCCCGCCCAGCGACGGCTACCCGGGCAGCGGCAGCAACTCGTTCGGCGTCAACGGCAGCTACGACCTGAACGCCCGCTGGAACTTCGGCCTTTCGCTCGGCCTTTTCCGGCCCAAGCCGGCGCCCGACACCTCGGACACGTTTGCCGGCAAGACCAAAGACGGATCGACGTGGTCGGCCGGCCTCGGCGCCACCTGGATTCCGAGTTTTGGCTGGAACGCGTCAGAACATTGGAGCGTCGATCTCGGCCTCGGCTACTCGCCCAAATCCACCGACCTGTCGAGCACCACCGTCTCGATGGAGATAGCGACCCTCAAGGGCACGACGACCGAGGACTTTGGGGCGCTGCTCAAGTCCAGTTCGACCTCGGCCGACGCCACGCTCGGCATCAACTACGACACTGCCGGCGACAGCAACCTGGAGTGGTCGTTCAGCTTGGGCTTGTGGCCCAATCGCATGACCAGCACCCAGACCATCGAAGAACTGGTCTCGCCCAAGGGCACCGTGCAGAGCAAAGACCAACTGCTGGCGATGTGCCAGAAACCCAACCTGCCCAAGATCCAGGCGCAGGCGTGCAAGCGCATCCTGCCGTTGCTCAAGGCGCAGTCGGCGTCGATCGTGACGCTGCCCGTGGTGCTGGGCGCCACCGCCAACATCGCCGGCAAGTCCAGTGTGACGCTGGGCGGCACCTACTACCTGTACAGCGACGACCCCAACTCCGTGGGCTATTTCACGTTGGCGGCGCAGGGCAAGCAGAGCAAACCAGGGCCGACGGCCAGTTTCGGCTCCGGCATCGCGGTCGCGCCGTACTTGTTCAGCGCCTCGCTGTCGGCCGGCCACAAGCTGGGTCCGGTCCGCCTGAGCGCCGGCGGCGGCTACAGCAAGTACATGAACGACGCGGGCCACAACACCTCGGCCTCGTTCAAGGCCGTGTGGAAGATCACCGACAACTGGCGCGTCAACCTCGGCTACGGCCGGCAATGGGACACCGACAGCGCCAGCGAGGTCACCGCGTCGTGGAGCCTGTCCGGCGGCCTGCGCTACACCTTCAGCGAACCCGAGGAAGAAGAGGAGACGGACACCGCCGCGCCCGCCGAGGCCGAAAAAGCCGAAGACGCCACGCCGGATGAAAAGAAAGCCGAGCCAGCGCCCGACGCGCCCAAGCCCGACGACAAGCCGGTCGACCGCAAGGCGGAATCACCGGCCGCCCCTCCAAAGGCCTAGGAGCCTGTCGGACTATCGTCCGACAGGCTCCGTGGTGGTTGCGATCGGGGCAGCGACCAAGAACTGCCTGAAGTAAATTCAGGCAGTTTCGGTCGCTGGCAGGCCGCAGCCGCGGCCTGCCTAGGAGCCTGTCGGCCAGAATCTGCCGATACTGGCATTTCGGCGACAGGCTCCTAGGCCTGCCGGAACGACCGGCCCGCCAGCGCCGCCTGCATGCGATCGCGCAGCGCATCGACCCGCGCCTCGGCCACGGCGACCTGCGGATCGTCCACCTGGTTGCCGAGTTGGCCCAGGGCAGCCGCGGTCGTTTCCACGGCGTCGCGAAAGTCGGGCATCACCTCGTACCAGTAGCCGTCGTCGCCATTGTGCACGAGCGCGGCCCAGCCGGCGCGGCGACCGGTGTGCTGGGCCATCGGCACGAGCAGTGATGGCAGGTGGCGCAGCAGCGCGTGGCGCCCGCGATCCACCTCGAGCAGCGCCCCTTCCGGTACTGCGCAGCGCAAGTCGGCGCCCTGTTCCGGAAGCGGCAGCACCGGCAGCAACGCCAACAGCGCGCCCAGCGGCGTCCCGGAGGCCAACGCGAGATCGCCGACCACGATGCGGGCCTGCCAGCGCTGCGCGCCGTCGGGCAGCGGCTGCGGACCGGCCACGGCCACGGCGCGCGCGTCCTCCAAGCCCAGATCCACCCGCGGCCGCCCCTTGCCGCCTTCGACCTGCAGGACTACCGGGCCCAGTTGCAGGATCTTGGGCGTTGCCGGCGGCGGACCTTCGTCCTTGCGGACCTTGTCGGGCCGCAGTTGCCAGCGCGCGGCCAGATCGGGGCGCAATTCGGCCAGCCACGCCGGGCGCACCGCGGTGACCTGGCGGGCATAGGTGCGCTGCGACACCACGATCTCGCTGGCCACCGCAAACCGCGGTGGGGAACCGTAGAGCACGCTGCCCGGGTGCAGGAAGACGCGCTCACCGGTCGCGCTCTCGAACTGCCGGCCGCGGTTGGCCATGGCGTTGGCGGCATACGCGACGGCGACACACCGCGCGAGATCCTGGCTGTCGCCGTGGGCGCCGATGCGCATGCCCAGCGACGTCGCAATGTCCACGAGCTGCGCGCGCGCTTTGGCGACAAAGGCCAGGATCGCGCCATCCAGGTAGTTCTGGTGGCAGAACCATTCGCGATCATTGGATTTCTCCCAGGCGCGGAACACCTTGACCGCGGCAACCGCGTCGCCCAACGGATCGGACCAGCGAGCGTGGGCGCGGCGCGCGCGGTCCTCCTGACCCGCGGGGTACAACTGCGGCGCGCGAGAACTGGAATAGGCGGCCAGGATGCAGGCGTCGTCGCCAACGTCAGGGGCGCACATGCCGGCCTCGACCACCAGCCGCGCCAGCGTCGGACTGAGCGGAAACGGCACCATCTTCTTGCCGATCGGCGTCAGCGTGCGGCGGTCGTCGATGGCGCCCAGTTGTTGCAGCGACTGCACGGCCGCGACCAGGCGCCCGCGCGGCGGCCGCGTCGGCAGGGCAAAGCGCTCGATGTCGTGCACGCCCAGGTCGATGAGCGACAGCACCGTCTCGGCCAGGTCCAACCGCACGATCTCCTCGTCGGTGAAGGCCGGTCGCTGCGAATAGTCGCGCTCAGAGTACAGGCGAATGCACCGCCCTGGCGCGGTCCGGCCGGCCCGACCGAGGCGCTGGTCGGCGCTCGCGCGCGAGATACCCTCCTCGCGCAGCAGCGACAGCCCGGCGCGCGGCACGAAGCGCGGCACCTTGGCCAAGCCCGAGTCGATGACGGTGGTCACGCCGTCGATGGTCAGCGACGTCTCGGCGATGTTGGTCGCCAGCACGACCTTGCGCTTGCCGAGGTCGGCGAACACCCGCTCTTGCTCTTCGCGCTGCATCGCACCGTACAGCGGCAGGATCGCTGTCGATCGGTCGAATCCGCGCTGCTGCAGCGCCGCCATGGCCCGCTTGATCGCGTCCTCTCCCGACAGGAACACCAGCACGTGGCCCGTTGGATCGGCCTTGTGGGCGCGCGCCACCTGCTGCGCCACCGCCTCGGCCAGGGCTTCGGGCGAGCCGTCGTCCAGGGGCTGCCAGATCTTTTGCACGGGATAGGGCCGGGCCTCGATCGACACCACCGGCACGTGCGGGCACACGTCGCCAAAGAACTCCACGAATTTCTGCGGTTGCAAGGTCGCGGAGCTGACCACGACCCGCAAGTCGGGCCGAAACCGCAGCGCCTCGTGCAGGAGCCCAAGGGTGAAGTCGATGTTCAAGCTGCGTTCGTGGGCCTCGTCGATGACCAAGACGCCGTAGCGCGACCAATGGGGATCGCTGCGCGCCTCCTGCAACAGGATCCCGTCGGTCATGATGCGCAGCCGGGTATCGGGCCCGGACAGGTCGTCGAACCGAATGCAGTACCCAACCTCGGCGCCGCAGGTGACGCCCTGTTCCTCGGCCACCCGCCACGCCACCGACACCGCCGCGAGGCGCCGCGGCTGGGTAACCCCGATCACCTTGTCGGTCAGGCCGGCGCGCAGCAGCATCTGCGGCAGTTGGGTGGTCTTGCCGCACCCGGTCGGGCCCACCACGACGGTGACTTGGTGCGAACGGATGGCGTCGATGAGCGCGTCGTGCGCCGCATAGATCGGCAAGGCGCAGGCGCGCGCGGTCGGCGACCGCGGGAAGGACTCGGACATGGGGCGGATCGCTTCCGGTCTGGGCGCCGGTGGCCGCGGATGATGCCGCAAATGCGCGGAGGGTGCAGCAGGGCCGGCGTCCCGCCAGCCAGGGACGCATCAGCCGTGCGCTGTCAAGGAAACCGCGGAAATGGCGCAAGACTTGCGCACCCTGACAGCCATGTCACGGTCTGCGCACCCGCGGGTCGGGACCGGGGCGAGCCTACGCTTCGAGCAGGTGCGCCAGGGCGTCGCGGCTGCCAGGGGCCTGCAGCTTGCGCAAGGCGCCGGTCTCGATCTGGCGGATGCGCTCGCGGGTCAGGTTGAACATCTCGCCGACCTGTTCGAGGGTGAGGCACTCGTCGGTGCCGATGCCGAAGCGCAGCTTGAGCACGGCCTCTTCGCGAGGGTGCAGCTTGGTCAGCGCCCGCCGGGTCTGGCTGGTCACGTCCTTGCTCAGGCAGGCGTCGATGCCCTTGACGGCATTATGGTCCTCAACGAAATCGACAAGTTGCGCGTCGTCTTCGCCGACAGGGGCGTCCAGGCTGAGCGGCGACCGCACCATGCGCAAGATGGTCTCGACCTGATCGATCGGCTGCTCGCAGCGGGTCGCGATCTCCTCGGTGGTCGGGTCGCGGCCCAGTTGCTGCTCCAGCGCGGCGCGCTCGCGCAAGATGCGGTTCAGCGCCTCGATGAGGTGCACCGGGATGCGGATGGTGCGCCCCGAATCGGCGATCGATCGCGTGATCGACTGGCGGATCCACCAGGTCGCATAGGTCGAGAACTTGTAGCCGCGCTGCCACTCGAACTTCTCGACTGCCTTGATGAGACCGATGTTGCCTTCCTGCACCAGGTCGAGCAGTTGCATGCCGCGGTTGAGATACCGCTTGGCGATCGACACCACCAACCGCAGGTTGGCCTGGATCATGACGCTGCGGGCCTCGCTGATGTTGCGCTGCGCTGCGGCGACCTTGCGCATGTCGCGGCTGGCCTGCTCGGCCGGCCCGCCATAGGCCAGGGCCAGGGCCTCGACCTGCTCCAAGGCCCGAATGGCCGACGCCTGCTTCTTTCCGGCGCCGTCGGACTTGGGCTTGGCATTCGCAGCCTGCAGCGCCGCCACTTCTTCGCGCGAAAGGCCAGCCTCCGCGCACAGTTTGCGCAAGTTGTGCTCGGCCTTGACCAGCTCCTTGGCCTTGTCCTGCAGGACATCCAACGCGCGGCCGACCAGGCGCTCTCCGGTGCGATCCTCCCAGAAAGTCCGGTACTTGCAGCGCATCGACTGGCTCAGGGCCGGGGTGCGCTCGACCGCCTCGCCGCGCTCGCCCCGCAACCCCTCGATCTCGGCGTCCAGCGCCGCAACGCGCTCGCGAAAGCGCTCGGCGCGGGCCAGCGTCGTGATTCGCGCGTCGCGGTCGCGCCAGCATTCGACGTCGGTCCATTCGCGCAGCAGATCGTGATCGGTCGCCATCTCCACCGGCAGCGTGGTCATGTACGACCGCGTGTACGGCACCCGCTCCAGGATCTCCAGGATGTCGGCCGAACTGTCTTCGATGCGCCGGGCCACGTCCGCTTCGCCCTCGCGCGACAACAGCGACACGCGACCGATGTGCTGCAAGTAGAGCACGGTCGAGTCCAAGTGTTGCTCGTGGTCTTCGCCTTCGGGCCCGCGTCGGCCGCGCCGCAAATCGCCGTCGTAGCCGCCCGAGTCGCGGGCCCCAGACTCCCGCACCCCCGAATCTCGGATGCCGGAGCTGCGGTAGGCGTTGTCGACCACGTGCAGGCCGGAGATGAACGGCCCTTCCGACAGGTCAAGGTCTCCCAGTGGATCGATCGGCAACTCGCCAGAATCGCGCTGGTCTTGCATGGTGGGCCTGCCGAGGCGGCGGTCGCCGCTGGTTGGGTTGGACAAGGGCCGGGGCCTGCGCACGGCAAACCTGCTGCCGTGGGCCCTCACGGCCGGTTGCGGTCGCGCCACGTGGGCGCCCGAAGGTGCGGAGGCTGTGGACATGGCACGGGCCAGGGCGGCGACGGCCGCGCGTGGGTGCCCGCCGGGGAACGGGCGCGCCACCGCAATAGCCTATGCAAGGATCTTGCCAAGTGGGCGATCCCCGCGCAGGCGCGGCCAAGGGGACGAAATCGCGAGGTCGGGTCGGCCCCAAGTCGCTGGCCAACGGCGATCTGCGCGTCAACCGCGTGACACGCGCGTCATGTCAGGCCATCGAGCGGGATCAGGTCGCGGCCCCGGACTCGAGACGCTCGACGCGCCGCAGAAGTTCAGCCGCCGGTTCAGATCGGCCCAGGCGCATCAGGTAGGCCGCGTGGGCCTGCAGACATGCCTCAAGCTCGCGGACTTCGCCGGCTTTGGAGAACCATTCCGCGGCCTTGTCCCACGCGTCAAGCGCCGCCGGATCGTCGCCAGCGTCGCCCAGGATCTCGGCCAGCGTCTTGTGGGCAAAAGCGCGGGTGCGGACCATGTCGCTGGCACCGGCCGCCGCGACAGACCGGCGCGCCCACTTGATCGCCCGATCGGTGTCGCCGCGGCCGCGTGCGGCCACGGCAAGATTGCGCGCGGCGTCGGACAAGAGCGCGTTGTCGGCCAGCTTCCCGGCGCCTTCGACCGCCTGATACAGCAGCGCCTCGCCCTCGTCGGCGCGACCGAGCAGACCCAGCACTTCGCCCAGGTTGTTCTGCAGCAGCGCCACCCACCGGCGATTGCCGACGCGCTGCGCCAGCCCCAGCGCCTCTTGCATCACGCCCACCGCCAGTTCGTGGTGGCCGGCGGTGATGTGGCAAACGCCGAGCGCGTTCAGCGCCTCGGTCAGGCCGCCCAGGTTGTTGCGGCTGCGCTGCAGCTCGACCGCGCGGTCCAGATAGGTGAGCGCCTGCTCCAGGCGGCCCTTGGACAACAGCACGATACCGAGGCTGCACAGCGTAAAGGCTTGGCCCGCGCGATCGCCCATCTTCTCGCGGTACTGGGCCGCGCGCTTGAGGAACTGCTGCGCCGGGTCGAGCCGGCCGACCGTCCAGTAGGCCCTGCCGATGTCGTCGCACGCCGAGGCCAGGCCCTTGAGGTCCTGCGCCGCCTCGTACAGCCGCAGCGCGGGCGCCAAGTGGTCGATGGCCGCCACCGCTTTGCCCTGGGTGCGGAACATGCGCCCCAGGTGCTGTAGCGCTCGGGCGCCGCGGATGCGCGCGCGAAGTTTCCAGGCAAGTTCGAGCGCGTCGCGGTACAGGGCCTCTGCCTGCGCCCATTGGCCGTCGATCTCGTACAGCCGGCCCAGACCCAACGCCGCCTCGGCGTGCACGTGGGCCAGGTGCTGCGGCGCGAGGTCGCGGGCCTTGTCCAGGAGCGCGCGCGCGGTCGCGTTGCGGTACTCGTCCAAGGCTCGGCTGCCGGCGCGCAGGTACAGGTGGGCGGCATGCACGCGGTCGCCGGCCAGCAGCCACAGCGGCGCCAGGATCTCTGCCAGGTCGCCTGTGCGTTCCGTCGACACCATCTGCAGCCACACGGCCGCTTGCTGGCTGTAGCGCTGGCGCTGCGCGGGCTCCAGCAGTTCCAAGAGCGACGCGCAATCGGCCTCATCGACGAACCGATGCGGGTTCTCCGTCGGCAGCAGCGCCTGCGGTTCAGCCGCGACCACCCCGCGATCGACCAGGAACTGCACCGCCCGCCCCACGCGGTCGGGCAGCTTGTCGCGGCCGAGTTCGTCGACGGTGCGCGCGCCCTTGCGATCGTGGTCGGCCGCCTCGCCGCGCAGAAGTGCCACCACGCCGCCCGCCCAGAAATGCGCGCCGAACACCGCCGCCGCGGTCGCCACCGCCATCTGGAAGTCGTCCAGCCCGTCGAGCCGGCCGCCGCGCGCCGCCAAAAGGTCGTGGGCCGGCAATTCGCGGCGCCAGATCGCGTCGTCGAGGCGCCACGTGCCTTCCTGCAAGGCAATGGCCCCGCGCTTGTGCAAGGCTTCGATGGCCGCGAGCACCCGGCCGGGCCGGCCGCTGCCCAGGTCGACCAGCGCGTCGAGGTGGCCATCGCCCACGCCCTGCACCCCGTCGAGCGCGCGGCGGGCGAGGTCGCGCACCGTGGTGGGCGGCAGCGGCGCCAGATCGAGGATCGGCCGCTCCGCCAACCAGGTGTGCCGCACGGCGCCGCGCCGGTCGGTGGCGAACACCACGGCAACCGGCAGTTCCGGGGCCTGCGCCAGCAGCTTGGCGATGGCCTCCAAGCTCTCGGGATCGGCCTCGCCGGCTTCGTCGACCAAGATGAGCGTCGGCGGGTCGGCCAGCACCTTGTGCAACAGGCCATGCAGCGCTTCGTGTGCCCGCTGCGCCTGCTCTGCGCGGTCCAGGAAGTCGATGTCATGGTCGTTCCAGAACTGGAATCCCAGCATCGGCCCGCAGGTGCGGGCGATTTCGGCACCGGCCGGGTCGGCGTACAGCGCCTCGACGGTGCGCTCGAAGCGCTCGCCGGCGATGGTGCCTGCCAGGAAATCACCGATGTCGAAGCGCAACCGCAGCAGGCGCTCGAGCAGCGCATAGGCGCGCACGCAGCCCTGGGCGGTCACCGCCAACACCCGCGCACCCGCCAGCTCAGCGACTGCTCGATCGCGCACGGCGCCCAGCACGGTAGAGCGGCCGGATCCCGCCTCGCCTTGCACGGTGATCGCGGCGAGGCGCCGGCCGCGCAGGGCCTCGAGCGCATGGTCGGCGACCTGGCGGGCCTCGCGCTCGCGGGCGAAAAGCAGCAGCGACGATTCGCTCGGCGCCTTCCAGGGCAGGTCGAAGCCCTGCGGCGTCACCGTGCCACGCGACGTGTCGGCGGAGCCCTGTTCCAGCAGGTCGGCGTCGGCGAAGAACTGGCCGATGACGTCCACCGGCCGGTCGCTGCGCGCGATGGGCCCGGAGTCGTTGCGCAAGGGCGCAAGGCACACCTCGCAGAAGCGGAACGACGAGATGTTTTCGTGGCCGCAGCGGTGGCAGCGCATCTCTGGCCTTGGCCGCGCGGGGGCATTCGCGGCGGAAGCTTCGGGGGTGGGCGGCGGATGCGCGCGGCCGGTCCCGCGCAGCCGGGCAATTGTGCGTCACATGTCGGCAGCGGCGCAACGGCCGTTCCTCCAAGAGCCTGTCGGAGAAGCAGGACCGAGGTCTTACAACCTATTGAAAATACTCAAGTCTCGATGTGAGGCGCTGATGTAATTTCAATGACTTAGCGGATTGGTCCGACAGGCTCCTAGGCAGGCCGCGGCTGCGGCCTGCCAGCGACCGAAACTGCCTGAATTTACTTCAGGCAGTTCTTGGTCGCTGCCCCGATCGCAACCAGCACGGAGCCAGTCGGACGATAGTCCGACAGGCTCCTAGCTGCTCGTTGCGTGAAGGGGGCTCGCAGCCCCCTCGCGCGCCCATGCGCGCTCACCCCCGCGTCCGGCCGCAGCCGCGGCCGGAAGTACCTCGGCCCTGTTGCGCGCCGGAACCCGGCGCGAA
>VGRO01000120.1 GCA_016875335.1 Deltaproteobacteria bacterium | reverse complement strand
CGTGGCCCGCGGCCGGGCCGCCGATGCCGAACTTGTCGCACACCGCGCCGCGGCGCAAGGGTGGCCCGAGAGCGGCGAGGCGGGTCGCTGGCGGCGCCTGATGCACGGCGTGCTGCAGTCCGACCTTGAGCGCGATCTGGTGGCGCTGCTCGCGGCCCTGGAGCTGAGCCCGCGCACCGCCGCAACGTTGCGCTTGTTGTCGGGGTGGACGGATGCCGCCGGCATCGAGCGCAGTTTCGCGCAGTCGGTGCTCGACCCGTTCGAGACCCACGCCGAGGCGGTGGCGGACCTGCTGCGCAGCGACCACCCGCTTGCGGTCCTGGGCGTGGTGCGCGGGTTGCAGGCCCGTGGTGAGTTCCGCGTGCAGTTCCTCGATCTGGCCCCCGTGGCGCTGACCTGGCTCGGCCACGGCGCCGCGGCGGCCTGTCGGGGCCGCGAGCACCTGCGTTGGTCCGGGCCTGAGGCCCAGGAGCCCTTGTGGCAGTGGCCGCTGGTCAAGGCCGACCTCTCGCGCGCGACCGATGTACTGGCCACGGCCGGCGGCCGCGTGCGGTTGCGGGCCGGCACACCCGACGACGCCTTGTTGTGGGCCCGCGGCGTCGCGGCGGGTTTAGGCCGCGGCCTGGTGGCCTACGACGGCCAGACCGCCCTGCGCCGGCAACCGGGCGAGGCGGCCTGGATCGACAGCGAGGCCCTCGCCGATGGCATCCGCGCCGCCGGGCTGTTGGCGACGCTCGAAAACGCGCCCTTGCTGGTGCGCGGCCTGGGCCAGGATGACGGCAGCCGCGCGCTCGACCTGACCAGCGTGGTGCGCCTGCTGCAACCCTTGCCGGTCGCGGTGCTCGTCGAGGACGCCCACGCCGAGACCGCCTCGGTGGCCACCGCGCTGGGCCGCGACCTGCGTTGCGTGGCCCTCGAAGCGACCTTTCCCGATGCCGCGCAGCGCCGCCACCTGTGGGCTCTCGGCCTGCAGCCCCGCGAACGTTCCGCGCTCGGCGAGGCAGGTGTGGCGCGCCTGGCTGGCTTTCCGCTCACCCCAGCGCAGGTCGCGGGCGTGCTGAACGAGCGCCGCTTGGCCTCGGGCGGCGTGCAGGACCTCGAAGCCACAGCCGAGGCCTGCCGCGAGCGCGTCGGCCACCGCGTCGGCGACGTGGCGCAGCGGGTCACCACCGCAGCGACTTGGGATCAGGTGGTCTTGCCCGACCCGGTGCTAGCGGTGGTCAAGGAAATCGTGGCCTTCGCACGGCACGGCGAAAAGGTCTTGCAGGATTGGGGGTTTGCGGCGCGCTACCACTACGGGCTCGGTTTGACGGCGCTTTTCTCAGGGCCGCCCGGTACCGGCAAGACCATGTTGGCGGGCATCATCGCGCGCGAACTGGGCCTGGACCTGTACCGCATCGACCTGTCGCGGGTGCTGTCCAAGTACATCGGCGAGACCGAACAGCGCCTGGGGCGCCTTTTTGAGGAAGGCCGCCGCGGCGGCGTCGCGCTGCTTTTCGACGAGGCCGACTCGCTTTTCGCCAAGCGCACCGAGGTCAAGAGTTCGGTGGACCGCTACGCCAATCTCGAAGTCAACTTCCTGTTGCAGAAGATGGAGGAGTACACCGGGGTGGTGATTCTGACCACCAACTTTGCCGACAGCATCGACGAGGCCTTCAAGCGGCGCATCCGCTTCCACGCCCAGTTTCCGCTGCCCAACCAATTGGAGCGCCAGCAATTGTGGCAAGCGATGATTCCGCCCAAGCTCCCCATCGCCGCCGATCTGCCGTTCGAGTTGCTGGCCAAGGCCTACGAGTTCTCGGGCGGCGAGATCAAGAACGCGGTGCTCCGCGCGGCCTTCTATGCCGCGGTGGATGCGGTCCCAGTGTCGCTCGAACTGCTCGACCGCGCAGCCCAGGCCGAGTGCGCCGAACGCGGCCGGCTGGTGTTGCGCACGGCGATGAGCCTGGACTGGTAGGCCGTGGCGGCCACGCTGGGCGACCACCTCGCGCAGGTGCACGGCGGTCCCGCCCCGCGGTGGGTCGCGTGGTTGCGCCAGCATGCATTGCCGCCCTCCGCCGCTCCCATGCAGCTGACGGCCGCCCAGCGCGCGCGGCTGCAGGGGGCCCTGGCGCGCGGGCTGCCGCCCTTTGCCGGACATCGCGCGCCGGCCGCACCAGTCGCCGCGCCGAAGCTCATCGGCTGGGCACGCGAACTGGTGTGGGCCTGGCTGCGCACCCACCGGCCGTGGTTGGTGGGGCAGGGCGACGGGGCCGCCGCGTCGGAACGCGAGGCGTTGACCCGCTGGCTGTCGCTGGGCGATGGCGCCGTGCAGGCGTGGCTGCCGCTGCCAGCGGCCGACCCCCTGGTCTTGGCGCTGACCCACAGCGGGTGGGTCGGCGATGACGCGGCCTTGCGGGTGTGGGCGCTCTTGGAAGTCGCCGCGCGCCACCACCCGCTGATGCACACCCTGCAGGGCATCGCCTGGACCGGCGTGGCGCGCGCGGTGCCGGCCCGGCTGGCGGTGGCGATCGCTTGCCCGGGATACGTCGGCGTGCCGCACCTGCCCGCGGCGCGCATCGAGTGTATTGCCTCGCGGCAGGGCGACCTTCTGCGTCTGCGCGGGCCGGAGGCCGATGCCTCGGCACGGCGACCGCCGACGCAGGCGGCGCCGACCACCCACGTCGCAGGGCTGCTGCAGCGCGTGCCTCCGCTGCCCGACGATGTCCTTCCGCTGGTGCTGCCCCCAGCCGTGCACGCCGCCCTGGACGAGCTCGCATTGCGCTGGCAGTACCGCGACGTGGCCGGGCAGGTGGGCGGGTCAGGCGGCCTCATCGCCCTTTTCGGCGGGTCGCCGGGGCACGGTCGGCGCACGGCGGCCCGGCAACTGGCCGGGCACCTCGGCATGGAACTGCTGCGCGTCCAAGCTGGGCTGCTGGCCTCGCGCTGGATCGGCGAGACCGAACAGCGCATCAGCCAGATGTTCCACCAGGCCGGAGCGGCCGGAGCGGCGCTCTTGGTCGAGGACGCCAATGACCTGTTCTCGCGCCATGTCGCGGCCAATAGCGCGAACGACCGCTACGCCAACACGGTGCGCAACCATCTCTTGCAGGAAATTGAGAATTTTTCAGGGCTTGTCTTGTTGATCGCCGGCGGTTCGCACCAGTTTGACGCGGCCATGCAGCGGCGCATCCACGTCACCGTGCGTTTTGACGCGCCCGATCGCAGGCGGCGGGCGGCGATCCTCGCCGCAGCGTGGCAGTGGGTGGTGGCGCGGTCGCCGGCGCTCCGGCCTGTCCAGACTCCCGATTTCGAGGCGTTTTCGTCCCGCGACGCGTCGCCGCAGGTGCTGGTGCGCGCGGTGTTCGAGGCGGGGCTCGATGCGTCGCGCGCGGGTGTAGCGCTCGACGACGACGCGCTCGATGCCGTGTTGCAGAAGCGGTTGGGCAGGGCGACGGCGGTGGCGGCGGTGGCGTAGGGCAAAGGTGGGTTGGGCCCATGGGCCTGTCTCCTTCGCGATTGGTCGCATTCAGGCAGTTGGCGAGGGCGAGCGGGACCGGTATGTGCGCGATGCGCGCGGGTGGGACTTGACAGGGAAAGAATGCCCCGTATAATTATACGGCCGTTGCCTGCTTAGGGCGGCGGCATCATAAAGGCCGCGTGGCGGTCGGGAGTTAATTGATGAAGATCAGCGTGTTGCAGCGCGGGGCCAAGACCCGCGATTTGGTCGAATTTGCCCGTTCGCTTGGGGTGATAGTCCGTCACGTTCCAGGAACAGGTGAATTTTGTTGGACTTTCCGCGGCATTGGCAGCGTCCGCACCGGTTGTCCAAGTCGAACGCCTTCTTCGCCTGCGCACTTGGTGGCGTTCCTGCGCCGGGTCGTGCGTCTTCGCGGGGCGCCTTCCCATTTCGCCGGCTAGCCGAAGATCTGGGCACGTCTGGGGAATCGCAGGAGGAAAAGCGCCGAACATTCGGCCGCCGCAGACGCGGCGGGCAGCCGAGGCGGGTTGGCGGCCCAGTCCAAGCAATTCGAAGCAAGAGGTGAAAAAATGCCCTTCGCGCTGAAGCTATTTTTGGCCATCCTCCCGGTGATCATCCGCGAGCTTGGCCGTCGGAAGTAAAACCCTAGATTGCAGGCCCAAGGGCGCGCGGAGGTCGCTTAAGGTCTTCGTGCGCCCCTTGGCCGGCCCTACGAGAAAGAGCAATCAAGATGACAGAGTCACAGCCAAACCAACCCGTCGAGGCCCCGGCAACCGTTTGTATGATGGACGGCGTGTGGTTGTTTGGTGCGCTGGAGGCGTTTGCCCGCCGATCCGGCGGGGCGCGGCAGCGGCTAGAGTATGCGCCGCTGGTCGCTCTGCTCCGAACTGAGGTCATCGCCCCAGAGAATTCGGGTGCCGCCAAATTCTGGTTGGCCGCTGCGGTCGACGAGAGGAACGAAAGTCAACGTAAGTTTGCGTTTGCATTGAAGAGTGCTGGAATCGACGTAGCGCCCGTCGACTACAGGCGGGCAATCGTCGTTGCAGCTAGTTCCGCTGGCACCGGCGCCGAGGCACAAGCGTCCTCCCTGGCGTCGTTGATCGGGTTCAACCTTGGCCGGCTCTCTCGGCGCAACCTCGCAGAACTCGTGATCGTGTCCGGTTCGTTCGAACATGCAGCCGCCCTCCAGGCATTCCGCAACTACTCGCCTAGGACCAGGATCTCTGTGGCCTACTTCGGCAGCCTTCTCGACAGGCGGTGGTTTCAATTCGGGCTCTTTGACGGGTCCGAGAACCCAATTCGCTGGTTCGACCTTGAGCCACACGCAAAGGCCATTGGGCTTGACCTGCCCGTTGCCACTGGGCCGGGCGCACCGGCGACTGCCGATGACCTGTTTGCTTAGTAGCAAGCACGGTGCCGTGCCCTGTGCCGCCCTTTCGGATCACCGCCGCAACGGAGCCGCCTCACCACGACCTGCCGGTCGCCCAGTAAAAAAACACCGCAATCACCGGCAGTTCACCGCACCGCACGCCGCGCGCGGTTCTTCCGCGGCCGCCCCAACCTGCATTGCCGCCGCTCTGGCCGATGCGCCGCCAAGTCCTCGATCCGCCGCCGCGATGTCTCAGCCCCTTCCACACGGCGATTCGCCGTTTGATCGCGCCGCCGGCCGCGCCCGGTCAGCGTCCATGCGCCTCGCCTGCGGTCGCCTCTGCCGCCTCCCACAATCGCGCCAACGGCACCGCCCACAACTGCGGCCCAAAAGGCAGCGTGACCTCCCCATCGTACACCACCGCGCCGCCGCGGAACGCATCGCCGGCGGCCGCTTGCAGCTTGCGCAGTCCGGCGAAATCGGCTGCCGTGACGGTCGCCCCAGCCTTGACCTCGACGCCGGCCACCGCATGTTCGCCGGCCGCCAGCACGCAATCGACTTCCGCGCCCTCCTTGTCGCGGAAGTGCAGCAACTCGAGCGGCTGCGCCCGCCAACTGGCCATGCGCCGCAGTTCCTGAACCACGAAGGTCTCCAGGAGCGGTCCCAGACGCTGGCGATCCTTGGCGATGGACGCCGAATCCAGCCCCAGCAACGCACATGCCAGGCCACTATCGCCAATGTGCAACTTTGGCGTCTTGACCAGGCGGCTCAGCGCGTGGTGGTGCCAAGGCGGCAGCAGATGGATCAAGAACACCCGTTGCAAGAGCACCAGATAGTCGCTGATCGTCGGCCGGCTCAGGGCAAACGGGGCGGCAAGGTCGCTGGCATTGAAAAGTCCCGCCGTCTGCGCGGCACAGGCCGCCAGCAATCGCGGCAAGGCCGACAGCCCCTGGATGCGCGCCAACTCGCGCACGTCGCGGTCGATCAGCGACTGGTGGTAATCGCGGTACCACGCGGCGCGACGTCCCTCGGTCGTGCGCCGCAGCGCCGCCGGATAGCCGCCGGCCACCACCAACGGTAGCAACTGCGCGCCCAGCCGCTGTGTGGTCGCCATTGTGAATCCCTCGCCCAAGAGGCGATCCAGGAATGCACTGGGCTGACCGGCCAATTCGCACTGTGCCAGTGGGTGCAGGCGCACCGCGGCTACCCTGCCCGCCAAAGATTCGGCGATCTGGCCCGCGGCCAACACGTCGGCGGAGCCGGTGAGCACCAAGCGACCCGGTTCGCGCTGGCGGTCGATCGCCAGCTTGAGCGATGGCATCAGACCCGGGACACGTTGCACCTCGTCCAGGATGGCTCTCGGCGGCAAATCGGCCGCGAACCCGGCCGGGTCGGCACGGGCGGCAGCCAGCACGGCGGCATCGTCGAAAGTCAGATAGGTGTACCCGCGCTGGCGACCAAACTGCTGGACCAGTGTGGTCTTGCCGCATTGGCGGGCGCCGTGGACGTAGACTGCCGGCGAATCAGCAGCCGCTTCCGCCAGGGAGGCCAGGGCGAATCGTGGAAATTGTGCTGTGCCGTCCACGCGATCAGGTTGTCACGCCGGGCGTCCAATTGCAACGTTTTGGTCCGTCCACCTGAAAGTCTGTCAGCCGTCCAGGTGTAAGGATGCCGCACGTCCAACGGAAAGGTTTGGCCGTGGCAATTCAGCACGGCGCACTGCCAGACCGCGAGCAGTCCAGCGGCGCCTGCGCGACCCACCACGTGACCACCTGCCGATCACCCTGCAAAACCACCGTGATCAAGGCGACCTCCACCCGGTCCGCCCCGCATGCTTCGCACAGCAACTCCGCCGCCCGCCACAACCGGCGCTGCCGGCGCATCGGCCACCGCCCCACCAGATCCGCGATCGGCGCCCGCGACGTCTTGACCTCTGCGACCAGAAGCTCCGTCTGTTCGCCGGTCTTGCGCAGCATGGCCAGGTCCACCTCGGCGCCGTCCACGCGGACGTTGCGCCGCCAGGGTTGCCAGCCGCGGCCGAGCGCGGTCGCTTCCGCCACGGCTTCGCCGCGCCGGCCCAACGCCTGGTCGGCGATCTTGCGGGCCCGTGCGTCAGGCGCGGCGTCAGCCAAACAGCCCCAGTTGGTGGGCAGCCTGCGCCACGGGGGCGTAGCCCAAGCGATGACATGGGCTCGGGCCCAGCCTGCGCACGGCGTCGAGGTGTTCGGCCGTCGGGTAGCCCTTGTGGCGCGCCAGCCCGTACCCAGGGAAGCGGACGTCCAGTTCCTGCATGTGGCGATCGCGCGCGACCTTGGCCAGCACCGAGGCGGCCGCTACCGCCCGCGATCGGCCGTCGCCTTGCACCACCAACATCAGTTGCACTTCAGCGGCGTCGCGGAGCGGTTGGTTGCCGTCGATGACCCACAACACGGGGGCTGGGTGCCCGGCCGCCACCGCCATCGCCACCGCCCGCCGGGCCGCGCGCGCCATGGCCCGCAGCGAGGCGCCCAAGATGTTGTGGGCGGCGATTTCGTCGACCTCGGCGAACTCGACCGCCCACCCTGCGGCTGCCCGTTCGATGGCCGGAACCAGGGCTTGCCGCGCCGCTTCGGTCAGTTTCTTCGAGTCGTCGAGGCCCTGCAGACCGCCGCCAGTCAGGGCTGCGGCGTCGTCCAGAACCACGGCAGCGGCCACCACCGGGCCTGCCAGGGGCCCGCGACCGGCCTCGTCGGCGCCGAGCAGCGGCCACAGGTCGCCGGAGCGGCAATGCACCTCGATCTCCCCTGGCCGCACGCGCGCCGGCACAGGGGGGGCGGCCACGAGCCGCGGCGACCGGATCACGGCGTGCTGCCGATCCACACGGCCCCGTCGGTCGTGCTCTCGCGCTTCCAGATCGGCACGCGCTGCTTGAGCTCGTCGATGACGTAGCGGCAGCCATCGAACGCCGCGCCACGGTGCGGTGCGGCACAGGCGATCGCCACGGCGACTTCGCCAATCTCGACGCGACCGAGGCGGTGGATGGCGCGCGCATCGACCAGGCCGAAGCGCGCGATGGCTTCGCCACAGATAGCGTCCAGTTCCTTGGTCGCCAGTGGCGGGTAGGCGCTGAATTCCAAGTGCACCACCTGCAAGCCGCGGCTCTGCCTGCGCACCGTGCCCACAAACGTCGCGATGCCGCCGGTACCATCGAGGTCCACCAGCCGTTCGGCCGCGCCGGGTTCGATGGCGGTCTCCACCAGCACGGCCCGACTTCCTCCCCCGGACGCCGGAGGCAGGACCAGCACCTCGTCGTCCGGATGCAGGGCGTCGCCGTCGCGCAGGAACTCGTCGTCGCGGGCATACCGCGCGCACGCGGCCAGAAAGGTCCAGCGGCCGCCGCGGGCGCCAAGCGCAGCCTTGAGGTCAGCGACCGTGCCAGCGGCCCAGTCCAAGGGTTCGGTTTCGCGGCCCGCCAGTTCCTTGGCGGCGGCAAAATGGCGCAGCGTCAGCGTTCCCATCGGCACCTCAAGCGGGCGAGAGATAGCGGGCGATGACTTTCTTGACGCCATAGCCCGGAAAATTCAGGGTGATCTGTGCGTCGCCGCCGTAGCCCGCAATGTCGAGCACCTGGCCCAGACCAAAGCGGGCGTGGCGGGCCTTGCCGCCGGGTGCAAAGCCGTCCGCCGACCCGCCGCGGTCGATGACGGGCACATCGTCTCCCGGCCCTGCGGCGCGCTGGTGCGGCGAAAGCAAGCTGCCCGGCAAGGCACTCGGCCGCGACGGACTCCACGCGCCGCTGCGAGAGACCGCGGCCGGGGCCGGCGCTGACCTCAGCCCTGGCGCTGGCGCACCCCAAGGCAACGCCGACCGCCAGTCCTGGACGCGCTCGACCTGCACGAGCTCGCGCGGCACCTGCTGCAAGAAGCGGCTCGGCTGGGTCGGCATGTCCAAGCCATCGAAGCGGCGGCGCTGCTTGGCATAGCTCAGGTGCATTTTCTTGCGCGCGCGGGTCATCGCCACATAGAGCAGCCGCCGCTCTTCTTCGAGGTCGCGGCCATCGCGCGCCGACTCGTTGACCACGTTGGCGTGCGGGCACAGCCCTTCTTCGAGGCCGACCACGAACGTCACGTCGAATTCCAGACCCTTGGCGCTGTGCATGGTCATCAGCGCCAGCCGCTCCTTGTCCGCGTTCAAGGCGTCCACGTCGGCGACCAGTGCGACGTTTTCCAAGAAGCTGCGCAGGGTCGGCTCGTCGGCCGAGTCGGCGTGTTCGCTCATGGCCGCCAGCAGTTGCTGCAAGTTTTCGAGGCGGTCCTGCGATTCGGGCGACCCTTCGTCTTGCAGCGCCTTGCGCAGGCCCGAGAGCGCGAGCACCCGCTCGCCGACTTGGTTGGCGCGCAGGTGGTCGATGCCGTCGCGCATGCCGTCGACGAGCTTGAAAAAACCGTCCAGTTTTTCCCGGTTGCGTCCGCCTTCGCCGCGCCGGAGCAGGTCGCGGGCCGCTTCCGGCGCCGACAAGTTCGCGCGCGCCGCGTGGGCCTGCACGGCGTCGAGGGTGGTGTCGCCGATCCCGCGCTTGGGACTGGTCACTGCCCGCAGGAAGCCTGCGGAATCGTCCGGGTTGACCAGCAGCCGGCACCACGCCAGGGCGTCCTTTACCTCGGCGCGCTCGTAGAACTTCATCCCGCCCAAGAGCACATACGGCAGCCGAAAGCGCCGCATCGAGTCTTCGAGCACCCGCGAGCAGGCGTTGGTGCGATAGAACACCGCGATCTGACTGAGCTTGACCCGGTCGCGCATGCCGTCGACCGTGCGCGCCACCCAGTCGGCTTCGTCGCGGTCGCTGGGCAGGGCGGCCAGTGTGATCGGATCGCCTTCGCCCGACTCGGTCCACAGCACCTTGCCGTGGCGGTTGCGATTGCCCTGGACCAGCGCGGTGGAGGCCTTGAGGATGGTCGCGGTCGATCGATAGTTGCGCTCGAGCTTGATGACGGTCGCGGGCGCAAAGACCTCCGGAAACGACAGGATGTTGCCAACTTCGGCGCCGCGCCACGAGTAGATGCTCTGGTCGTCGTCGCCCACCACACACAGGTTGCCATGGGCGCTCGTCAGGAACTTGAGCAACTCGAACTGCGCGAAATTGGTGTCCTGGAATTCGTCGACGAGCACGTAGCGAAAGCGGCGCGCGAGGTTGGCGCAGACCTCGGGGTCCTTGGCCAGCACCTGCACCGGCCGCATGATGAGGTCGCCGAAATCGACGGCGTTGGCAAGGCGCATGTCGCGCTCGTAGTGTTCGTACACGGCCAGGGCCTTTTTCTCGAACGCGCCAAAGGCCGCCTCGTGCAGGCGCCCGTCGTCCGGGCCCAGGCATCGGTTCTTGGCCTTGTCGATGTAGCTGGCGAACTGCTTGGGCTTGTAGTGCGATTCCGGGATGTTCTGGGCCTTGCAGATCTTGGCCAGCAGCCGGCCCTGGTCATCGGTGTCGTAGATGGAAAAGCTCGGCTGCAGGCCCGCCCAGCCCGCCAACTGCCGCAGCAAGCGCACGCCGACGCTGTGGAAGGTCCCCAACCACAGGTCGCGGCTCCGCGAGCCGACCGCGTGGCCGACGCGCTCACCCATCTCGCGGGCTGCCTTGTTGGTGAAGGTCATGGCCAGGATCTGCCAGGCCGGCACGCCCAACGGGTCGACCAACCAGGCGATGCGGTGGGTGATGACGCGCGTCTTTCCCGATCCGGCACCGGCCAGCACCAACACCGCGCCCTCGGTCGCCAGAACTGCGGCGCGCTGGTCGGCGTTGAGCCCGTCGAGCAGCGGGTGATCGCCAGAACTGTCCAAGATTGTTTGTGAAAATGCCATCGTCGCGCCGTCCAGACCGCGCGGATTGTGGGCCGGTCGCCGGTTCGGCGCAAGCGGCAAAACGCCGGCATCGGGTCGCCCGCAGCCCGCACGCGACCTTGACGCCCGCCTCGCCCCCCGACTACGCTTCTGCCCCCGGGCTTCCCTGTCTTGGCCCCGCCGCGCGCCTGCACCCCGCAACCCGCGTCGCGCACTGGAGTCGCCATGCCGAAAGCCCCGGCCGCCGACGGCCGCTTTTCGCAGCCCATTCGGCACACCAAATACGTGCTCGTCACCGGCGGCGTGGTGTCGTCGATCGGCAAGGGCCTGTCGTCGGCCGTGCTGGGGGCGCTGCTCGAAGCACGCGGCCTCAAGGTCACCAACCTCAAGCTCGATCCGTACATCAACGTCGACCCCGGCACCATGTCGCCGTACCAGCACGGCGAGGTGTTCGTGACCGACGACGGCGCAGAGACCGACCTGGACCTCGGCCACTACGAGCGCTTCACCCGGGCGACGATGGCCCGCGCCAACAACTTCACCACCGGCCAGGTGTACGACGCCGTCATTCAACGCGAGCGCCGCGGCGAATACCTCGGCGGCACCGTGCAGGTCATTCCGCACATCACCGACGAGATCAAAGAGCGCATCTGCGCAGCCGCACAAGGCGCGGACGTGGCCATCGTCGAGGTCGGCGGCACGGTCGGCGACATTGAGTCGCTGCCCTTCCTGGAAGCCATCCGCCAATTGCGCCTCGAAGTCGGCCCCCGCAACGCCATCAACATCCACGTCACCTTGGTGCCGTACATCGCGACCGCCGGCGAAGTCAAGACCAAGCCAACCCAGCACAGCGTCAAGGAATTGCGCGAGATCGGCATCCAACCCGACCTGATCCTGTGCCGCAGCGATCACGACCTGGACGACGGCCTCAAGGCCAAGATCAGCCTGTTTTGCAACGTCTCCAAAGAATGCGTGATCCTGGCGCCGGACGTCGCATGCATCTACGATCTGCCCGTGACCCTGCACGCCGACGGGCTCGACCACCAGGTGCTCAACGCCCTCGATCTCTTTCGCGACCACTGGCGCGAACCCGATCTGTCGGCGTGGGCGCGCTTTGCCCATACTTTCCAGCACGCCCCGCGCACGGCCGTCATCGGCATCGTCGGCAAGTACGTAGAACTCAAAGAGTCCTACAAGTCGCTTGGCGAGGCGCTGGCGCACGGCGGGGTCGGCAACGACGCCCGGGTCGAACTGCGCTACTTGGACGCCGAAGAACTGCTCGACGGCGACGCGGCGGCGTTGTTGCGCGGTGTGCACGGCGTGCTGGTGCCCGGCGGTTTCGGCAAGCGTGGCTTCGAAGGCAAGATCAAGGCAGTGCAGTATGCCCGCGAAAACGGCGTGCCGTTTTTTGGCATCTGCCTGGGCATGCAACTGGCGGTCGTCGAGTTCGCGCGCCACGTGGCGGGCCTCGACGGGGCCCATTCGACCGAGTTCGACGAACACACCCGGCACCCCGTGGTCGAATTGATGAACGACCAGCGCGCCATCACCCACAAGGGCGGTTCGATGCGCCTGGGGGCGTGGCCGTGTGCGCTGGCCGAAGGGTCGCTGGCGCGGCAGGTCTACGGTGGCGTTGCGCAGGTGAGCGAACGGCACCGCCACCGCCTCGAAGTCGCCAACATCTACCGCGACCGCTTGGAAGCAGCCGGCCTGCGGTTCTCGGGCCTGTCGCCTGACGGCACACTGGTCGAGATGTGCGAACTGCCCGGCCACCCGTACTTTCTGGGGTGCCAGTTCCACCCCGAGTACAAGTCGCGGCCGCTGCAACCGCATCCGATGTTCGTCGCGTTCGTGCGTGCGGCGTTGGAGCACGGCCAGCGCAAGCCCGCCACCATCACGTTGTAGCCGATGACGCGCCAAGCCCGGGGTTCGCTGCACGTGGTGGCGACGCCGATCGGCAACCTCGGCGACCTGTCGCCGCGCGCGGTGCAGACGCTGGCCCAGGCCGATGTCGTGTTGTGCGAGGACACGCGCCACACTGCACAGCTGATGAATCACCTCGGCCTGCACAAGCCCATGGAATCGCTGCATGCGCACAATGAGCATGCCCGCGCACCGGACTTGGTCGCCCAACTGCGCGCCGGTGCGAAATTGGCGTTGGTCAGCGACGCCGGCACCCCGTGCCTGTCCGATCCTGGTGCCCATCTGGTCCAGGCCGCTCACGCGGCCGGCGTGGCGGTCTTGAGCATTCCCGGGCCCTTCGCGGTGGCGACCGCGCTGGCGGGCAGCGGTCTGTGTCCGATCCCCTTTGCGTTCTGGGGTTTTGTGGCCAAGAAGGCGGGTGAGCGCCGCCGCGACCTGCACAGGCAACTGCAGCCCGGTCCCGATGGACCCATGACGCACGCCTACTACGTGCCCGGCCGCGACTTGACCGACGTGCTGGCCGACATCGCCGCGGTCGCGCCGGGTGCACAGGTGTGCGTGGCCCGCGAGTTGACCAAGGTCCACGAACAGTTCCTCGTCGGCACCGCCCTTGAGGTGGTCAGCCGCTTGGTCGCAGAGCAACTGCGCGGCGAAGCCGTGGTGCTCGTCGAGGTCGCTGCGGGCGCCGCCAGAAATGTCGACGCCGGGCACGACGTTGTGGCCTTGGTTGCCGCGGCGCGTGCCGCCGGTGAGCCGCGCAAGGGGGCATTACAACGCCTGGCCGCCCTGACTGGCCGGTCGCGCAACGACCTGTACGACCTGTGGCTGGCAGCCGGCCCGGGCGCAGAGGAGGAACCGTGAAGCACTCGCTCATCCTGGTCGGCGCGCTCGCCGCGTGCGGGTCGCCGCTCGCCGGTGCGTGGCGCGGCACCGCCGACATCGGGCCGGTCCGCGCCCAGCCCCTGGTCCTGACGGTGGCCGCCGACGGCCTGTCGGGCACGCTGCACCTGACCGATCCCGGCAAACCCGAGACGTTCGTGCTGTGTCGGTTGTCGCGCCAGGGCCGCGCGTTCGAGGCAGAGTACGACGCGGCCCGGCCCGACTGCGCGGGCACGCCCGGCGAACGCCGTGTGCTCAAGGGCACGGTCGGCGAGGGCGTGGTGTGGGGCGAGTTGTGGCGTGGCAGCGAGAACCTGGGGTTTTTCCGCGGGTTCGCGGACTGGGTGTCGCGCTGACCGTTCGCTGCCCGGCTACGCGATCGCGCCCTGCCGCTCGCCGGCGGCCACGAGCTCCGCATACAGGCCGCCCAGGGCCACCAAGGTCGGGTGGTCGCCGCACTCGACGACCTCGCCCTGGCGCAGCACCGCGATCTGGTCGGCGCGCCGCACCGTGCTCAGCCGATGGGCGACCACCAGCGCCGTCCGACCGGCCAGCACCCGTTCGATCGCGGCCTGTACCTTCTGCTCGGTCAGCGTGTCGATGCTGGCGGTGGCCTCGTCCAGCACCACCACCGCCGGATTGGCGGCCAGCACCCGCGCAATGCTGAGCAGTTGCCGCTCGCCCGCCGACAGGCCACCACCGCCCTCGCCGACCACGGCGTCCAGTCCACCCATGCGGTCGAGCACGTCGCCGAGGCAAGCGTCGCGCAGCGCGGTCTCCAACTGCACGCGCGGCAGGCCGCGGCCGAGATCGACGTTGTCGCCGAGCGTGCCAGAAAACAGCACCACGTCTTGCTGGACCACGCCGACCGCGCGCCGCAGCGCCGCCTGCCGCCAGTGCTCGACCGGGGTGCCATCCAATCGCACGCTGCCGCCACTGGCCGCGTAGTGGCGGGTCAGCAGGCGCGCCAGCGTGGTCTTGCCCGATCCGGTCGGCCCGACCAGTGCCAACATGTGCCCGGGGGCCACCTGCAGTTGGACGTCGCGCAGGACCGGGGCCTTGCCGTCGTAGCTGAACTGCACGCCGTCGAACTCGATGCGCCCGGCCACCTGGGCAGGCGCGTGGTCGCCCTGCGGCAGGCGTTCGTCGACGTCCAGCAACCCGAAGATGCGCTCCAGCGCGGCGAGCGCCCGCTCGATGGTCGCCACCTTGCCCGACAGTTCGCGAATCGGCACGAACACCCGCTGGATGTACTGGATGAACGCGACGAGCAGACCGACCGAGACCGCGCCTTGCAGCGCAGCGCCGCCGCCGTACCAGATGACCAACGCGATGCTGAGCGAAGCGACACCGTCCATCACAGCGTACAGCGAGGCGTCGTACCAGTTCGACAGACTGTAGGCCCGAAGGTATTGATAGTTCAGCGCCTTGTACTCCTGCACCGTCGCCCGCCGTCGCCCGTGCAACTGCACGACGCGGGCTCCGGCCAGCGCCTCTTGGAAGGCCCCGGAAGCCTCGGCCATCGATCGCCGGATCTCCGTAGAATATTTGCGCAACTGCCGCCGGAAGAAGTTGACGACCACCACGATGATCGGGGCGACCACCAGCGACATGCCCGTCAGGTGCACGTCGAGCGCCACCATTGCGGAAAAAATCGCCACGATGTCCACGAGATCGCCCAAGATGCCGACGATGCCGAAGGTCAGCACCTCGCCCAGCGCCTCGACGTCGTTGGTCGTGCGCGACAGCAGCGTGCCGGTGGAGCGCTGGTCGAAGAACTTGCTGCTCTGCGTCAGGACGTGCCCGAACACCGCCCGGCGCAGGCGCGTCAGCGAGGCATAGCCAGCGTGCTGCAGGGCGTACAACTGCAGACCGCGAAAGCCGTATTCGCCGACCACCGCCAGCAGGAACACCAGTGCGAGCGTGCCGATCGTCCACGGCCCGGCATAGCGGTCGCCGCGCAGTTCCGCGGCGATGGGGCCATCGATGGCCTCCTTGATGAGATACGGCTGGGCCAGGCCGCCCAACGTCATGACCGGCACCGACAGCAGCCCCAGCGCCAACCATCGCCGCTCCGCCGCGACGAAGGGCCAGTAGCGACGCAACAGGCGCAGATCTTCGCCGCGGCTGCGCCTCACCGGCGCGCCGTCGCCAGTGGGGGTATCGGCCATGGTCGTGTCGGGCTACTTCGGCGCTGGCGCCGGTTCGGGCGCGTTGTCGACCCACTGGATGTCGGCGGGCTTGAACTTGACCACGTGGAACTCGTCTTTGTCGCTGGTGAACGACCCGGTCTCGATCTTCTGGTTGACGATCGCCACCAACAGCTTGCGGTCCGCCGTCCAGAACACCCCGCGCAGGTTGGCCTTGGCAAGCGTCTTGGTTTCGGGGTCGCTCTTGACCGGGATGTCCTTGACCTTGCCCAGCCGCTGCTTGTCGGTGACGGCGAGCACGAAGCGGTCCTTGGCGGCCATCAGCCCGAAAAAGCTCAATGACTTGGTTTCGTCCTTGGGGTCGAGGGGATAGATCATGTCTTCCAGGCCCGGATCCGCGAACTTGAGCTTCTTGCGGGCCTCACGCACCGCTTTGGGCCCGTCGGCCCTGGTGAACGGGATGGCCTGCGACTTCTTGGCGGGCGCCACCTGGGGTTCAATGTCGTACACCCGCAGCACCGGACCCGCGGCGTTCTCGTCGTCGATCTCGACCAGCATCTGCTTCTGGTCCGCAGAAAAACCCCTGATCTTGAAGGAGATGCTCACTTCCTGGGCCTGGACGGCGGCCGCCGGAACCCAAAGGACCGCGAAAGCGGCCCACAACGCCCACGACAGACGGCAGAACACGGGACACCTCGGACCGGCAGTGCGGCCGGCACAGGCCCAACGGCCTAGTTGACTTTGCATTCGACGGTCTTGGGCGCCGGCTGGCGACCAAAGGCGACGCCCGAAAACTTCTGACGGATGCAACTGCCCAGGTCGTCGTTGGCCTTGCCGTCGGCGAAGGCCACCACAGAACCGACGCCGCCCATGGCGGTGATCGAGATCTTGAGCGCACTGGGGTTCGCACCGGCCTTTTCCGCGCAACTGGCGATCTGCCCGCTTTTTTCCTTGCAGAGCTTGCGCACTTCGCTGTCTTCGACCGCCTGCACGCCAAGCGCGACACTGCCGACCGCGGCCTCCTTCTTGCCGCCGAACAACTCGTTGGCTCGGGCCAGCGCTTCGGCCTGTCTGCGGGCCTTCTCGGCTTCGGCCTCTTGCAGTTTCTTGGCGGCGGCCGCGGCTTCGGCCTCGCTCAACCCGGCGCCCGAGCCGTGGCCCGTATTCGCGGCGACCGCGACCGCTTTGGGCCTCTTTTTCTTGGCGACCATGTTGGCGATCTTGTCCGCGATCTGGCTGACCTCCTGGGGCGCCTCGGCCTTGGCGGCAGCCGCGGGCTGGCCGGGTTGCGGGGCTGCGGACGCCTCTTGCGGTGCGCTGGGCACCACGGCCGTGCGGTAGCCCAGGTCGAAGGCCGCCAGGATCTCCTTGGAATCGCGAATCAACTGCCGCTTCGCATTGCCCTGGATCGTCAACACCACGCCAAAGCTGATCGCCCCGACCACCAGCGTCGCCAAGACGACGCCGATCAGCACCTTTTGGCGCTTGGTGCGCTTGTCCAGGCGGAACATCACCGAGAACTCCTGAATCAGGTTCTGGTATTCCTCCTTGGTCGGCTTGTGCTTGTTGGGGTCGGGCAGCGACAGTTCGACATCGTTCAGGTCGTGGCCCGCCGCAAAGAACGCATCGCCGTGGGCGTCTGCCACGCCCTTGGCCTTGCCGCCGCTCGGCAGCGACTTGCCCGTCAACTGGGGCACTGTCGGCACTTTTGCGGGGGCCGAAGGACCCGGCGCCGGCCGGCCGGTGGGCAGGGGCAGCGCGGCCTCCAGCGTCGGCCCGGCATCGTCGAATTCTTGCTTTGGCGCCGGCCGCGCGGGCGGTACCGGGGCGATCGGCTGCGAGGGATGGGGCTTGGGCGGACCGGGTTGGGCAGCCGGCCGCGGTTGCCCCACGGCCTGGACCACGTGAAGCCCCCCTGTGTTGCGCGAGGCCGCCGGAATCGGCACAGGAGCCGGGGCCGGCGCG
>VGRO01000119.1 GCA_016875335.1 Deltaproteobacteria bacterium | reverse complement strand
CTGCAACCCCAAGGACCCGGCCTGCGGAAAGAAGACCTTCAACATCGAGGCCTTCCAGAGCGATGCCGTGGTCGGCCAGTTCGACCTGTGGCGCGACGCGCTGTTGAGCCAAATCAAGATTGGCCAACACGCGCTCAAGGTCAAATGGGGAGCGCTCATCAACTACATCGTCCAAAAGCAGTTGTTGCCGGCGATCACCTTCGACCCCAAGAACCCCAACGCGCCGGCCATCGACAGCTATGCCAAGCTCATCAAGAGCTTGCTCGCCGGCAAGCAGTGCCTGGTCAAGGACAGTTGCTGCGCCGACTTTGCCAAGCAGATGGCCGCCAAGCAGAGCCTGATGAAGGAGGGCTTCCTGACTACCACCTGCGAGACGCTGATCACGCTTGGCACCGCCTTTCTCGAAGCGCAGCTGAACCAACTCGACGGCACCACCGGTGACCCGAGCAAGGGCTCCGGCTTGCTGCTCGCGGCGGACAAGTGCCCGATTTTCGAGACCAACCAGGACCAGCTCATCGACACCATCGGCGGCACCTCGATCAAGGACCAGTGCCTGTGGGACATGACGCTGACGATCGGTGGAAAGCCGAACAAGATCAAGGGAATCTTCTACGCCGTCCGCCAACAGTAGGCCACTTCGGAGCGCGCGATGGACGACACGCGCGGCTTGCGCAAGGTCCTGGTGGTGCAGCACGTCGCCGCCGAACCACTCGGTACGTTGGATCCGTTGCTGCGGCGCCGGCGCATTCGGGTGCGCTACCACAACGCCCGGCGGGCGCCCGAAGAGCGGCCCGACTTGGGCGATGTCGATGCGCTCATTGTGCTCGGCGGGCCACAGAACCTGGACGAGCAGGACAAGTACCCGCACCTCAAAGCAGAGCTGCAACTGGTGGAGGCGGCGTTGCAGCGCGGGGTGCCCGTGCTCGGCATCTGCCTGGGCGCGCAACTGCTGGCACACGCGCTCGGCGCATCGGTCGGTCGCAACCGCGCACCAGAGTTGGGCTGGTCGCCGCTGCACCTGACGGCCGCGGGCCAGCAAGACCCCGTGCTGTCGGCCGTGGACGACGGCGCGCCGATGTTCCACTGGCATGGCGACACCTTCGCCATCCCGAGCGGCTGCGAGCGGCTGGCCTACACGGTTGGCTGCGACAACCAGGCGTTTCGCGCCGGCGAGCGCAATTGGGGTTTCCAGTTCCACCTGGAAGTGGACGCGTCGCTGGTGGAGCGCTGGCTCGGTGTGTACGCGGAACAGCTCGCGCACAGCCCGGCGTGCGGCGGCGTTGCGGACATCCGCGCCCACACCCAGGCGCACATCGCCGGCCTACAGCAAACCGCCGACCTGGTATTTGGGCGGCTTTTTGACGTGTGGGGCTGGCAGCCGCGCCAGGTGCCGCTGGTGCTCGGTCACCGCATGACGGGGCCGGTTGAGGGCGGATAGTGGGGGCTACGCCCCGCTGCGCACCGTCACCGAATCGCGCGCCCAGTTCTCGTCGTCGGTTTCGGGGTAATCCATCGACCAGTGCAGGCCGCGGCTCTCTTGGCGGCCGAGCGCGCACTCGACGACCAAGAGCGACACCGCAGTGATGTTGCGCAGTTCGATGAGATCGGGCGTCAAGTAGAAGCGCCACCAGTCCTGCTGCACTTCCTGCGCGATGAGCTGCAGGCGCCGCTGAGCGCGCAGCAGCCGGCGACTGGAGCGCACGATGCCCACGTAGTTCCACATCAGCCGGCGGATCTCGTCCCAGCTTTGCGTCACGACCACCTGTTCGTCTGGGTTGCTGGCGCTGCCGGTGTCCCATTCGGGCACGTTGAGCTCGCGGGCGCTGCCGCGGGCCTGCAAGATTTCCACGGCCTTGCGGCTCGCGCGGTCGGCGTAGACCACGGCTTCGAGCAGCGAGTTCGAGGCCAGGCGATTGGCGCCGTGCAGCCCCGTGCAGGCGACCTCGCCGATGGCCAGCAGCCCCTCGATGCTGGTCTGGCCGTCGCGGTCCACCTGAACACCGCCGCACTGGTAGTGCGCCGCCGGCACGACCGGGATGGGCTCGCGCCGCAGGTCGATGCCCAGTTGCAGGCAGCGGGCGTGGATCATCGGGAAATGATCTTCGAGAAAGTCGGCCGGCAGGTGGGTCATGTCGAGGAACGCACAGGGGTCGCCGCTCTCTTTGAGGTCGGCGTCGATGGCGCGGGCCACGATGTCGCGCGGCGCCAGGTCCTTTCTGTCGTCGTAGCGCGGCATGAAGGCTTCGCCTTTGCGGTTGCGCAAGATGCCGCCCTCGCCGCGTAACGCTTCGGAAATCAGGAAGTTCTTGGCCTGGGGGTGGTACAGGCACGTCGGATGGAACTGGAAGAACTCCATGTTGGCCACCCGCGCGCCGGCCCGCCAGGCCATGGCCACGCCGTCGCCGGTCGCCACGTCGGGGTTGGTGGTATAGCGGTAGATCTTGCCCGACCCGCCGGTGGCGAGGACCACGACGTTCGCCGCGAAGGCCTCGACGCGATTCCGCGCGATGTCCAGGGCATAGACGCCGAGCACGCGGTCGCCCTTCCAACCCGGCGTACCGCGTCCCGACCGGCGGGCCAGCCGCGCGCGGGTGATGAGGTCGACCGCCTGATAGTGCTCGTACACCGCGATGGCCGGGTGGGCGCGCACCTGCTGGACCAGCGCCGACTCGATGGCAAACCCTGTCGAATCGGCCTGATGCGCCACCCGTCGCGCCGAGTGGCCGCCCTCGCGGGTCAGGTGCAGTTGGCCCGCCTCGTCGGTGTCGAACTGCACGCCGCGCGCTCTCAATTGCGCGATGGCCGTCGGCCCGGCGTGCACGATCATTTCGACGGTTTCGCGCCTGCACAGTCCTGCGCCCGCGACCAACGTGTCGTGCACGTGCCGCCCTGGGTCGTCGCCGATGGGATCGAGCACCGCGGCGATGCCCCCCTGCGCCAGGCTGGTGTTGCTGTCCGACAGCCCGCGCTTGGTCAGGACCGCGACGCTGCACCGGTCAGCGAGGTTCAGGGCCAGCGACAGGCCTGCTGCGCCGCTGCCGACCACCAGGACATCAAAGGTGTTGCGCGCGCCGTTGGAAGCATCGGCCATCGTTGGTCCGCCGGCGCGGAGGCGCCAGGCGGGCGATCTAGCGCAAGTGGGCGGGAGGGTCCAATTCGGGGCGGAGGTGGCGAATGCGGGGGAGCTGGCGAGGCAGGGTCCGGTGTGGCGATGGTGGCAAGCACGGACGGCGATCCGGCGGCGAAGGTCGCGCAGTACCGCGGACACTGCGACCAGGTGGGGTTTTCAGGGTCAGCCGGCTGCGCCGGACAGGCGTAGGCCCAGGGACTGGTGCAGGGCCGGTTGGTGCGCGGAGGGCGCGGGGCACATGGCCAACGGCGGCGCCCGCCAAAACGTCGACTGTGGCGCGGTGCCAGCTCCAAGGCCGCGCAACTGCGATCGGCAGTAATTCCAGGCGACTCCAACGGCCACACCGGCATGACCGGCCCTTCCCAAGTTCCCAGCGCCTTGCTACCATGCTGGCCCCCACTTGGCCGGCCCCTTCCCCAACTTGGCCGCCGGGTGCGATGAGGAGCCCATGGCATACTCGTTTACCAAGGAGACGGCGACCACCTATTGTCTGCACGTGTTGCGCAGGTGGCCGGACCGGGAAATCCAGATCGTCGAGTTGTTTTCGATGTGCGGCGGCAAGTACCACAAGGAAAACCTGCAGAACGCGCTGACGCGGCTGCTGGACAAGGGGTACGTCAATCGCGAGACCGATCCGAACCGCGCCGCGTGGTGGTCGATTACCGACAAGGGCCTCAGCGGCGAGCCCGAGTAGGGGTCCGCCCAGCGGCGAGCGGGGTCCAGCGTGTTCGGCATCGGCGGACCAGAACTCGTCGTCATCCTGCTGTTGCTGCTGCTATTCGTCGGCCCGGACAAGCTGCCGGCAGTCGTCAAGACCGTCGGCAGCGGCGTGCGCGATTTGCGTCGCGCGGCGAACCTCGCCCAACACGAACTGCGGCAGAGCATGGACGAACTGGCCCGCGAGGTCGAGTCGGTCCAGCGTGACGTCACGGATCTGGTGGACGAGCAGGCGCGGGAGATCGAACGCCACGCCCGCCTCGACGACGACGTCGGTCAGCGACCGCTCCCCGTGCAGCCACCTGCGGATGGCGAGACCATCGCCGTGGTGCCGCGCCGCGCCGCCGCCACCGTGCAGGCGCCGGTGCAGACGCCGCCGGCCGACGCCGCGCTGGCCGTCGCCGATCCCGGTCCGCATCCGCAGTTGGCCATCGACGACGGTCCTCCGCCGCTGCGCACGGCGGCTCCGGGGGACGCGCCCCCTGATCCCGCGGTGGCCAGGCCTGCGTTCCATCTGCCGTCGGGGGCGCCCATCGCCGGAACGCGCGCCCACGGCGTCTCGCCCAACGTGCGCCACGAAGTCGAGGCCGTGGTGGTTGTGCCGCCTGCGCCGTCGCTTGCGCCGCCCCACGACCCGGACCTTCCGCCGCCGCTGGACGGCCCGCCCACGGCATGACATCGCGAACGCCGCCGGCCGAACACGGCACCATGTCGTTTCGCGAGCACCTGATCGAGTTGCGATCGCGGGTGCTGCGCGCGTCCATTGGCGTGGTCGTCGCGTTTTTCGTCGCCTGGGCTTTCCACGTCGAGCTCTACGCCTGGTTGTCGGCGCCGGTGCGCAACGCGCTCGCTGACAACAACCTTTATGCCATCAAGGCCTTGCAGATCACCGAGTCGATCGAGGTGTACATGAAGTTGTCGCTGGTCGGCGGCATCTTCCTGGCCAGCCCGTGGGTGTTCTATCAGGTATGGGCGTTCGTTGCGCCCGGGCTGCTCGACAAGGAGAGGCGCCTGCTGGTCCCGGTGCTCAGCGGATCGGTCGCGTGCTTCGTGCTCGGCGCCGCGTTCTGCTACCTCGTGGTGCTGCCGTTCATGACCGATTTCCTGATCAAGCTCACGGTCGAGGCGCCGGGCATGACGCTCGAACCGACGCTGGCGAGCACGGTGGCGTTTTCGACCGTGATGTTGCTGGCGTTCGGCGCGGTGTTCGAGCTGCCGCTTTTCATGTACGTCCTCGCGGTGTTGGGCCTGGTGACGCCGGCAGGACTGCTCAAGTTCTACCGCTATTGGATCGTCATCTCGTTCATCATCGGCGCGGTGTTGACGCCGACCCCCGACCCCATCAACCAGAGCCTGATGTCGCTGCCGTTGGTCGTGCTCTACGGTGTCGGCATCGGCGTGGCGTGGCTGGCGCAGCGCGACCCGGACCGCAAGATGAGTCGCGGCGCCATTGCTTGGGTCTCGGCTGGACTGGTGGCGTTGGCGGCGGCCGGGGTCGCGGTGGCGGCGCGGCCGGCGGACGCGGGCGTGTGGGACGACCTGCCGGCCGACGCGCGACAACTGGTCGGCGTGCACAAGGACCAGCTTGCGCGGCTGCTCCAGCAGGCAGAGCGCGAACTGCACACCCACGGCCGGCTCGCGCCACTCAGCCAATTGCGGGCGCTGGAGATCGAACCCAAGGGCGAACCGTTCGTGGTCCTGGTGCGCGGTGACGCGGCGGCGGCCTTGGTGCTCGCGGTCGACGACCCCGAGGCGGTGGTGCGGCGCCTGTCCAAGCGCATGCAGGTGTCCGCGGTGCAGGCGCCGTCGGGCCTGTCTGCGGCGTTCGGGCTGCCGGGGTCGATCGTTCGCTGGCGCGCGGTGGCGGCCGGCAAGCGGGTGTTGTGGCTGGGCGACGACACGGGCGTGGCGATGCTCAACAACGCGCGGACGGGTCGCGCCAAGAAGTTGCTGGAGTTGCCGGGCATGGCCGAGACGATCGGCCAATTGCGCGGTTCGGGGCCGGTGTGGTCGCTCGCCGCGGCTTCCGATGGGGTGGCGGGCTGGCTGCCGGCCGGTGCGCTCAAGGGGCAGGTGGCGTTTGCGACCGCGCAACTGGGCGCGGACAAAGAGGAACTGTCGCTGCGCTACGAATGCCGGGGTCCGGACGCGGCGGCCGCGCTGCGCGACCGGCTCGATGCGTGGGTGTCCGACGAACGGCGGCGTCTGGCAGGTCCGGCCTGGACCGTGCGCGAACGACAGGCGGCTTCGCACCTGGCAGAACTCGCGGTGCTGGTGGCGCGCACCGCAGAGGCCGCGGCCCGCGTCTTGCCGGTCGGATCCACGGACCACCAGAGCCTGATGTCGGCGAGCCATGAGGCGATGCGCCTGAGCCGCGACGCTTCGCCGACCGACGACGAAGCCGCGCACGCCCGCCAATTGGCCCTGCGGGTGGACAGCGAGATTGGCGCCGCCATTCTGCCCCCGGCCACGGCCAGCGCCCAAACCCGCGGCAGCGCGACGCTGTGGACCGTGCAGGCGCCGCAACCGCGGCTGCTCGGCCTACTGCTGGCGCCGAGCGACGCGACGCTGGCCTTGCGGCCGCCCGAGCCCGTGGAGCCGGTCGCCGTGCCGCGGAGCCTGCCGTGACATTGCCCACCCGATTCGACAACCTGCTGGATCTGGCGCGCCTGCCGTGGTTCGAGGCCAGAGAAGGTCGCCTGGTCCTGGCGGATCCGGCGCTCGGCCCGGCGCTCGATGTGCACACCCATCTTGCGCTGGCCTACGGTCGCCCCAACCAGGTGGACCTGATGCGCCGCTGGCCCGAAACCGAACACTACCTGCCCAAGGACGTCCCGCTCGACCTGGACATCTACATCAACAAGAACATCCCGCCGGCCGCCCTGGCGGCGCTGACCGACGACCTGACGCTGCAATCGCTGGGTGCCGAGGGGATGCGCCGCACCCACACCTGGGCCAACCTGCAGGCCGAAATGGACGAACTGGGCGTGCTCAAGAGCGTCCTGCTGCCCATCGATTTCCCGGTGCTGTCGCACAACGCCACCACCTGGTTGCACGCGACGCGCGGCCAGCAGCGGGCCGTGTGCTTTGGCTGCATCCACCCGTACCGCCCGGGAATGCGCAAGGCCTTGCAAGCCCAGGTGGCCCTGGGCGCGACCGGCATCAAGTTCCATCCCGCGGTGCAATTGGTGCGGCCCGATGACCGGCGCGCCATGAAGCTCTACAGGCTATGCGCACAATACAAGCTGGTGGTGCTTTTCCACTGCGGTCCCGTGGACATCGAGACGCGCCTCGGCCGCTACCTGAGCCAAGTACGCCACTACGAACGGGCGCTGGCCGAAAACCCGGACGTGCCGTTCATCCTGGGGCACTCGGGCGCGCTGCAGATGCCGTTGGCCCTAGAATACTGCAAGAAATACAGCAATGTGTACCTTGAGGTGAGCAGTCAGTCCGTTTCCAACGTCCGGGCGATCTTCGCGCATGCACCGCGCCACAAGATCCTGTTCGGCAGCGACTGGCCGTTCTACCACCAGGGCATCGGCCTGGCCAAGGTGTTCATGGCCGCGGGCGACGACGTCGAACTGCGCAAGGACGTGTTGTGGCGCAATGGCGCGCGGCTGTTGCGGCTGCCGGTCGAGGCGGCGTCCGCGACGTAGAGGCGCGATCAGTTTCGCCCAGTGAACCGAGTCTTGTCATGACGTTGCCGCGAGTCGGCTCCGACGCGAGCTTGGCAACCCACTGAACAGCAAAGAGACTCGACCCATAACTGGTCGAGTCTCCAGGGTCGGCCGGCGATTGCTGGGACTGTCGCCATGCTGGAACCGCGTTGAGCGGGCATCCGACCAGGTTGGACACGGCGCAAGCGGCCCACGAACTGGCCGGGGAGTTCCCGCAAGGCCGCTATCGGTCCTGGGTTGACGGCCTGCGCGCCAGCCAGGCCCACGCCACGCCGCCGAGCGCCACGCCGAACCACAACGTGCAGAAGCGGATGAGCAGGGTCGCCAGCGTCGCCCCGGCCCGATCGAGCCCCACGCCGAGCGCCGGAGCCAGCAGCAGGGCCACCATCACGGCCTCGGTCGAACCCACGCCACCGGGCAACATCGACACCGCGCCAAACAGCGTCGCCATGGTGTAGATGACCACCGCCGGGCCGAGACCTGCGCCTGCCCCCAACCCGTCGAGCAACACGCGGAATGCCACGGCTTCGAGAAACCACGCGGCCGCGGCCAGCGCCACCCCGGCCAAGAGCGGGCGCGGCGCGCACAAGGTCCGCAGCGCCCTGTGGGCCTGGGCGATCTTGGCCGTCGCGCGGCCCAAGCGCGGATGTGCGGCGCGTTCAAGGAGCGCAGGCACCCACTGCGGGTGCAACACCACCGCCAAGAAGGCCAGGCACAGCCCGCAAACGCCCCAGAACAGCCCGCGGTACGCGCCAAACTGCCAGACACCGGCAGCAGCGACCAACAGCAGACCGACGACATCGGTCAAGCGTTCGGCGACCACCGAACTCGCGACCGCCGTGGCCGAGTGGCCGTGGCGGCGCTTGACCAGCCAGCCCTTGACGACTTCGCCCATCTTGCCCGGCGTTACCGTAAAGAGGAAGCCGGCCACGAAGACCAGGGCCGCCTCGCCCGCGCCGACCGCGATGTCCAGGCGCCCCAGGTAGTATCGAAAGCGCAAGGCGCGCAGGCCGTAGTTGCCGAGCACCAGACCGCACGCGATGGCGATGCGATGCGCCGGATAGGCGAACAGCCCGGCCCCCAGCTTGTCCAGGTCGGCAAAGAAGCCCGCCCCGGCGACGACGGCCACCGCCAACAGCCCGGCCAGCACCAAGGCACGGCGGGCAGTCACGGGGTCGCAGCACCCGGCAGGTCCGAGGCCGGCGCCGCCGCGGCCCCGTGCACCGGCCACGCCGCCAGCAGACGGTCGACGCGCTCCGCCTCGTGGGCCAGGCGCGCCGCGTCGTATTCGGCCGGGCCGGACCAGCCCAGGGCGACCAGGGCCTGCAGATCGTCGCGCAGATCGACGAGCACGGAGCGCTCGATGCCGGCGCCGCGCAGATCCGCCTCGCCGCGCTCGATGAGCACCAGGCGCAGCAGCGCGCGGCAGAAGCGGGCCTCGGGGCTGCCGGGCGCCGCGGCCTGCAAGGTATCGACCAACGTCCGGATCTGCGCAAACCGCTCGCCCAACTGCTGCGCGGCGATTTCGCGGTACACCGCCCACGCCACCGTGCGGCGGGCGCCGGTGTCGCGGCGCAGGTCGTCGGCGGTGAACTGCGGGGCCACCGCGCGCAGCACGTCAAGGCCATCCTGGTCCGCGCCGACCAGCGAGAAGCCCAAAAGCGCGCGGTCGAGCGACGGCGTGTGGTCCAGCGGCACCTCGGCCAGCACGTAGTCGGCCGGCGGTTGGCCCGGCGGTCGCAGCGGCGTCGGCGGTTCCGGCGGATGCCGGCAGCCCAGCGCGGTCAGCAGCAGCATGCCGACCGCCACGCCGCGCAACAGCGCCGCCAGCGTCAGGCCGGTTCTCGGGTGCACGAACTCGGGGCAGACGGCGGCCAGCGGCTCCAATACGAAAACCCGTCGGTGCATGCGCGGGTGCGGCAGGGTCAGTTCCGGGTCGTCCGAAACGAGGTCATCGACGGCCAACACGTCGAGGTCGAGCGTTCGCGGCCCGTGGTCGCCCTGACGCGCGCGGTCGCGCCCAAACGCCGCCTCGATGGCCAACAGCGTGCTGAGGCCCTGCCGCAGGTCGATGTCGCTGCGACCGCGACCGACCGCATTGCAGAACTGTGGACCGCCGCAGCCTTCGGCCGGATCGGAGGCCACAAGCGGGCTCAATCGGGCATCGCGCAGGCGCAGGGTCGCCACCACCGCGCGCCACGCGACAGGGAGCGTCGCCCGCGGATCGCCCAGGTTGGCGCCGAGCGCGATGAGCCAGGTGCGAAGCGGGGGCGCGTCGGCCACGGTGCGGGCATCTTGCGCCACCGTGGGCGCCCGCGCATGCTATCGCGCCCGGCCCAGATGCACCACGGGGCGGCCAAAGGCGAACGGGCGAGAGCGGAGTGCGCATGGCGATTCGGTCGTTGATATCCTTTGCGTTGATCGCCGGCTGCGCGGGTGTCGCGATCGCTGGCTGCAAGCACGCCGATTCGACGCGGGCGGCGCCGACCGATCCGGGACCCGCGGCCGCCGTGCCGTTGGCCGCCGAACCGACCGCGGTGGAGCTGGGCGCCGCCCCGCCGCCGCGACCGGAACTGCCCAAATCCGTGGATCCCAAGGACCTCGACGACAAGGAGCGCAAGGTCCTGCTCGACGTCCTCGCGGAGCAGTTCGACCCCTGCGGAAAGACCCGCAGCATGCTCGACGCGTTGCGGGCGGGCGACTGCGCGATCGCCCCCAAGCTGGCGGCCCGCTTGGTCGAGTTTCTCGGCCCGCAGGGCATGGGCAAGGCGCAAGCGGTTCAGGCGCTTTTGCGCGAGATTGAGCGGCTGAACACCGTGGTGCCGATCGACATCGGGACGTCGCCGGTGCGCGGCCCGGCCGACGCCAAGGTCAAGATCGTCGAGTTCAGCGATTTCGAGTGCCCGTTCTGCCGGCGCGCCATTGTGCCGCTGGAAAAGCTGCGCGCGCACTACCAGGCGCTGCTCTGCTACAAGTTCTACCCGCTCAAGCTCAGTCACCCCAACGCCGAGGGGGCGGCGCGGGCAGCGTGGGCTGCGCACCAGCAGGGCAAGTTCTGGGAAATGCACGACACCCTCTTTGCCAACCAGGACAAGCTCGACTGGCCCGCCGTGCAGTCCTACGCCAAGAAGCTGGGCCTGGATGGCAAGAAGTTCGCGGCCGATGTGCAGTCCGAGGCCAGCAAGGCCGCCGTCGCCGCCGACGAGAAAGCGGGCGAGGTCGCCGGCGTGGATGGCACGCCGACCTTTTACGTCAACGGACGCAGGGCCGAGAGCCTGGGCCAGGTGCAGGAACTGGTGCGCGAGGCGCTGCAAGCGTCCGGGCAGGCCGTGCCGGAACCGCTCGGAGCCGCCGAGTTCGCGGAACTGGAGACGGGTGCCGCCGCTGCAGAGTCGCCCGCCACAGTTCCCGCCCGGGCCGCGCCCGCTGCCGAACCGGCGAAGTAGTCGCGATGGCCGGCCTGCTGGTCATCCTCGTGGGCCCGGCCGGCGCCGGCAAGACCACGCTCGCCCACCGCCTGATCGGCGCGCGCCCAAACCGCCGGGGGTTTTCGGTCTCGCACACCACCCGGCCGATGCGGGCCACCGAAGTGCACGGCGTCGACTACTTTTTCGTCGATACGGCTGCGTTCCTGGCGTTGCGCGACGCCGATGGTTTCGCCGAGTGTGCCCAGGTCCACGGCAACTGGTACGGCACCAGCAAGGCCGAGATAGGGCGGCTGACAAAGGACGGCGGCGACGTCCTCTTTGACGTTGACATCGTTGGCGCCCACAACCTCTGGCGCGCCTACCCCGACGCGGCGAGGCTGGTGTTCGTGCTGCCGCCGAGTTGGCCAGTGCTGGTGCAGCGCCTGCGCGACCGCGGCAGTGAGACCGAGCAGACCCTGCGCCGGCGGTTGCGCACCGCCCGCCAAGAGCTGTGCGGCGTAGTTGAGTCGGCGGCGCCGTGGCAGGTGATCGTCAACGCCGATCTCGACGCGGCGGCAGCGCAGTTGGAAGTGCTCATGGCGGGATCCAGCGACGCAACCCCGGCGCGCGATCACCCGGTCTTGCAGGGGTGCCTGCGGGCGGCCGAGGCCGATCCCCTGGCGGCGTAGGCGTTGGGGCGTAGCGACGGTCAACACGGTCGCAGAAAAAATCGACTCGATGTGCGCCGCGCCCCTACCGGACCAAGATCCGGTGCTCATACGCCTGCTGCGCCCAGGTGTTTTGCGGTACGGTGCCCCAATTGGCGGTCAAGCCATTGTTGTAGTCGCGGATCAGCATCTGGGTGCCCCATGGGCCGTAGTCGCAGGACGCCCCGGCGCTGCTTGAGGGGGACTCACTGGTGGCGCCAAGGAACGTGAAGCCACTGCCGCCTTGCAGGGAGCGCACCCGGTAAGAGTAGGTTGGGGCATAGCACAATCTTGCGGAATAGCTAGCCTTTCCACCGTTCGGATCGATGCGAACGAATGTCTGGGGTGCCGATTGAAAATGACCTGACGACGAGAACCACTCCTTGAGCAGCGGATAGTGCAAATGGCCCGTGAGCTTGGACGAAGGGTTGGTGACACTGACCAGCATCTCGGTCGCTGCGCCCACTGTGGCATCCAACGACTTGCCCTGAACGTACGAGCCGCCGGTCGTCGGCGTGCCCATGTCGGCCGCCAACCAGTCCTGCACGTACAAGAACTTGCCGCTGACCACGCAATTGTCCGCGATGGCGCACTTGACCACCTGCGTCCAACCGCCCCCCTGGGTGGTCATGTCGCACCACGCCTGCGCCGACCCAGTGCCCGTATTGAGCCAATACCAGCCGTCCTTGCTGCCCGGGGCCTTGGCCAGGATATCTTTGCACGACTCGGCCGGATGGGCGGCGGTGCCGACGTGCACCAGCGAGAACGGCACGTAATACTTGCCATTGCAGACGTAGAACGCCTTGTCGGCCGGGCTGGCGTACATCATGCCAAACGTGTTGGCAGCGCACGGCACCGGCGCAGTGTTGCTATTGCCGAGCTGAAAGCCCTTGGTGGCTGCGACTTTCTTGTCCGAGAGCGTCTTGACCGTGACGCTCCAGCCAACGATCTTGCCGTCCTTGCCTCCCGCGAAGCCGGCGACATCGGCGACCTTGAGGCTCCAGATGCCCTTGGCGTTCTTGCCGACCCACGTCGACAGGTCGCCCTTGACCAACTTGTCTGGGCTTGGCCAGACGCCCTTGAGGGTGTTGCCGCTGCCGCTCAACTCGTGCAGCACGTATTCCACGCCGTTGGGATCGAAGACGCTGGCCTTGACCTTGCTGATGTCGGAGTTCAGCACGTCCAGCGTGACCAGCACCGCTTGCGCCGCGCCGTGATCGGGCACGACGACGGTGTCGGTGACCCCGGCTCCCGAGTTGTCGGGGATGTCGATGGGCGTCTTGGCGCTCGCGGTCACCTCGCTGAATTGGTTGGTCAGCAGGCCGTTGCTCAGTTCGTCCAGGCCGTCCTTGGGCAGCGAGTCGGCGGTCACGCCGCCCTGGGTGCAGTCGTAGCTGCCGTCGGCCTTGAGGCCGCGCATCACCAGTCCGGTCCCGCAGGCCGCACCCAGCTTGGGCAGCACCGGTTGGCCGGTCAGGTCACCGTAGGCGCCGGTCTTGGCCACGTCGGCGAGCTTGGGCAGATCCTTGAGGTCGTTGTAGCTGCCGCTCGCTGCCACCTTGGCCAGCGAGGCCGCCTTGACGTAGTCGCCGAGTTCAGCCTTCTGCGCGTAGGCGGAAAGGTCGGCCGACTTTGCGAATCCGCCCAAATCGGCGGTCTTGGCATAGAGCTGCAAATCCGTGGTCTTGACGTAGTCCTTGAGGTCGGCGGCCTTGAGCAGGTCCTTGAACACCGCCGGATCGAGGTGCGCGGCCGTCACGCACCCCGAACACTGCAGCGCCTCGGCCATCTGCGCGCGCATCGCCAGGAACACGTGGCGCAGCGGCACGGCAGGCAGCGCAGGATCCAAGCCAATCTGCACCTGCAGCCAGCGTTCGCCGTCCAGGGCGGATTGCGGCAGCACCGACTTGCTGCCCAGGCCGTGGGCGAAAGCGCCTGCCTTGACCTCCAGCAGGATCGGCCCTTCGCTGAACACGGCCTTGCCGGCCGGACCGTCCAGCAGCGAAAAGGTCAACCCATAGGTGCCATCGGCCGCCGGACCTCCGCCCGCGGTGGTCACCAGGCCCTGCACGCCGACGACGGCGCCAAGGGCAGGCAGGGCGAAAAGGGTCAGGGCGGCGGCCAGCAGGCGGGCCAAGGCGGGCAAGGTGCGCATCGTCGCTCCGGGGGCGCCATCTGCGGGCGCCAGGGGTTCGGTGCGACGATTGTGCAACGGCGGGGCGGGTTTGTCAACGGCGACCGCGCCTACACGCCTACAGCGCGTGCTCCAAGGCGTCGATCTGTTCGTACAACTTGCGCTGCTGTCGCGGTGCCGCGGGCGAGGAGGCCGGCGGCCGGTGGCGCTCGGGATCCTGCATGCGCGCCCGGGTCACGAAGTCCGACGGGTACTCCAGGGTGTAGCTCAGCCGCAACAGCACCTTGCCGCGCGGCGGCAGCGTCTCCGTCCAGCGCACGACGCCCTGGTTGTCCGGCCTGGTCTTGTGGGGCGTCTCGACGTCGCTGACCTCGATCTGCTCGGACTGCGCCACGGGGATGCGCTCGGACAGCTCCAGGGTCTGCGGCTGGTCGCTCAAGTTCTCCAGCGTCACCACGAACGCCAGGGCCATTTCGGTGCGCCGTCCGCTGCGGCGCAGGGCGCTCATCTTCTTGTCCAGCGACCGCTCGACTTTGATGCGGTCGGCGACGCCCAAGAACACGCTGAAAGCCTCGCCCGGCGCCGCAAAGTCCAGTTCGGCCGCTCCGACAAAGGCGCCGTCCACGTACAGCGCGGCCCGCCCCGGCAGGATCGGCACCTGGCCGCCATTGCGCAGGTCCGCCACGCGCACGGCGTTGAGCGACACTTCGGGCACCGCCACGATGCGGGGCGTGGCATTGAACTCCCCAGCGGCAATCGGCACGCGCACGGCCTTGCCGTCGGGCCGCACCGCGCGTTCGCCGAGCGCGAAAAAATGCGCCGTGGTCCCGCGGCCCTCGATGCGCGAAAAGCTCGTCAACGCCCGGTTCTGCGCCTCGGCCTGGCGGGCCAGCGACTCTGACCACTGGTTGCCCTTCTTCTTGGCGATCGACTCGTTGTGCGCCGCGTACACCGACTGCGCCTGACTGAACGACGCCGCCATCTTGGCCACCACGTCGCCCAGCCCCGCTCCGGTCTTGTCGAGCATCAGCCCGTGCGCCTTGGGCACGTCGAGCACGTCGTCGGGCCGCTGGGTCGAGAACGCCAGAACCGCGCCCGTCCAGTCCTCGCCCGTGGTTTGCACGACCTGGGCGAACTGCTGCACCTGGACCAGGGTGCCCCCTTTGGTCACGCGCAGTTCGCCGACTGGCTCCCAGGTGGCGCCTGGCGTCAGGTAGGTCACCTTGAGGGTGGCTTTGCCCGCGCCCCGCGCCTCGACCACGATGGTGCTCTGTTGCAGGTGCGATCGTTCGTGCAGATCGGCCAGTTCGCGCTGGCGCTGCTGCAGCACGGGTTCCAGTTCGCGGCGACGTTTGACCAGTTGCCGCAGTTGCTGGCGGTCGCGGCGCACGGTTTCGCTGATGACGGCCATGGTCTCGGCCAGCGACTTGGCCCTGAGTTCGCCGACGGCAATCTCGCGCGGCACCCGGTCGATCGACAGGGCGCGCAGGGCGTCCATGCGGGCGATCTCCTCTTGCAGCGTGCGCTCTTCGTCGGTGATCGCGCCGATCTCGTCGGCGACCAAGGCAACGGCCTCGTTGGCCTTGCGCACGGCTTCCTCCGGGGCTTGCGCCAGGTGATCGCGCTGCACCGAGACGTCCAGGATCTGTCCGGCGGCCGGTGGGTCGAGGGCCACGCGCACCGCCTCGGCGTCGATCCACCCGGGCAGCTTGGCGAGCGCGTAGCGGCCGACGGCGCTCTGCAGTTCGACGGACGCGTGGCGGGTGACCTGGGCGCGGTCGGCGTACACCGTGACGGTGGCGATCCGCGAGACCAAAACCTCGCCGTCGGCGGCGCACAGGGCCCCTGCGGGCAACAGGCTCGCGGCAAGGGCGGCAATCGGGATGAGCCTGGACATGACGGACTCCGAAATGAGGGGTTGGCGCGGCCAGCCGGAAGGCGGGCGTGGGACGCGCGAGGGCGCGGCGCGGTCTTGCAAGTCTCGCCCGGAGGGACCAGGCGCGGTGGTCGCACGGCGGTCGCTTGACAGCGGGGCGCACGGCGACTTTCGTTGCGCATCAGGCGCCCGGCCCGCCAGCGCCGCGCGATGTCGCGCACCCCAGAGGATTCGCCATGCCAACCTACGACTACCGCTGCGCCGCGTGCGACCACCGCTTCGAGAAGCACCAGCGCATCACTGAACCCGCCGGCGCGCTGTGTCCCGCGTGTGGCGACCCGGACTGCAAGCGCCTGATCACCGGAGGCACCTTTCACCTCAAAGGCAGCGGGTGGTACGCCTCGGACTACCATGCCAGCAAGTCGGCCAAGGACGACAGCCCACCCGAGGCGCCCAAGGCCGGCGGCTGTGGCCTGCCGCAATGCGGCACCGGCGCTTGCGCTGCAGCGACCGCCGACGCCTGATCAAACGACGGAGACTGGGTCGGCCTGGTCGGGCAAACTCGCGCGGTCGTGACCCGGCAGGCCGGCGCGCGCCCGATCGCACCAGGCCGGCAATCCGCCGGACTGCAAGGCCTCGAAAAAGCTCTCGATCCACTGGAACATCTCGTCCGTGGTGGCCGACCGCATCGCCCGCTCGCGCAAAAGGGTGCCGTGGGCGAACCCCTTGGTCATGCGCGCCAGCAGTTGCTTGAGGCGGCCGGGCACCGCGTGCTCGGGCAGGCGTTCGCGCTGCAGATCCCGGAACGAGCGCAGCAAGCCGAGGCGGTCGAGCGGCGTCACGTCGCGCACGGCGGCGCCGCGCACGGCGTCGTCGATCTGGCCGAAAATCCACGGGTTCATGATGGCAGCCCTGCCGATCATCACGCCGGCCGCCGCCGTCGTGCGCAGGCGCCAGAGGGCTTGCTGGGCGGTGGCCACGTCGCCGGAGCCGAACACCGGGACGCCGACCGCGCGCGCTACCGCGTCGACGACCGACCAGTCCGCCTCTCCGGTGTACATCTGCATGCGGGTGCGGCCGTGGACGGCGATCATCCGCGCGCCCGCGGCCTCGCAGCGCCGCGCGATGTCGACGGCATTGACGGTGTCGGCACTCCATCCCGAGCGGATCTTGACGGTGACAGGGATCGCCACGGCCGCCGCAGTAGCCTCGACCAGGCGCGCCAGGTGATCGGCCTGCCGCAGCAGTTCGGCGCCGCCGCCGCGCCGGACCACCTTGGGCGCGGGGCAGCCGCAGTTGATGTCGACGATCTGCGCCCCGGCATCGGCGACCATCCGCGCGGCGTCGGCCATGCGCGCGATTTCGGCGCCGAAGATCTGCACGCTCAACGGCCGCTCGACGATCGGGTCGAAGGCCATGCGCATGGCCGACTTGAGGTTCTTGCGCGTCAGCCCCTCAATGCTGATGAACTCGGTGACCAGCAGACCGACAGTGCCGCCGCTCGCGGCCTGCACGGTCCGCCGAAACGCCGAGTCGGTGACGCCGGACATCGGCGCGAGCGCAAAGGGCCGATCGATCGCGACCGCTCCGATGTGCATCGGGCGCACGTAGTCCTGGACGCCGGACGGGGGCGGCGGGCAAGGTTCGCTGGGGGTCAACTCGGGCGCATTCGCCATGGAACCACAGTGCGCGGTGCCACTCGCCCGCGGGCGCGCAAGCGTAGCGAGATGGCGGGGGCGTGTCAGGGGCCATAGCGGCGACCGCCCGGACGTGCGCGGCGCGCGGACCGAGGCAGCAAGGACGCATGCCGCAGGATGGCCAGACTCTTCGTCGGCAGCAGGACGGTCTTTCGCCTTAGGAACTGGAAAATAATAAGTCGATCACTCTCACATCAGGACGGAGCCGCGAGTCGGACCTTTGGTCCGCGAGCTGGCGACCCACGGAGCAAGCAAACGGGCCCGAGAAATGATTGAGTAAATCATTTCCTGGCCCTTAGGGACTGGAAAA